>JBJEOK010000015.1:0-15649 GCA_051880695.1 Acutalibacteraceae bacterium | reverse complement strand
AGGTAAAATTCATATGATAGGAGTTATCTACGCAAGATACTCATCGGACAGTCAGAAAGAAGAAAGTATTGACGGTCAGCTTCGTGAATGCAAAGCCTATGCCGAAAAGAACGGTATTCAGATTATGGATACCTATATCGACAGAGCTTTATCTGCTAAAACCGACAACAGACCGAGATTTCAGCAGATGATAAAAGACAGTTCTTCTAAAAATTTTGAAGTTATCCTCGTTTGGAAACTCGACCGTTTTGCCCGTAACCGATATGACTCGGCTCATTACAAAAATATGCTGAGAAAGAACGGCGTAAAGGTTGTATCTATTACTGAAACCATATCTCAGGGTGCGGAAGGTATCTTGCTCGAAAGTTTGCTTGAGGGTATGGCTGAATACTATTCGGTAGAACTTGCAGAAAAAGTTACGAGAGGAATGATGGAAAATGCGCTTAAATGCAAATACAACGGCGGAACTTTACCGATCGGATACAAAGTTGATGAAGAGCAGAATTATGAAATTGACGAGGTTACTGCACCGGCAGTGGTTTTAGCTTTTAAGGGCTATGCCGATGGTATGTCTATGCAACAAATTGCAAATATGCTCAATAACCAAGGTGTCCGTACTCACAAGAAAACCATGTTAGATGTTGATATTGTTGCCCGTATGCTGCACAACCGAAAATATATCGGTGAATACAAGTTTAAAGATGTCATTACACCGGGAGGAATTCCGGCAATAGTAGATAAGGAGTTGTTTGAATTGGTACAGGAAAAAATGAAGCAGAATAAGAAAGCCCCTGCAAAGCACAAAGCGGAAGATGAATATCTTTTAACCACAAAACTCTATTGCGGCAAATGTCAATGCCTTATGGTTGGCGAAAGCGGCACAAGCAGAACAAAATTTGTACATCGTTATTACAAGTGTGTAAGTGTAAAGAATCACAAGGGCTGTGATAAAAAGCCAGTCAAAAAGATCTGGATTGAAGACCTTGTTATTGACAGCGTTCGCAAGCTCATCATGAATGATGAAACGATTGAGTATCTGACAGATCTATCGCTTGAAACCTTTAACCAGGAAAGCACCGTTCTCCCGATACTGCAAAAGCAATATGCACAGACGCTTACAGCGATAAACAACCTTATTACCGCTATGGAACAAGGTATCATAACACCAACAACCAAAGCGAGAATAGATGAGCTTGAAGCGGAAAAGAGTGAGCTTTCAATCAGAATTATGAAAGAGGAAATGTCAAGACCAAAACTGACCCGTGAGGAGATATTATATTGGTTTTACAAGTTCCGTAAGCCCAACCCGAAGAAGCTCGACCACAGAAGAAGCTTAATAAACAACTTTGTAAACTCGGTATTCTTATATGAAGACAGAATGGTAATTACCTTCAACTTCAAAGACAGTACCGAAACCATAACCTTTGCCGACCTTGAAAAGTCGGCATTGGGTTCGGATTTGAAAGTGTCAGGTGCACCATATCGAGTGTTCATAAAGTACTTATGAGCACTCACTTTTTTATACGAATTTTCTATGTATCGAGCAGGTTTTGTGCCTGCTCTCTCGTTTTATGGCTCTTTGTCAATAATTGGGGTAAAAGTTAAAATGGATTTTTTGTTCAAGCAGTTGTGATTTATGCAACTGCTTGTTCTTTATTTTATTTTTAATGTAAAAATATGTGTAAAATACGGTTTTCTAAATCTATTGAACTTTCTGTAACATCAGGCGGCTTTTTCAGCCCTCTTTTTGTGCTTTGAAATAAAATATGAAATATCAAAGCTACTGCCCTACTGCGTTGATATCTTTTAAGAGGAAGAGAATATGCTGAGATTGCTTAGGCGTGAGCTTTTTCAGCTCCTTTTCAATTTCACAAAAACAATGAGGTGAAGCGACGTCCGTGTCAAAAAAGTCCTTTGGTGTGATTTCAAGATATTCACAGATATAAAAGAAGCCTGACATTGACGGCAAAGTGCGCCGATTTTCTATCTTGTTGATATAGCTCTCGCTTTGACCAAGCGAAAGGCTCATGTCTCTTGCGGAAACACCTTTTTGCATTCTGAGATAAGCCAGTCTTTGAGAAAACCATTCCATATAATCCATTTCATTCACTCCCTTTTATATATAGTATAAATCTTTTTATATGTAAAATTAGAGAAATGTAAGATATAAAAGTATTGACATAAGGAAAATAAAGATATATAATGTCAATAAACGAAGAATTCAGTTCTTTGTTAATTCTAAAAAGCAATTTTAGACATTTTGCTTTAAAAACGGGAGGAAAAACAAATGAGAAAAAATCTAAAACGAATTTTGGCAAGTCTGTTGGTGGTGGTAATGCTCTTGGGTGTTGCACCAATGGCGAATATCGGCGGTACGGCTATCAAGGCAAGTGCAACATCAAAAACAGCCGACGAAGCAATGTCCTGGTGTGAAGCAAAGCTGGGCTCAAAAGTCGGTACAGGTCAATGCGTCGCATTGATTCAGGCATATTATCAATATCTGGGTTATTCCGCTGTCAGCGGCAACGGCTGTGATTATGCAACCAATTCCGTACCGAGCGGTTGGAGCAGAGTATATCAAGGTGTGCCGCAAAAGGGCGACATATTAGTTTACACAGGTGCTAAATACGGCCACGTGGCAATTTATGCCGGTGGAACAACATCCTATCATCAGAACATGGCAGGCTTGTATGTTGAGAAAAAGACAAACTGGTCATATAACAAAAGCTGGTACAGTAATGCAGAGGGCGGTACAAAGTCCTATTGGGGTTATATCCGTCCAAATTTCAGCGGAGGCACCCCCAGCAACAATCCGAACGGCTGTGTTGACAGTGTGTGGGGCGGAGCCGGGTTTGTTCATGTTAGCGGTTGGGCATTTGATGCCGATGATATGGCAGCACAGCTTAATATTCATGTTTATATCGGAGACGAGGGACATGGTTGGCTGTATGCAAACAAAGAGAGAACAGATGTAAATAATGTTTACGGCTGCGGAAATTATCACGGTTTTGATGAAAATATCCAAACCGACAAAACCGGTGAACAAACGGTTTCGATTTATGCCATCAATGTCGGAGGAGGTGCAAATATTTTATTGCATCAGACAACGGTGAATATCAGTCCCGCACCGACGTATTCTCTTGATATAAATACCGTTATTGACGGAACAACTTATATGTCCGGAAAATCAGGCTTTACATTTGATCTGTATTTAAACGGTTCGTTGGTGGCAGATGATGCGATAGATTATGCGAATGTTGTTCGTGGCGGTACGACTTATGAGGTTAAAGATATACGTTGTCCAAATGGTTTCGCTTATGCAGGCGGAACATATTCAGGTACAGTTAACGAAAACACAGACATTAGACCGACTTTTAGCAGTAATTTATATTCTCTTGATGTTAACGGAATTCTCGATGGAGTAAGTGAAGGATGGTTGTCTAACTACGGAACCTGCGATGTTTATATAAACGGAACAATGGTTGCAAATGATGTCAGTGACTATTGCAAAATGCATGCATATGGATCAAAATATGAAATTAAAGATATAAAAGCTTCTACAGGTATAACCTATAATGGCATAAGTTCAGGCACGTTGTCCGGTACGATTGATAATAATAAAGCAGTTGTCTTGAATTTTTCTCGAACGGCATATAAACTATACTTTGATGTTAACCATGATGGTGTTAGAACCAATTATTATAAACCGACAAAAAGCAGTAAGACTGTTAACGGCGTGAATTATTCATATGACTTATCGAACAATATAATGACATTAAATGGTACATTGACTGAAAGCGGAATTGTTGATTGTTATGAATTTACAACCGCAAAGGACACTTCTTATAAAGTTACAGCAACTGTTCTTTCTGGTTCGATATCAAATGGTACTTTTGTCATTGAAGCGTGTCAAAACGATGGAAACGGGGTGAGCGGCAGACTTTATTTAGATGTTTTTAGTTCAAACACATCCAAAACATGGACTTTTACCTCTACAACTGCTTCTGAAGTGAAGAGAATACATACATGGTTGTGGAAAAGAACAGGAACAACAACGTTTTCGAATTTAAAGATAAAAGTTAAAATCGAGAAACTTCCTTCTTCCACTTCAAGCGGAACAGAATTTTCACCTTGCATGAGGGGTATGCATTACAATGAAAGCTATGGAACATTGATGACCCCGACAAGAACTGGCTACACCTTTGAAGGCTGGTACACCTCAGCAACAGGTGGTACCAAAATTACATCAGCATCGAAATATCCGGCGACAAATCAAACCCTTTACGCCCACTGGACGTGTAACCACAGCTATACTTCACAAATCGTGACTGCCGCTACCTGCTGTTCAACCGGCACCAAAAAGTACACCTGTAAAACCTGCGGCAATACTTACACCGAAACGATCGCGAAAAATGCAAATAACCACACCGGCGGCACGGAACTGAAAAATGTCAAGTCTGCCACCTGCGGAGAAGCGGGCTATACCGGCGACACCTACTGCAAAGGCTGTTCGGTTGTAATTACAAAGGGCAGTACGATTCCAGCAACCGGTAACCACAGCTATATATCAAGTATTGCTAAACAGGCGACCTGCAATTCAACCGGTACAATAAAATATATTTGCACAGCTTGTGGCTATACTTATGACAAAATTACCGAGAAAAATCCGAATAATCATAACGGTGGAATGTTTCTGAGAGGAAAGGTTTCTGCCACTTGTGCAAAAGAGGGTTACACCGGTGACAACTGCTGTCAGGGCTGCTCGGCTGTGCTTATCCGGGGTTCCGTCGTTCCCCCAACCGGTAACCACAGCTTCGGTGAGTGGAAACTGATACTGGCTCCCACTTGCACAACTACAGGCGAAAAAGCGCGAATCTGTTCGGTCTGCGGAAAAGCAGAAACGCTTGCGGTTGACACCATCGCACACTCCTATGACGAAATAGTGACAGAAGCTACCTGCACTGAGGACGGCGAAGCGATTTATATCTGCTCGTGCGGTGATACTTACAGCGAGGTGATTCCTGCCAAGGGTCACCATGACGAATACAAAGACGGAATGTGTGACGCCTGCGGTCTTAAAATGAGCGACAAGCCGACAGTCTGCTCCTGCAACTGCCACAAGTCAGGATTTTTCGGTTTCATCTGGAAATTCATAAACTTTTTCAATAAGCTTTTCAAAACCAATCCTGTATGCTCCTGCGGAGTAAAACACTATTGATAAATAAAACATACAACTGAAAAGCGACAACAAACAAGCAAATAATAATATAAAACTGCCTTGATGAAGCGTGATATCAAGGCAGTTTTTATCGTTTATAATATTTTCTTTGTGCAATTTAACAAGTAAAAATTTTTACAGAAACTTTGTCAGCAAGCTGAGCTATACGCTTATCCGTGTTTTTTACGCTGTTTATTGATTTTTGCAATCTCTTTAAATTTTTGCTTTTTCTCATGCAAATATTCATTTTCATTGGATATATAAGCATTTTCATTGGAGAGCTTTTGATATGAAAGCCATCTCTCTTTTGAAAGTGACCCCTTTTCCAAAGCCTCTGAAACAGCACAGCCCGGTTCACCGCTATGTGTACAGTCGGAAAAACGGCACATTGAAAAAAGCTCCTCTATGTCGGAAAAGACCTCGTTTAAACCCGACTCGTTGTTCCACATTCCAAGCTCCCTCATTCCGGGAGTGTCAATAACAAAGGCTCCGTTTTCAAGTGTAAGCAACTCTCTGTGAGTTGTGGTATGTCTGCCCTTGTCGTCATTTCTTATTTTTGAAGTAGCAATAACATCTTCACCGATAAGCTTGTTGATTAAAGTTGACTTTCCCACACCTGACGAGCCGAGAAAGGCAACTGTTTTGCCCGAAACAAGATACTTATAGGCACTGTCAAAATCATTGTTTTGCGATGACACGGTAATAATGTCTACACCTGAGGCTATGCTTTCTGCTTGTGATACTTTTTCCTGCACGTCTTCACATAAATCAGCCTTTGTGAGCACAACAACGGGAAGTGCACCCGAATCCCAGGTCATGGCTAAATATCTTTCCAAACGGCGCAAGTTAAAATCCTTGTTTAAAGACATACACACAAAAACCGTATCAATATTTGCAGCAACGACCTGCTCCTGACTGCCCGTGCCTGCCGCTTTTCTTATAAAGACGCTTTTTCGCGGAAACAAAGCGGAAATAATAGAGTTACTGCCATCAGTGGGCATACTTGCAAGGACATAATCACCTACTGCGGGAAAATCGGAAGCTCTGCTTGCTTCGAACCTGAACTTGCCTGAAACCTCCGCCAAGTTTTCCTTGTCCTCATAGCTGATTTTATATAAGCCTTTTTCCTGAGAAATTACTCTGGCTCTGACTTCGTTAATTGTAATCACCCCGATTTTTAAAGCTTGGCACCGTATAAGAGGTTGCCGTCTTTATCGTAAATGCTTTCTTCAAATACAGCGGTAGCATCAACAATCTGACCGTCTTCATACCACCAACTGTATGCCGGAATTTTATGAGTGTAGCCCCATGAGTCTACGGCTTCAATGTAAACTTCACCCTTTAAACCGGTAAATGTCCTGTCATAATTCATAACGTAATTGTTTTCAGCTTGTTTTACTTTGTCAGTAATATCTTCACGGTTGATTTCCTTGTCCTCGATTTCTTCAACTAAGGCATAAGAAACAAATGTCACGTCGCTGTCATTTTCACCGTGACAGATTGTAAAATCATAATTTATTTTTACGCAATCGTCATAACAGGTGCTTTCACCCTCATAATCAAAAATTATTGTGGGAAGATAGCTTTGGAACATATCGGAAACATATACGCTTTCTAAATATTCCGTCTTTGTACCCGATGAGGTTTCAACAGTAATCAAAGGATAATTGTCGGCTTTGACGAACATACCCACATCAATTGTACCTTTAAATTCATTGCCATCCCTTTTTAACTCTGCCGTTTTTTCCTCTACGGTAACAAAAAGCTTCATATCCGTTGTAATTTCTTTCGGCACAACAGAAAAATTGCATTTTATTGACTTTTGGTCTTGGGATATATCACCGACAGAATAATCAACCTTAGTAAACAGGCTTGCCTGTTCTTTCATTTGTTCATCAACATTTTCATAAACTGAATTTAATTCATTACGCAGGTTGTTGATTTCACCTTTTAAAGCTGTTATTTGTGCTTGATTATCTTTAATTTGTTTTGCATAAGAAAGGTACATAATTCCCACCAAAGCTGCCACGATAATTGCAAGGCAAGAAATCACGCTGTCCCTTTTAAAATGCTTGTTTTCTTCTGTGTCCATAACAACATCCCCTTTTTACAGCGTATTATTTAAGTAAGCAAACTGCATGCGCGGCTATGCCCTCTTTTGCACCCGTAAAGCCTAAGCCCTCCTCAGTTGTGGCTTTAACGCTTATGGCGTCAATAGGCACGTCGGTATAAACAGAAATAAGTGAACGCATTTCGTCAATATATGGGCTAAGCTTTGGTGCTTGAGCCAGAACGGTTGCATCAATATTTTCAATTTCAAAGCCCTGCTGACGAACTTTTTTACAGACCTCTTTTAAAAGTAAAAGGCTGTCGGCGCCCTCATATTCCGGGTCGGTGTCGGGGAAAAGCTTGCCTATATCACCTAAGGCGGCGGCCCCTAAAAGTGCGTCTGAAATTGCGTGTAAAAGCACATCTGCATCGCTGTGACCCAAAAGTCCCTTTTCGTGAGGGATTTCAACTCCGCCTAAAATAAGCTTTCTGCCCTCAACAAGCTTATGCACATCATATCCGTGACCTATTCTCATAATTCTAACTCCTTTACTGTTTCAATAAATTCTTCATAAGTTACAAATGTATTTAAAATTTTAACGAGCGCTGACGTAGAAAGTCTTTCCGGTAAGCAGAGCC
The DNA here is from genome assembly GCA_051880695.1 of Acutalibacteraceae bacterium. GTDB lineage: Bacteria > Bacillota > Clostridia > Oscillospirales > Acutalibacteraceae > UBA6857. Next base: position 7,743 of record JBJEOK010000015.1, on the reverse strand, counting down.
TTTTAAGTAAAAGCTTCCGCTTAAACGAGCTGTCGGGTCTTCCCGAAAGGCCGGCTTCATAAAGGTCGATATTTGTAATAAGCCGCCTTTTTTCATTTTCGCTTTTTTCGGCGAGAACTCCTGCCTTAGTAAAAGCTTCAAGTAAAACGGACTCCGTCATACCTTCAACGCCTAACTTACCCTCTTTACCGCCCTCGGTTTTACGCTTTTCCTTGCCGTAAATGTCGGGAATGTAGACGTTGATTATTTTATCTTTAGGCACAACCGAAGAAATAAAGTTTCTTATCATAAAACCGGCACTGTCGCTGTCGGTCAAAAGAATTATACCTTTTTCCTTTGCAAGGCGCCGTAAAAGCTGTTGCTTTTCTTTATCCTTAAAAATACCGAAGCCGTCGGTTTTAATTATAAGTCCGTCAATTAAATTGGAAAGCTTTATAACATCATACTTGCCCTCAACAATTACGGGAAGCGAAAGCTTAATCATACCCTTTCACCGCCCTGCACAAGAAAGAGCTTAACCATAAGCTGTTCTAAAATCGAAGCTTCATTTTCATAGGTGCTTTTTAAGGCACAGTCAGCACTGTAAAGCACATCAAGACACTTCCTAAGGGTATCAATGTCCATACGCGAAGCATCTCTTGCACCGTTTTTCAAGCGAAAAATGGTGTTGCTTTTATATCCGTATGCCTCACCGAGAGCTTCCGCAGTGCTTCCGCAGGTGAGGGACACCTTTGCCCTGTACATATCAACATAGGTACCTATTATTACGCCTAAGATAAATTCCGGCTTGGTTTTTTGCCTTAAAAGTACGGAAAGTATTTCGTAAGCCTTGTCAAAATTCTTTTGAAAAAGAAATTTTGTAAGGTCATAAATTTTAGCCTCGTCACATTTTACCGCAACGGCATCAATGTGCTCACGCAAAATCTCTCCTTGCCCCGTATAATTGCATACCTTATTAAGCTCATTTATAAGCACGTTGAAGTCGTCACCCACAACAGAAACAAGATAATTTGCACCCTGAACCGAAAGTGTGCAGCCCTGTTTTGCCGCCGATGAAATAAGCGGCTTAATAAGGTCGTTGCCCCTGCGCTTGTTAAGAGAACAAACCGCACCGAATTTTCTTATAAGGTCAACTGCCTTTTTTGCCTTAGAAAGTGAAAACTCACGGCTTTGCTGAAAAAAGACTATAACTGTGCTTTCGCTTGGATTTTCAAGATAGTCCTTAAGAAGCGATAAATCCCTTTCACCTATACTCTCAAGCTTAAAGTCCGTTACGGTTATGCCCCTTTTATCACCCATAAAGGGCATAACAATTGCCGCTTCAAAAACCTCTTTAAGGTCAAAACCCTTGCCATCAAAAGCTTCAAAATTAAGGTCAAAAAATTCCTTGCCGACAGCCTTTTGCATAAGTAAGTCGGTATAATATTTTTTCAGGTAATCCTCATCGCCCACAATTAAGTAGACAGGTAAAAAATTCCCGCCTTTAATATGTGCCTTCAACTGTTTTTCATCAAAATCCACTGTCTTACTCCTATAACTTATATACATATCCATTAAAATTAAACTGAAACTTAATACTATAATTTAACCAAATAAAAAAGTAATTGTCAAGTTTTATAAAGTAAATATTATTTTTGCTTGAAATTTTGTGTCAAAGATACTATAATATTATGGTAAATATTTTCAGAAAGAAGGAAAACATTATGGATTTTTATAAAATGACAATTGCCGGACTTGAAAGAGAATTACCTATCTGCAAAGTTAATGACAAGCTTGATATTGCAGGCTTTGTTATTTTCGGTGACGTTGAAATGACCGTTGCCGCCGCCGCAGAGCTGCTTAAAAAATGCCCCGAATTTGATTACATAGTAGCTCCCGAGGCTAAGGCTATACCCTTGGCTCACGAAATGGCACGTCAAAGCGGTAAGCCCTATTTCATCTGCCGCAAGGGTGCAAAGCTTTATATGAAAGACCCGGTAAGCGTTCACGTACAGTCCATTACAACCTCCCAGGAGCAGACCCTTTACCTTGACAGCCTTGAGGGCGAAAAGCTCAGGGGTAAAAGAGTTGTTATTCTCGATGACGTTATCAGCACAGGTGAGTCACTGCTTGCAACAGAAAAGCTTACCCAAAAGTTTGACGCAAATATTGTTGCAAAGGCAGCTATTCTCGCCGAGGGTGACGCCTCAAAGCGTGATGACATCATTTTCCTTGAGGAGCTCCCCCTTTTCTTCCACGACTGATTAGTGAAATTGACTAAAAATTAACATAATTTTATCAGTAACAAAGCCCTGTTTTCAGCCTTTTGAAAGCAGGGTCAATCCTTTTTTATTGTGCATTTTATATAAAATTAAAATATTTTGTTGAAAACTATTGACTATTAACTCCAACTGAGCTATAATGTAGACACAAAAACAAAGAAAGAGGTGTTACCAATGTACTTAGTATAAAAAGTACGGTTTGATAACATATAATTAAAAAACAGTTATGGCAAGTCAGTTATGGCAAAAGTTATCTTTAAGTGAACAAAAGCTTAAAGCAATTAAATGATTATCAGATCGGACTTAACCGACAAAAATATATAAAGGTGTCCTGAGAAAACACCCTTCTTTTAAAAAAGGAAAATGAAGAAAACATAAGAGAGAAATAAAAACAAAAGAAAAAAAATCAAAAACAAAGTATCCCGTAGCCGTTAAAAAATTCCGTGGAAGAAAATGCCGGATGTAGTGGCATTAAGCTTTTAAAATATGAAGCTTGGGAATAACGGCATTCACAAACAGTTAAATTAAAGAGTAAAAGATATTTTAAGGTCAAAATAAAAAAATTAAATTAACGTCAACCCTTAAAATGATTGCTGAAACAGAAAGTTTATAAATAAAAAACAACAAGTGGAGAAATGGGATACACAGAAACATTTTAATAATATAATAAATAACAAAAATATTAAATTTAAAATACATAGACTCTCCGATGAAGAAAAGTCGGAGAGTTTTTATGTGGCGGTTATATTGCTTTAATGCTATGCTTATAAATTGACAAAGCGACCTATCACTGCTATAATCAAAAAAAGCTGACTTTTAGTAAAACATAAAGGGGAAAACTTATGTCCTTTAGCACATTTATTGATAAATACAAAAACCAAATCAAAGCTATGAATCCAAAGTATGATGTTGTTTTTAAAGTAGAAAACAATGACCCCATAACTTTCGCCGACAGCAAAAACTGTCTGCTTTCATTTTGTGCTATGGCAGACACTCACCTGCCCGACCGCGATGCCGCCGAAAAGAACCTGCAAAACATCTTCACCGACGCGGAAAATTCAAAGGAAAGCTTTGACGCCCTTTTAATGGCAGGCGATATTGCCGACTACGGCAAAAAAAGTGAATATGAACGCTTTTTCAGAGTTTTTAACAAGCAAAAAGCTTTCAAAAACCTTTTCATCACTATGGGCAACCACGATGCACGTTTTCTCTATACCCGCAACCAAAAAATTATTATGAATAAGGTCAATGAGTATCTCGGCATTGACACAAAGGGTAAAAGCTATTACAGCAAGGACATAAAGGGCTACACCTTTATTGTTATATGCACCGAAAAGCGTGTACTTGAAAAAGCACACATCACTGACGAACAAATAGCTTTTCTTGACAGTGAGCTTAAAAGAGCCACTAAAGACGGTAAACCTGCCTTTGTTATGTGTCATCAGCCCTTTGCAAACACTCACGGTCTGCCCGAGGTTTGGAAAACAGGTGATATGGGCAAACAAAATGACCAAGTGAGAGCCGTCATGGAAAAATATAAGAACGTCTTTTTCATTAACGGACATCTTCACGGCGGTATTTTTGAAAAAGTCTTTGAAGTGCTGAACAAGGAAAACAATGTGGTTTCTCTTTCAGTGCCCGGTTACAGAAAAGAAAATAATTTCGGTATCAGAAACTGCGGTACAGGTTACTACTGTGAGGTTTACAAGGACAAGGTTATTTTCATCGCAAGAATTTTTGCCGAGAGTAAAAAAATCGAGGGTGACTATTGTAAAATCGAGGTTGAACTAATATAATATCAAAATAAAAGCTTTGGAGGTATATAATGGCTAAAAATAACAGATTTGAAACAGTATATTCACAGGGTGGACTAAACTATGTGGAAATTTTGGTAGACAAACAAACCGGTGTGAATTATATCTTCCGTGAAATAGGCAACGCAGGAGGATTGACTGTACTTTTAGACAGAGACGGTAAGCCTGTCATTTCCCCCGTTGAATATGACGATTAAATTTAACTTACATAAAAAACAAATTTGACAATTCCGTTGTAATATGTTATACTGTAACGGAATATTAAAAAGGCCCTTTTGTATTCCGCATACAAAGGGCTGTAATTATGTCACAATACATAAACGGAGGAAAACCAATGAAAAAAGATGTTGTTATTATCGGTGCAGGCCCTGCCGGTATTTTTACCGCCATTGAAATGCTCAAAAAAGGCAGCAAAAAAAGCATAGTGATTGTTGAAAAGGGTCAACCTGTTGAAAAAAGGCACTGTCCCAAGGACAAAACACAAAAATGTGTTAACTGTAAGCCCTATTGCCACATTACCACAGGCTTTTCCGGTGCAGGTGCTTTTTCCGACGGAAAGCTTTCCCTTTGCAGTGAGGTAGGCGGCGACCTTCCCCAGCTTATCGGTGACAAGTTAGCTCAGGAGACTATTGACTATGCCGACAAAATTTACCTTGAGTTTGGTGCAGATACTCATATCGAGGGCATCAACAACAGCCGGGAGGTTAAAGAAATTCGTATGCGTGCAATTCAGGCAGGCTTAAAGCTTGTTGACTGCCCCATAAGACACATGGGCACCGAAAAAGCACAGAGTATCTACTACGCAATTGAACAGTACCTTATAAATAACGGTGTTGAAATCATTTTCGGCTACGAATGTTATGACATTATTCTTGAAGACGGTGCTTGTAAAGGCGTTCACCTTAAAAACAGCAAGGGTGAGCAGATGACCGTTGAAGCTGACCACACTGTTATCGCTACCGGCAGACGCGGTGCAGATTGGCTTGAAAAAATCTGTGCCGAATATGATATTGCTCATCAGCCCGGAACCGTTGACATCGGTGTACGTGTTGAGGTAAGAAACGAAATCATCGAAAAGGTCAATGAGGTGCTTTACGAATCAAAGCTTATCGGTTATCCTCAGCCTTTCAAAAATAAGGTAAGAACTTTCTGTCAAAATCCCGGCGGCTTTGTTTCGCAGGAAAACTATGACAACGACCTTGCTGTTGTTAACGGACACAGCTACAAAGACCTCAAGAGCAACAACACCAACCTTGCAATTCTTGTTTCGCACAATTTCAGCTACCCCTTTAATCAGCCTATTGAATATGCTAAAAAGGTTGGCGAATTGACAAATATGCTCGGTGCAGGTCACATTCTGGTTCAACGCTTCGGAGACATTCTTGACGGCAAGAGAACTTGGGAAAAAGAGCTTTCACAGGCTAACGTCAAGCCCACACTCCCCGACGCTGTTGCAGGTGACATCACCGCCGCTATGCCTTACAGAGCAATGATGAACATTATCAACTTCATTAAGGCTATGGACCACGTTGTACCCGGCTTTGCATCAACTGAGACACTGCTCTACTCCCCCGAGCTTAAATTCTACTCAAACAGAGTTAAAATGGATGAAAAATTCAACACCAATGTAAAGGGTCTTCACTGCCTCGGCGACTCCTCTGGCTGGACAAGAGGTCTGATGATGGCTTCCGTAATGGGTGTTTTAATGGGCAGAGAGCTTGCTTGATAAGATAAAAAATAAAGCAAATTAAAAATCGGGATTCACTGATAAGTGAGTCCCGACATTTTTTATTTTTTAACCGTCGCTGAGATTTTTTCAATTAGTCCGCCAAGACTGAAATCATATCCGCCGGAAACGCTCTTAGCCTTTACTATTGAATAAAAATCACTCCTGCCAAGTTGTTTTGCACTGATGTGCTCAATTTTTTCAAGCAGCTTACCAAAGGTTTCAGTCTGTTCCGTCATAAGGTCAATATCGAATTTTTCCATTTCGTGACTGTCACTTATTACGCAGAGATAATAAGGGGCAGGAACAAGGCTTATTTCAGGAACACCCATAGTAAAGAAGTTTTGTCCCTCGCCGAAATGAAGTGCATTATGTCCCCTGAGAGTCATTGTACGCACATTTTTCCTCTCTTTAACCGTGTCGATATAAAGCTCATCAACAAATTTGTTGCCTGTATAAACCAGCTCAACCTCCGGCTTACCTGTATATTTATACTCACCGTCAATGTCCCGCCATTCCTTACAGCCGAGATGCTCAACAGTAAGGTTTGCAACACATTTCAAGTGGTCGCCCCTACCGTCCCAAAGCTCGCGGTGCATGGCAAGCCAACGGGATGCAGACTGAAACGAGCCTGTTCTTATATCCTTGAAACGGGGTAAACGGAAATGTCCCGTTGTAAAAACAAAAATATGAGTTCTCTCGAGCTCTTGGTCTTTCATATTCCTCATAAGCTCCAAAAGTGCAATGGGGCCGTTTTCCTCTACACAGTTAGTACCGTCTGTGTGGGTGTTGACAATAACATTTTCCTTTTGATTTTTACCCTTTAAAATACAGTAAAAGCTTTCGGTAAAGGCATTTTCTTCAATTTCTGCTTCAAGAACAAGGTTTGCCTTTTTATGATTCTTTGCGGCATCAATAACTCTTTCTCCGTCGCTCTCGGTAACCCAAAGCATCGGAATATTCTGGTAACCCATAATAAAAGAAAGGTACTGACCCTTTATCATATCATCATGTAAGCCTTTCCAGATAAGGATTACAGCCTTTGCATTTGTAAGCTTTGATACAATACCTTGAAAGCACTGAACAAAGCTTGTGATAACAGGTCCCTCATACTTCTTTTCGAGCACAACATCTTCAGGATAGCTTGAACGCTTATCGAAAGCTATTTCACTGGGCAGGAAGTTTATGTTGTTAATGCTGAAAACAGCAATTTTACCCGTTGTTTTGGGAATATCACTGATACTGCTGACGTACACAAGCTCCTGAGTTATTCCGTCAGGTGAAGTCTGACCCGAATAGGGATAAGCCGAAGAAACAGGAACAGCAATTCTTTCATCACCGTCAATAAGCTCAATGGAGGAACGCTTTTCTTCCCAGCGGTTGAAATAAAAGGGGTCGCTGAAAATGGGAATATTCATTTTTGTGATTTCAGCTTTGAGCCAGTTGATAAAATCAGTGTGTCCTTTGCTTCCGGTAAGCCTTGTGCCAAAAGAATTCATAGTGTTCATGCCGTCAAGCATTGCTTGTTTAGATATAGTGAAATTCATATTTCGCTCCTGTCAAAAATAATATATTTTAAATAATCATAACACTGCGTTTACAATTTTGCAATATAAGATTTAAAACATTAAGACATTTTAATATTTATGCAACATCTCGTTATAAATACAATAAATTATATGAAAATGGCCGATTACATCGGCAAGAGCGTCACGGAGCCGAGTACCTCGACAGGAATATCACGGGACAAAGTTATATTAAGGGCAACTTTACACCGCTTAAGACAAGTTAAGGGTAACGGCAGACAGCCGAGCACCACGGGCCGATTACATCGGCAGGAGCATCACGGGACAAAGTTATATAAAGGCAAACTTTACACCGCTTAATACAAGTTAAGGGTAACGGCAGACAGCCGAGCACCACGGGCCGATTACATCGGCAG
>JBJEOK010000014.1:0-17709 GCA_051880695.1 Acutalibacteraceae bacterium | reverse complement strand
TCTACACCATATGAGGGGACTTTTGTACTGTCCGCACAATTTGGGGCAGTTCAATGTGAATCTCGGGGGTTATTAAATGTAATTTTCCTTACGGTGAATGAAATATTCTGTGGATATGAAGTAGCTTTGCTATATAGTATTTGCTTTGCAAATATAACTGTGACATTATTGCCTAACTATTTAATCCAATTCCATTGATACAACTATCGGAAAGTGGTCGCTTGCATATACACCGTCAAAAGTATCGGTTATAACCTTATAAGAATCTACTTCAAAGCTATCTTTTGTAAGCATAACATAGTCAATACAAGGTCTGTTGAGGTCGTTACCCCAGTTTTGGTATGTACAGCTTGACATTGTATTTTCAGTTTGATATTTTGCATCAAGGAAGTATTCGGTCGCTTTGATATAAGTTTCTTTGTCTTCCGATGCGTTTAAATCACCCATTAAAACAGCAGGAATTGAACCGAACTGCTTAATTTTATCCAAAACAACCTGTATGCCTTTAATTCTCGCCTCGTCGCTTACGTGGTCAAGATGAGTATTAAACACAACAAATTCTTTTTCCGTAGCCTTATCTTTTAAAATTGCATAGGTGCAAATTCTGTAACAAGCGGCACCCCAGTCTTTACTCATGACTTCAGGGGTTTCGGAAAGCCAGAAAGAGCCTTTATCAACTAAGCTGTACAAGTCGGTTCTATAAAACAGGGGACAGCCCTCGGAGTAAAGGGGAGTATTATCGCGGTATGTAATAATTGAGTCAAAAGATGTAAGGGTTTTGCATAAATATTTGTATTGCCAAGAGGTTACCTCTTGAAAACCGATGATAGTCGGTTCAGCTTTTTCTATTGTGTCTGCAACATGATTTGCACGGTAGAACCAAGATTTCTTTCCAAGGTCATCAATTGCATGACAGCGGATATTATAGGTCATTACGCTGATTTTTTCGGTGTATGACGGTGTAGATGTCAAAATTTCTCTTTTATTGCTGAGGTATCGCGGATAGTAAAATAAATATATAAAACTAACCGTAATAACAGCCACTAAAATCAATGAAAGTAATACTTTTAAAAATGTCTTGAATTTGTTCATAATTTTCACCTCAAGATAATAATTATTTTGATGAAGTTATAAATAACCTCTGTTTTTTGCTTCTTCAATTAGTTTGGGCTGAATTAGCGGATATGTCCAATTTTCTATTAAATTATCGGTAATTAAAATTTTATCTATCTCGCTGTTTATCTCTTTAAAAGAAAATACATCTGCAAAGAAAAGCATACCAAATGTTTCATCGTCAATGCTTTCGCTTACTCTTGTTTTTCCCTTAACAGAATATACACAAATCGGTTTTATAGTAAAATCTGTCGCACCTGTTTCTTCCATCAATTCTCGTTTGGCGGTAGATAAAATATCTTCACCACTTTCTCTGTGTCCTCCGGGGACTTCATAAGTATCTCTTTCTTTATGCTTACAAAATATCCATTTATCATTTGTTTTAGAGATTATAACTGCAAATTTCAATAATTTATCATCTATGCTGTCATAAAATTTTACTTCTATCACTTATAAACACCTCCGTAAATCCCGATTTATGAAGTTCCTTTATTAAAATACATAGAATGTCAATAATTTAATGAAGTATCGGCTTTGTCATTATTAAGTTAGCTTACGGTATAATTTTAAGTTTTGTTTCTTTTAAACAAAATGAAGTTAAATGTGCCCAAACGTCAATAGGGCACTTCATTATGGAGCAACTTCATGATGTCAAGCATCTTTTTACGTGCCGTAAGGCATATTTAATTTGAAAAAGCACACATTTGAAACTTGACAAATGTGTGCTTTCTCCTGGTGCCGCTGACCGGACTTGAACCGGTACGGTATCGCTACCGAGGGATTTTAAGTCCCTTGTGTCTGCCTATTCCACCACAGCGGCGTGCTTTATTAACTTATATTCATTAACCTTGATAATTATACAAATAATAAAGCGAGTTGTCAAGTGATTTTTCACTTTTATTTTAATTTATTGCTTATGTGGTTTTTAACCGCCTGCCGCAGGACTTAAAAGCCAGATTTCTTCGTCACCTTTTAGCTTCATCTTCTTTTTCATACAGCGGTCACCTGAAACATAAACAATGGCATCACCGAATTTAAGCTCTTTGTGAGGAGTGAGTGCCTCGTTACGTTTGGGTTTGTATTTGTAGTTGGGGTCTTTTTCAGCCTCTTTTGTATTTTCAATATCCTCATAATAACGCTTTTCCATAATCTTTGAGATTTCTTTGAAAACATCCTCTACTGTACTGCTTTCAACCTCAAGGTAGCCGAAACCGATTGTGGTACGAAGTACGCCGAAAATTTTAACCTTTACCATAGGGATAAACCTCCTTTGCACATTCGGGTAATTTTATTCCCAGACGCTTAATTGTAAAGGGAGTGGGTGCACCGTCTTTCCAACCTCTGATAAGGTAGTAGCTCTTTTTCATTTTGTCAAGGGGTACTTTTGTACGCTTGTCACCGGGCACTTGTTCTTCGTCGGTTAAGCGTTTTGGCAGGGTGTCGGCATCGGGGCCTACCTCCTGACCTAAAATAATGTTGCAAATTCTTTCAACGTTGTAGCCGTAAGCGCCGTTTTTGAGAAAATCGCCTATGGTGTACTTCATACCTGTTGCGGCATTGAGCACACGGGGATATTGCACAAGGGGAATGTTAAGGTGCAAAATTTCCGGAAAGCGTGAAGCAATAAACGTAAAGGGAGTCGAAAATTTGAAAACGGTTTGTACGGCTCTTGTCATAAGGCTTGTGGGCTTGCCTACAAGGAACCAAGGCAAAATTGCGTAGGAAGTGAACACACAAAAGCCTGCCGCTGAAGCTGCTTCCATAACATTTTGGAAAGCCACTGCAAGACCTGCCTTACCTTTGGGAGTGTATGAGTCCATATTCAAGCCAAGACCTTCGAGAACAACCATATAGCCGGCATTGAGGTGGCAGCCGCCTCTGTTAGCTGTTGCATAGCCTAAGCCGTGACCGACAGCACCGCGTGGCTCATAAGCGGCCAATTCCATACCTTTTGCGTGAATTGCAAACTCTTTACCGCCAAACTTTTCACTCATAACACGGGTGCCGTTTGCAAGGTCGTCACCAATACCCTCACGGTGAGCAATAAGCTCAAAAACTTCACTTAAATTATCGGTTTCACCAAAGTGAAGTCCGCAGTCCCACATACCTTTTTCCTGTAACTCCATAGCAAAGGCAATTGAGCCGGCACAGGAAATTGTATCAATACCCAATTCGTCAAGCTCGTAGTTCCATTTGATGATTTTTTCAATATCGTCGTTCAAAAGGTTGGGACCTAAAAGACCTAAGGTTTCAAGCTCGGGACCTTTGACGTTTTTACCGTTGAAGTTGACACGTCTTTCGCATTTCATAGGACAGGAATAACAGCCGCCGTGTTTGATAAGGTGCTTTTCTCTGAGTTCTTCACCTGATACTTTTTCAAAGTTGTCGAAACGTCCCTCACTGAAGTTTTTTGTGGCAAGTATTCGGTGAGCCTGCATAGGTGCCACAAGACCGGCAGTACCTAATTTTCTAAGCTGAGCACCTGTAATGGGGTGCTTTAGCAGTGTATTTCTCCACTGTTCGTTGATTTTATCAAGACGTTCCTGATCGTAAATTTCAGGCTCTTTAAGACCTCTTGCAGTAACAGCTTTAAGGTTTTTATCACCGAAAACCGCACCTACACCGCCTCTGCCGGCAGTTCTTTCACCACTGAAAACGCAGGCATAGGAAACCTTGTTTTCACCTGCCGGACCGATTACAAGCTTACCAATGTGAGGGGGGAGATGTTTTTGAGCCTCACCCGTGAGCATACCTTTCATTTCCGGCACATCGTGGAAAGTAACCTCGTCCTCGTTAATTTCAATCCAGGTAAGCTCGTCGGCCTTGCCGGTAATAACCATAGCGTCCCAGCCGGCTTTTTTAAGTCTTCTGCCGAAATAACCGCCGCAGTTTGACGAGGTAACAATACCTGTAAGGGGAGACACGGTTGAAATGTTAAAACGTGTTGATGAGGGGGACTTGCAACGGGTAAGCGGACCTGTTGTGATAACAAGCCAGTTATCCTCATCAAAAGCTTTCATACCGGGCTTGATGTGGTTGAGAAGAATGTCAGCCGCCATAATTTTACCGCCGACCGTTCTTTTTCTGTCTTCATCTGTCCATGGGAATTCTCCGTAGGTTTTTTTTGTCAGGTCAACAAAAAGCACCTTTCCCATATAGCCTTTGTAGTTTGTCATTTTAGCACCTCTCTTAAATCTAATGTATCAAATTTATATTCATCATATATTAAAAGCTTTCCGCTTAAATTTGCATCTTTAGTAAGCAAGTACTTTATTGTAAGTGCCGCTTGCAGTGAGCCTATTATTCCTGCAACGGGGCTTATGTTTGTTTTAGCTTTTCCGCTTGTGAAAATTCCTGTTTGTGACGGGGGTAAGGTTTTCTCGGGTATATAAAGATAAGCTGCACCGTAAAATCCGTCAATTCCGCCCTCGGTAAGAGGCAGGTTGTTCTTTTTACAAAAGGCTTCGACAATGAGCCTTGTTTCGCCGTTGTCAACGCAGGAAATAACCGCATCACAGCCTAAAATAAATTCAAGGTCACTTTCGCTTGTTATCTTCCTGTTTTCGGTAATAATCTCAGTTTCGGGAGCATACTGTCTAAGCTTCTCTTTTGCTTTTTGAGTTTTAAGCTTTCCTATATCCTCATTTGTGTAAAGAAATTGTCTGTTAAGGTTACTTTTGTTTACCTTGTCATAATCACACAGGTAGAGCTTACCTATACCGCTTCCTGCAAGGTGAGTGGCAACATTGCAGCCTAAACCGCCAAGCCCGACTACTGCAACGGAAAAATCCTTGAGGTCAAAGCCTTGTGTTTCAACTTTTATACTCATTTGCCGTAATTTCCTCCGCAGGAAAGTGTTTCGCCCTTTAAGGTTTCAACTGCGTGGGGGAGAACGGGCAAAACTACTTCAAGGCTTTCTTTAACGGCTTTAGGGCTTCCGGGTAGGTTGATAATAAGCGTTGAGCCCCGTATTCCGCTAATGCCCCTTGAAAGCATAGCCATAGGTGTAATTTCAAGGCTTTTTTGCCTTATTGCCTCACTTATGCCGGGCACTTCCTTTTGGATAACCGCTTTTGTTGCCTCGGGAGTGACGTCTCTTGGGGCAAGACCCGTGCCGCCGGTTGTGAAAAGAACATCAGGCTTGATTTCATCACAAATTTTTCTCATAGCTGCGACAAGGATTATTTTATCATCAGGTAAAACTTCATAAGAGAGTGTTTCGCCTAAAGCTTCGGTCATTTCCTTAATAAGGGGACCGCTTTTATCTTCACAAAGCTTTTTACTGCAACGGTCACTTGCACAAATTACGGAAAAATTCAAAAAAATCACCTCAACCTATGGAATTTTTATTTGCTTTATAGTATAATGATATCATCATGGAGCAAAAATTACAAGTTTTTTAATGAAATGTTAATAAAAATATGTTAAAATTCCATAAGAAGTCGGTTATTTTAACCGTTTATAATCATTTTCCGACTCTTATTTCTAAGTGATGCAAATCATAGGAAAGAAAGAGCGAAGCCGAAATAACACAATTTGCAAAAGGAGAGAAAAGCAAATAACGGCTTAGGGTAACATAGGGAAACCTTATTGCCTTCCGTGATTGAAAAGGAGAAATGAATTATGAAAAAACTTCTTGCATTTTTCTTAGCGGCTCTTATGCTCTTTAGCCTTGCTGCTTGCGGAACAAATAACGCAACTGACGGCAATGCTTCAGGCGGTGATGTTCAGCAAGAAAAGAACATGGTAATTCGCATTTCAACCACAACATCAGTTAACGATTCAGGTCTTTTAGGTGCAATTGTTCCTATTTTCGAAAAGAAAACGGGATACACTGTTGAAATTCAATCAGCAGGTACAGGCGCAGCTATTCAAAAGGCTAAAGACGGTAACGCTGACCTTATTCTTGTTCACGCAAAGGCAAGTGAAGAAGAATTTGTTTCAGAAGGCTACGGTGTTGAAAGAATTCCCTTTATGTTTAACTACTTTGTTGTTGTAGGTCCTAAGGATGATCCCGCAGCAATTAAGGACAGTGCAAATGCAAATGAAGCTTTCAAAAAAATTGCAGCAGCACAGGCAAACTTTGTTTCACGCGGCGATGACAGCGGTACACACAAGGCTGAAAACAAAATTTGGGGCGATGCAATCCCCGATGCAGCAACAGATACTTGGTACATCAGTGCAGGTCAGGGTATGGGCGCTTGCCTTACAATGGCAAATGAAAAGAAAGCATATTGCCTTACAGACAAAGCTACTTTCCTTGCAAACAAAGATGTTCTCCCCGAGCTTGACATTATTCTCAATGAAGCAGAGGATATGAAAAATACATATTCACTTATCGCATGTAATCCCGAAAAGCTTGATGACCTTAACACAGAGGGTGCAAAAGCCTTTATCGAATGGATGACAGGCGACGAGGCAAGCACTCTTATTGCTCAGTTCGGTCAAGAAAAGTACGGCCAATCACTTTTCCAGCTTATTGAAGAATAATCTTGGAACAATTTAAAGAAGCCTTTCTGCTGCTTTTGAGCTTTGACAGAGAAATTTTGCAAATTATAGGTGTGACTTTAAGAATGTCTTTCTTTTCCACATCAATTTCCTGTCTGATAGGTATGCCTATCGGTGTGCTTCTCACAAGCAGTAACTTTAAAGGCAAAAGGGCTGTTGAAAGAATAGTAAATACTTTAATGGGCTTGCCGCCGGTGGTGGCAGGCCTGATTGTCTATATGCTTTTTACAAAGTACGGCATATTCGGTTCCTTTGGTTTGCTTTTTACTGTTGAAATTATGGTAATAGCACAGTGCATTTTAATAACCCCCGTTGTGATAAGCCTTACCCACTCCGTAAGCTTAGTTAATTCCAAAAGCCTTATTGAAACCTCAAAAGGTTTAGGTCTTTCAAGGCTTAAGACCAACGCTCTTTTACTCTCACAAAATAAAGCGTCGCTTTTTTCGGTTGTGCTTACCGCTTTCGGCAGGTCAATTGCAGAGGTAGGCGCAGTTAACCTTGTCGGCGGTAATATTCAGTGGAAAACAAGGGTTATGACAACGGCGATTATGCTTGAAACTAACAAGGGTAAATTTTCCTTTGCTCTTGCACTTGGCATTATTTTGCTTTTGATTTCATTTGCAGTTAATTTTACAGCTTCATTTTTCCTTAAAAAGGAGGAAGAAGTATGATTGAAATAAAAAACCTCAAAAAAACCTACGGTGACAGAACTGTTTTAAATATTCCTTACCTTAAAATCGAAAAAGGTGAAAGAATTCTTTTAATCGGTCATAACGGCAGCGGAAAAAGTACACTTTTAAAAATACTTTCAGGTGTTATAACCTCTTATGAGGGTGAAGTAAAGTGTGAGGGAATAACTTATTATCTTCCTCAAAAGTGTGTGCCTTTTAATAAGAGTGTTAAAAAGAATATTATGTACGCCCTTAAAGGCGATAAAAAAACTAAAGAAGCACTTTGCACTAAGGTGCTTGAAAGCTTGAAGCTAAGTCACCTTGAAAACAAAAATGCAAACAGTCTTTCAGGCGGTGAATGTCAGCGCCTTTGCTTAGGCAGAGTAATTGCAAATGAGGGCGATATTCTTATTCTTGATGAGCCTACAAGTGCTGCCGACATAAAAAGTACAGAACTTATTGAAGAAATAATTGACACC
Source organism: Acutalibacteraceae bacterium (assembly GCA_051880695.1). GTDB lineage: Bacteria > Bacillota > Clostridia > Oscillospirales > Acutalibacteraceae > UBA6857. The sequence goes on along the minus strand of JBJEOK010000014.1, from coordinate 9,938 downwards.
TATTGTCAGAAAACAGGCTGTATTCTTATTATGACAACTCACGATAAAGTGCAGGCAGAAAAGTTTAAAGGTACTGTAATTGAGCTTTTTGAAGGAGAAATTGTAAATGAAAATGCTTAAAGTTATGCCTTCAAATGAGGCCGCCGAAATGATTATTCAAAAAAATGAGAGTATGAAAGTCGAAAGTGAAACGGTGCATATTTCCGCTTGCTGCGGAAGAATTTTAGCCAAGGATATTTTCTCACCCGAAACAGTACCCTCTTTTGACAGAAGCACTGTTGACGGCTATGCGGTAAAATCTGCCGATACTTTCGGCAGCAGTGAAAGTATACCTGCAATTCTCACTTTAACAGGTGAGGTGTTAATGGGTGAAAAAGCCGAGTGTGAAATTAAAGAGGGACAGTGTGCAAAAATTTCAACGGGCGGAATGTTGCCCGAGGGTGCCGACAGTGTTGTTATGGTGGAGAACACGGATAACTCTTTCGGTGACGGAACAGTGCTTGTTTATTCTTCCGTAAGCCCTTTACAAAACGTCACTAAAAAAGGTGACGACGTAAAAAAAGATGACATAATTTTAAAAAAAGGCACCCTGATTTCCTCAAGGCACATAGGTGTTCTGGCGTCCCTCGGTATAGTTAATTTAACTGTTTTCAAAAAGCTTAAAGTGGGCATTATTTCAAGCGGTGATGAAATTGTACCCATAGAAAACTCACCCTCTTTCGGTCAGGTGCGGGATATAAACAGCCATATTCTTTTTTCACTTATGAGTGAAAAAGGCTGTGAGTGTATTTCTTACGGAATACTTAAAGACAACCTTTCCGCTTTCGAGCTGACACTTAAAAAAGCCTCAGCTGAATGTGACTTGGTGCTTATTTCAGGCGGGTCTTCGGCAGGAACGAGGGATATGACCGCAAAGGCACTTTCAAATTTGGGTGAGGTCTGTTTCCACGGTATTGCCGTAAAACCCGGTAAGCCTACAATTTTCGGTAAAATAGGGGAGACTTCCGTTTTCGGGCTTCCCGGTCACCCTGCGGCGGCTTATCTTGTGGCATTGAGGTTTGTTGTACCTTTAATAAATAAGCTTTATTGCACACAGGAAAACACACGAAAGCAAAAGATGCTTATGAAAGAAAACGTCAGCTCCAACCACGGCAGAGAGGAAATACTTCCTGTTAAAATTTGCGAAAACTTTGCAGAGCCCATACTGAGAAAAAGCGGTGTGATTTCTCTTTTATGTCAGGCTGACGGATATATTATAATCGATAGAAATAAAGAGGGTCTGAGGCAAAACGAAGAAGTTGAGGTTATCCTCTTTTAGAAAGGCAAAAAATGAAGCACAATTATTTACAAAACATACCCTTAGAAGAAGCTAAAGAAAAGTTTTTTTCTCTTATAGGTGACAGCGAAATAAAAACCGAGGAGATTTTTTCTCATGAAAGCTGTGACAGAGTTTTAGCAAAGGCAGTTTATGCAAAAATTTGCTCACCCCACTATAACGCTTCTGCTATGGACGGCATTGCAGTTAAGGCGAGAGATACTTTCGGTGCAAATGAAAATTCACCTGTAATTTTAGATGAAGAAAGCTATACAGTAGTTGACACGGGCGATGCACTGCCTGAGGATACCGATGCAGTTATTATGGTTGAAGACGTGACGCAAATCGGTTCGGGCAAGGTTAAAATTATTTCAAGCGTTCACCCTTGGCAAAATGTGCGTCAGGTAGGCGAGGATATTTGTATGGGTGATATGATAGCGCCGACTGGTACAGTTATAACTCCGTCGCTTTGCGGAGCTTTTCTTGCAGGCGGTGTTATTAAGGTTGAGGTAATAAAAAAGCCACTTGTCGGAATTATTCCCACAGGTGATGAAATCGTACCGCCTACGGATAATCCGAAAAAAGGTGACATCATCGAGTTTAACTCGGCAATTTTTTCCTCAATGGTAAAACAGTGGAAAGCTCAAAGCAAAGTTTACCCCATTGTCAAGGATAAAAAAGACTTGCTTGAAGCGGCTCTTAAAAACGCGGTGAGTGAATGTGATGTTGTGCTTGTACTTGCCGGGTCTTCGGCAGGACGTGACGATTATACAAGTGATATTATTTCAAAGCTGGGCACTGTCGCAGTTCACGGAATAGCAATTAAACCGGGTAAGCCTGCCGTTTTAGGAAAAGTAGATGCAGTGCCTGTTATCGGACTTCCCGGTTATCCTGTTTCTGCAATTGTTGTTATGAATGAGATTGTAAAGGATATTGTCGAGCTTTACGGCGGACTTTTAAAAAGTGAAAGACCTACCGTTAAAGCAGTTTTAGGCAAAAGAATAGTATCCTCTTTAAAATACAGGGAATTTGTGCGTGTCACCCTCGGTAAAGTCGGTGATAATTTTGTTGCCGTACCCCTTGTGAGGGGCGCAGGTGTTGTTACAAGCTTTACAAAGGCTGACGGTATTCTTACAATAAGTCAAAACAGTGAGGGTATAGAAGCAGGAGAAACGGTTGAAGTCCGGCTTCTCAAAGAAAAAAGTGAAATTGAAAATGCGCTTATTGTCACAGGCAGTCACGATCCTCTTATTGATGAAATCCGTGACATAATGAAAAAAAGGGGACTTAGTCTTTCTTCTTCCCATGTAGGAAGCATGGGCGCGGTTACGGCTGTCAAAGGTGGAACCGCTCACCTTGGGGGTATACATCTTTTAGACACTCAAACAGGAGAATATAACAAGTCTTATGTAGAAAAGTATTTTCCCGAAAAGAGCGCCAAGCTTGTAAAGGGTGTTGGCAGAATACAGGGCCTTATGGTAAAAAAAGGCAACCCTTTAGGTATAAAGACTTTTACCGACATAACTAAAGGCGTTTACGTCAACAGACAGTTAGGCTCCGGGACAAGAATACTTTGCGATTATCTGATTTTAAAATACGGTATGGATAAAGCAGAAATTGACGGCTATAAAAATGAGGAGTTTACTCATACTGCCGTAGCCGCTTTGATTGCGTCGGGAAATGCCGACTGCGGTTTGGGTATTTATTCGGCTGCAAAAATGTATGACCTTGATTTTATTGAAATTTCTACCGAGCATTATGATTTTCTTGTCAACGAAAAAACAGCGGAAAGCGAAAACGTAAAAGTATTTTTTGAGATTTTACAAAGTGATGAGCTTAAAAACAGACTTGTAAATATGGGAGGTTACAGCTTTGAGTGAGTTTACACACCTTAATAAAGAGGGCGAGGCCGTTATGGTTGACGTGGGTGAAAAAGCCTTTACAAAACGCACCGCAACAGCTAAAGCCACAGTAAAAATGCAAAGTGAAACCTTGATTAATCTTATTTCAAGTCAGCTTAAAAAAGGTGACGGACTTGCTGCTGCAAGAATTGCAGGCATAATGGCAGGCAAAAAAACAAGCGAGCTTATACCTCTTTGTCATAATATCCCCATTGAAAGCATTGAAATCACCTTTGAAAACAACGGAGTCGACGAGCTTTACATTTTTTCCGAGGCTAAATGTACCTACAAAACAGGCATTGAAATGGAAGCGCTTACTGCGGTAAATGTTGCCGCCCTTACAGTTTATGATATGTGTAAGGCAATTGACAGAAAAATGGAAATAAGAGAAGTTAAGCTGCTTAAAAAAACAGGCGGAAAGAGCGATTTTGAAAATGATTGACAGCTACGGACGAAAGATAAACTACCTGAGAGTTTCCCTTACAAAAAGATGCAACCTTAACTGCTCTTATTGCGGTGCAAAAAGTGAAAAATCCAATGAGCTTTCAGTTGACGAAATCGTAAAAGCAGTGGAAGCCTTTGTTTTTTACGGCATTACTAAGGTGCGTCTTACGGGCGGTGAGCCTCTTTTAAGAAAAGATGTCTGCCTTATTGCGGAAAAGATAAAGAAAATCGAGGGCATAAAAAAGCTTGCACTTACAACAAACGGAGTTTTGCTTTCTTCTTATGCTCAAAGTCTAAAGGATGCCGGTGTTGATGCAGTTAACATAAGCCTTGACACAACCGACAGACAGCAGTATAAAAAGCTTACGGGCTTTGATTTACTGCCAAAGGTTTTTGAGGGCATTGAAAAAGCTCAAAGTGTGGGCCTTTCACCTTTGAGGCTGAATGCCGTTTTAATAAGGGGTGAAAATGACAGTCAGGCAGAAAAGCTTATTGATATTGCACGTAACAACAAGATTGATGTGCGCTTTATTGAGCTTATGCCTTTTTCAGATGAGGGCGAAAATAAAGACCTTGTTATAAAAGGGGAGGAGTTACTCGAAAAATTCCCTTACTTAAAGCCTGTAACCTATGAAAAAGCAAGGGACAGCTTTGAAAGCAGTGTTGCGCGTTATTATCAGGGCGAGGGCTTTCTCGGCAGAATAGGCTTTATTACTCCCGTAAGCGATAAATTTTGTTCAAACTGTAACAGAATACGTCTTTTAAGCGACGGCAAAATCAAGCCTTGCTTAGGCAGTGACTTAACCTTTGATTTAAGGGACTGTATAGGCGATGATAAACTTTTGAAACAAAGGGTAAAAGAGGCGATTTTATCTAAACCGCAGTCGCATAATTTTTCCTGCGGCTACGGAGTAAGCCACGGACTTAACACAATAGGCGGATAAAAAATAACTGTTTAATATTAGGAGGTTTTTACTATGGGCAAAATACTTGCAATTAACATAAGCGAAAAGAAAGGCACACCTAAAACTTCAATTAACCCCGGTGTTATGATTGAAGACTTTGGATTTAAAGGTGATGCACATGCAGGAAAGTGGCACCGTCAAGTCAGCTTACTTGCAAAAGAGAGCATTGAAAAAAGCAAAGGTATGCCTACAACAGGTCTTTGTCACGGTGTTTTTGCAGAAAACCTTACAACCGAGGGCATTGAGCTTCACACTTTGCCTGTGGGAACACGGCTTAAAGTCGGTGGGTGCATTATCGAAATCAGTCAAATCGGCAAGGAATGTCACGACGGCTGTGCTATAAGACAGCTTGTGGGTCAATGTATTATGCCCAAAGAGGGTGTTTTCGCCCGCGTAATTAAAGGCGGAGAGGTTTTCGAAGGCGACAGTATAGAGGTTTTGTAAATAATTGGAAATATCACCTTATCACTGCGTATTGACATTATTTTAAATCAGTGATACAATTTTTAGAGAATTCAGGAAAGGAGACTTTAAAATGAAAGGCAAAAGCATAATTAAGTTATTAACTGTTTTGGCAGTTTTACTTATTTCATTTTCACTTGTTGTAAGCAGTATTGCCGTTGTTGAGGGAATAAATCACAACTGTACCGGCGAAGACTGTCAGGTGTGCTTATACATAAACTCCTGCCGTAATATTTTTAAAGCTCTTCTTTTTACAGTACTTCAAGCGGTACTTTTAAATGTATTGATATTGAAAATAAGGCTTTTTAGCGAAAGCTTATTTTCTTTTAAAATATCAAATCCTGTTTTTATGAAAGTTAAACTTTCAAATTGAATATAGTTTACTTGTTTTGACTTGCCTTTTTAAGGCAGGTCTCAGCGGGCTACCTTGTACAGTATAACTATATTCAATTTGGGGGTATTTTTTTACCCTTTTTCAGAAAGAAAAGGTGTTTTTATGATTAAAGTAACAGGTGTTTCAAAACGCTTTGAAAATGAAAAAGCGTTGAATTATAAAGATATTATTTTTGAAGACGGCAAAAGCTATATGCTTTTGGGCGCTTCCGGCTGCGGTAAGTCAACCCTTTTAAATATGATTGCCGGCATACTCTCGCCCGACAGCGGTGAAATCATCATTGACGGCGAAACAATGAACACAAAAAGTCAAAAGGAAAAAGACAAGTTCAGAATAAATAAAATAGGTTATATTTTTCAGGATTTCAAGCTTATCCCCGAAATGACGGTAATGGATAACATCAACATACTTCGCCTTGAAAAGGTTGACACAAGCAAGGCCGACTTAATTTTAAAACAGCTTGAAATTCAAGATAAGAAAAATAAAAAGGTGAAAAATCTTTCCGGCGGTGAAAAACAAAGGGTTGCAATCGCAAGGGCTATTGTTAAAATGCCGTCTATTATTCTCGCTGACGAGCCTACAGGCAATCTCAATTTTGAAATAGGTGAGGCAGTTATAAAAAGGCTTATTGAAATTTCAAAGGGCAAAACGCTCATTGCCGTCACTCATGACGAACGCCTCGGTAAGTATTTTGATGTCACAATTGATATGAATACTATGGTCGGAGGTGAGGACAATGCTTAAATTTGCTTTTAAAAATATGGCTATTAAAAAGGCAAAAATTATTCTTGTTGTCCTTTCAATTGTTATTTCGGCAACAGTTGCCCTTTTGGCTTATAATGTTTCTCAACAGGTTGATGACGGTTTTAAAACAACGGCAGCTTATTATGATATGATAATCGGTCCATCGGGCAGCTCAACACAGCTTGCCATGAATACAATGTTCTTTACTGAAAAGCCCTTAGGTACTATCTCTTACGAATATGTAGAACAGCTTGAAAAGGACAGCCGAGTTAACAAGGTTGTACCCTTTACAATGGGCGATAGCTACAACGGAGCTAAAATTGTGGGCACAACTGCCGATTTTCTCGAGGGCAAAGCTTTAGCTGAGGGCGAAATGTTCACTGCAGCTTTTGACGCTGTTATAGGCTCTGCCGTTGCTGAAAAGTACGGACTTCAATTAGGAAGTGAAATGGTAACATCTCACGGACTTTCTGAGGGCGGTCACAATCACGAAAGCACTCCCTTAAAGGTTGTGGGAATTTTAAAAGAAACCAAAACCTCTTACGATAATGTGATTTTCACTATGGTGGAAACAGTTTGGCAAACTCATGACCACGGAGAAGAAGACCACGAAGAAGCCGAACACGAAGAGCACGGCGAAATTTGTGCTATACTTGTAAAGTCAAAGAGCTTTAACCATTATAACCAACTCAAAACAGAATACGGTGAAAACGCAGCGCTTCTTGTAATAAACCCCTCGGAGGTTTTGAGGGAGGTTATGGAAAATGTTGACCTCAGTGCAAAAATTGTCTATTTGCTTTGCATTATTATTTTAATAATGAACATATTTATCATTTCGGTTATTACACTTCTTAATATGTATGACTCGAAAAAGGAAATATCCCTTATGCGGCTTATAGGCATAGGAATGAACAAGATAAATTTGCTTTATATAATTCAAAATGGAATAATCGGTTTGGTGTCAACACTTCTTGCTTTTGGTTTTTCAAGGCTTTGCCTTAGTCTTATGAGTGAATTTGTTTCCTCAATGGGTATAGTTTTAAGCTTTAGTAAGGTGTACACACTTGAAATTGTTATTATGGCAGTTGTTTTTGTAATCAGCGTACTTCCCACAATAGTATGTACGGTGAGTATGTCGCGAAAGGACGGAATAAGTGAATGATGAAGAAAATCTCAGCAATTATTTTATGCGTGGTGCTTGTTTTAGGCTGTTTTACCGCCTGCAAAGGTGAAAAGGTCACCGACGGCGATGCTAAAAGCAGACTTTTAAGCTTTTCTCAGGCAAGCAGTGTTAAACAAATGCAAGAGCTTGACGGACAAGAGGTTTCTATTATGGGTTATATGTCAACCTTGTCACCCGTTAACGGACAGTTTATGTATCTTATGAATTTGCCTTATCAGAGCTGTCCTTTCTGTGTGCCCAACACAACAAAGCTTTCCAACACTATGGCGGTCTATGCCGAAGAGGGCAAGGAGTTTGAATTTACCGACCGTGCCATACAGGTAACGGGTATAATGGAATTCGGCGATTATACCGATGAATTCGGTTACGAGTACAGTTACCGTATAAAGGACGCTTCTTACACTGTACTTGATACTTCACAAATGAGTGACGAGCTGAAGCTTTGGCAGCAGTTAGCATCTACCGACGCAATAAGTGATGTTTATACAATGTTTGAGTATGTAAATTTCCTTTGCTATTGGCCCACTTATACAGCAGAATTTGAAAGCGGTAAGGACTACCTTTACCCCAATGACGCACTTATGTTTATTGAAACCGACGGCGCACAGTACAACTACGGTTTTAAGGCCGGATATTTTGACAATATAGTTGCAACTATCAAAAGTGTAGATGAAACTGCTTTCAGTGAGCTTGTTGAAATTGTTGAAAGCGCAAAAACACTTTGTGACAAGGCATATAACGAGCTTAAAAATAACAACTGTACCCTTGTTGCCGAATACAGTAATGTTTTCGGTACGGATGGCAAACAACAGTACAAGTTAAACAGTGCAGACGAGCTTGAAAAGGGAATGGACGGTTTATACAGACAATTCTCCTCCTGGCTTGCTCAATGGGAGCTTTAATTAAAGACATTTTATATAACAAAACCAAAACGGCACCCTGAAAATGGGTGTCATTTTTTGTATAAAATATTAGATATTTTTTAATGTTTTCTTCAATAAAACAGATAAAATTAAGAAAATTTACAATTATTTAATTTTTATTGACAAGTTTTTAACTTAGGAATATAATTATTTTCGGCAAAATGTATATTGCTGATATTATAGTTTAACAGAGTGATAAATTTTGAGTTTTTTGAGCCTTTAATAAATGGTGCCTGCAATTTATTTGCTCAAAATACGACTTTGATATTTACTTTGTTAAATTATTTATCGGTTATATGTGTTCAATTTTTAAAGGAGTGATGTATAATGAAAAAAGCCAAAAAAGTCATAGCCTTTATTTTGACAATGGCTATGATGCTCACAATGGTGTCAGTCGGCTTCGTTAGTTCAGCAGCTGAATTTGATGAGACTTGGACAGCAATCTCTAACGCAGCTGAACTTAAAGCTATTGAAAACAACTATTACGGAAAGTATTACCTTGCCAATGATATTGCTTTAGGTAATTTTGACCCGATTGGCTGGAGCGATAAAGACGGCGATGGTTCTGATGATGCTTTCTACGGTCAGTTTAACGGTAACGGGCACACCATCAGCGGTTTAACACAGAATTACGGTAGCGATGCAACTTACAATGGATTGTTTGCTAAAAACTTCGGTACAATTGAAAATGTTACATTTACCGGTGCATATATTTATGCTAAAGACGGTATAGCTGTTGTTGCAGGCGTTAACAGAGGTACAATTAAAGATGTAACAGTTTCTGACAGTGAAGTTATCGGTCAAGCAAAGTATATTAACGATTATACAAGAGCCGGTATTATTGCAGGACAAAACGGCACAGGCGGTGAAATTATAAACTGTACTGTAAAATCTTGTTATGTTGCAGGTAATATTATGATTGGCGGTATCACCGGTTCTAACCTTGGTACAGTTATCGGTTGTACAGTTGATGATATTAAAATGAATTCTAAAACAAAGAATAATACAAGTAAAATCGAGAGCATTTATACTAACGGTGCAAAGGCACTTATAAACAATGATGTTTACAGATATTACTGCATCGGCGGTCTTGTAGGTAATAATCAGGGAACAGTAACAATGTGTGAAGTTGTCACTGATGCAATTGTTTACGGTTTCCAAAGTGTCGGCGGTCTTGTAGGATATAACTCCGGTAGTATAACAAACTGCTGGTTCGGTGTACCGGATTCCGTCAAAGATATTCCTTTTTAATACCCGTTTGTATATGGTAATTATTCTTTCTATGCAGAAGATACAAAATGGGATGTTGGTGAAAATGAAAGCGACGCCACAAAAAGAGATGTTTACGGTGTGACCGCGGATGCCGATCACGTTCATTCATTCACAGCTTGGACAGTAGTGACAGATGCAACCTGTACCACTGACGGCTTAAAGACTTCCGTTTGTGATGTTTGCGGTGCAAAGACTTCTGTTACAATCCCTGCATTAGGTCATACAGACAAAAATAATGATAAGATTTGCGATGTTTGCGGTGCAGATGTTGACTGCCACAAACACGTTGACGCTGACGATAACGGCTTCTGTGACGATTGTAACGAAAACATTTG
>JBJEOK010000013.1:0-18264 GCA_051880695.1 Acutalibacteraceae bacterium | reverse complement strand
ATCTACACCATATGAGGGGACTTTTGTACTGTCCGCACAATTTGGGGCAGTTCAACAATCAGGTCGGGATTATTTGCTTTATCTGTCTTTTAACTAAACGTAAAATCCGTTTTACAGCTTAAAATCCACTGCCGCCGTGACTTCTGCCGGAAGAAGATATATGTGTACCTGAGCCACCGGACGAGCTTGTATCTTTCGGCTTTGCACGTTTATCGGTATGTGTATAAAGGAATATATCCTGTGAGTTGGTTAACATCAAACTTCCGCTTTTTACATAGTCAGAAGCCGCAGGTTGTGAATGGACTGACTTAAGTTTACTTTTCATAATGCTTGTAACAGTAAAAGCAAACACAAATCCGACAACAATGGCAATAATAAGATTCATTATAATGTCAAACTCACCTTTCGGGAGATCGTTTATATCATAAGGCTCCTCAATATTTGCCTGAGTAATAAAATCATCGCACAGTATTATGTACTTTTCAAATGCCGAGAAATAGTCACCGTCTAAAAGATCGGGTGTTATCTGCTCACCGATATACTGAATACCTGCGTCCGTAAAGACCGTAATACCGTAACCGCAGGTGGATATCCAACTGTTTCCCCTTGAATAAGCTCCGCTTTCGTCGACATTGATAAGATATAGCAGACCGTCTTTGTCATCACCGAAGCCGTAACCGTTATAATCATAGAAATCGTCAGCATAATCCATCATACTTTTTCCGTCAAGGGAATTTACCGTCACAAGTGCAACATCCATCTGCTGTCTTTGACTGACTTCATTAAGCTTTTCAAGAAGTACCGCTTCTTCGCTGTCGTTTAAAATATCCGCCATATCCACAAGCCTTGTGAGTGTGTCAAGAATAACAGTGTTATTTGCACCGATATATGCTGTTTCTGTAGCAAAGGTCGGCACGATTAAGAGAGTGCATAAAATCAAAGCTGTTAAAGCAGCAGAAAATACTTTTTTCATAAAACCGCACCCCCTCTTATATCAACCACAGCAAATAGCTGACAAGGAATGTTACCGCACTTGCGGCGCCAAATAAACCGAACAGCCATTTTTTATATGCGCTTTTATCAAGGGGTAAATCACCGACAAACTTACCCGTCTGTCCATTCATGGCAAAGGTGTATTTTTTATTGTTCCAGGTTGTGTTCAAAATCCAAACGGGATAAAGTGCGTACTTTACTCTGCCATTGCTGAGACGAACAGACGAAGCTTCCGCTTGCACGGAACTGTAACCCTCAACCGTTGAAGCAAAGGCGTCCTCGGTGCTTTGCTTGATTCTATCATTAGCACGGATAATGCTTTCATCGGCACTAACGTCATACTTATCTGCCAAATATCCCGAAAGATAAGCAGTTTGAAAATCCACTGCCTGAGAAAAGTCAAAAGGTTCAATAGATTCCATTATATCATCAGGCATTTTTGTAGAACCGTCCACGGGAACGCGTTCAAAACCGACCTGACCACTGCGAACAACTGAAAAATACGACATTTCCGTGTAGTCATAATTGCTGTCGCTCCAGTGGCGCACCCGTCTTGCTTTATACCTAATATCGGCATCAGCGTCGGCGTCGAAAAGCCAAAACGGAACATAAATGCCCTTAACTTCATCAATATGATTTTCTTGTTTAAACATTTTAGGCAACAGTCTTTTGCCTTTATAATGATTATTAAGCGCTTGTTTAGCGGCTTTTTTATCAAGCTTAAAGGGAATCACATAATCCGGCTTGAGTGCTCCGGAAAACTGACCCATCATAACAACGGGATTGTTACAATAAGGACAGGCGGTTGCCGCCGTAGTTTCATCACAGACAATTTCACCGCCGCAGGACTTGCAGACATAGGTTCTCAAACCGTCTGTCTCTCCCTCCTGCCACTGTCCGCCGGCAGAAGCTTCCCATTGCATTTGGTCTTCCTGCTGAATTTCCAATCCGCTGTCCTGTGCCGCCAAAGCCGAAACATCAAATTCCGTATCGCAATAAGGACATTTCATTTTTTGAATTGTGCTGTCAAAAGTAATCGCACCGCCGCAACACGGACATTTATATTCTTGCAATACTGTCAAGGTATTCCCTCCTTTTTATTGCCACACCTGTAATTCTATTTTTACTTTTTGTCGCTGTCATCAAATATGTCGCCGCATTCAGGGCAGAATTTTGGCGGATGCTGTGGGTCTTCCGGCTCCCAGCCGCATTTATCACAACGGTAAATTGCGGCGCCCTCCGGCTTCTTTGTTCCGCAGTTGCAACAGAATTTACCTTTATTCACCGTACCGCAGACACAGGTCCACCCATCAACAGCCGCAGGACGCGGCGAACCGCATTCGGGGCAGAATTTTCCGGCGGTTGTTGCACCGCAGGAGCATTTCCAGCTATCTGCTGTCGATGGCTGCTGCATCTGCTGTTGCTGAACACCCATATTATAAAGGTTCTGTGCCGCGCTGAAGCCTCCGCCTTGACCCATACCGACCATTCCCATACCCATAAAACCGGTCATAGCGCCTGCTGTGTTACCTGCAGCAGTTTCCATTGCAGTTGCAGTTGAATCTGTCATACGACCTGCCATCATAAATGGATTTGAACCCATAGTCGCGGCGTCTTCCATTTCGTTAATCTTCTTCATATCCTCAGGATTAAGTGTGATTGGATTAAGCGCAATCTTACCCACAGAAATACCTCTGTTATCAATCCACTCCTGCCTGAGGGCATTGTTCATAGCATTTTTCAATTCGGCTGTTTTAGCAGGAATTTGAGCAGGACGAAGCTCCGACTCTGCAAGAGCGCCGAATGCAGGTTGTAAAGCGTCAATAAATTCAGCCTTTAACTGCTCGTCAATCTGATCTCTTGTAAATTCATCAGCAACATTACCGCAAAGGCGTGTATAGAACATAAGAGGATCAGAAATAACGTATGTATAAACACCGTTGCAACGGACCTGAACAGTTCTTGCCATATTGAGTCGCCTGTTGACTACTTCAAACATTATCGGATTTGGAGTACCAAACTTATTGTCAATAATTTCCTTTGTGTTGAAATAGTACACCCTCTGATCTTTTCCTGTGTCACCGCCAAAGGTAAAACGCTTACCTACTGTTTTAAAGGTCTGCTTAATACTTTCTCCGAGACTTCCGGCAAAAATTGACGGTTCCGTTGAGGTATCATAGGTGAAGTTGCCCGGCTCAGCACAAACTTCAACAACTTTTCCCTGTTCGACTATGATCATACACTGACCGTCGGCCACAGCAATTCCCGAGCCGTTTGAGATAATGTTGTCACTGCCTTTTGTGTTGGAGGATCTGCCTGAAACACGCTTTTGACCCTTTCTCATCAGCACATCATTAGGCAAAGAATCGCAATAGAAAAATTCTTTCCACTGGTCAGCCAGTGTTCCACCCAGTGCTCCGAGTCCGGCTTTTAAAAGTCCCATAATTATTTCTCCTTTTTGTTATTTCATCCGTTAATTTCCATTTGATGTACGGCGGAAAATACGGCGATATTTTTAGCTATCAGTCATTTTAAGGAAAAATCCAAAGCTTGCTGATATGTTTAATATATGAATTTGCTCAAAACTAATATAGCATAACAAATAAAAAAATGCAATGATTTTTAAATAAATTGTAATTTTTGTGAGGAAAGTATTATACAAATTTTATTGAAAGAAATCCGCATAAAAGAAAAGAGCAGGCACAAAAACTGCTCATCCATATCGAAGAAACTAACAAATACAAAAAATCGAGTGTTCATAACTCAAATCCGTTATGAACACTCGAAATGGTCGGAGTGACGGGATTCGAACCCATGGCCTCTTGGTCCCGAACCAAGCGCGATACCAAACTTCGCCACACCCCGAACTGCAACGCTATGTATTATACATTATTTAAAAGAAAAAATCAACTGTTTTGCAAAAATATTTTACAGCACAAAAGTCAGGCTGAAAAATCCTGACCTCTGTGCTTCCTCTTTTTATATTAAATATTGGTTTAATTACCTCTTATCAGCCTGCCGGCCAACCAAACTTTCTGCCGCCCATAAAGTGAAAATGTAAATGCTTCACTGTTTGACCGCCGTCCTCACCGCAGTTGTTTACAATACGGTAGCCGTTTTCAAGACCAAGCTCTTTACCGAGCTTTGCGGCAACCTCAAAGATATGGGAAATCACAGCGCTGTTTTGCTTGGAAATTTCTGCACAAGATGAAATGTGCTCTTTTGGGATAATGAGTATATGAACGGGAGCTTGAGGCTCAAGATCATAAAAAGCGACCACACTTTCGTCCTCGTAAGCTTTTTTTGAGGGTATCTCCCCTGCTGCTATTTTGCAAAAAATACAATCCATAAAAATTCTCCTTTTTGGTTATTTTTCCGTAGCTAAAGCTTATTATACGTTACTTTGCCACGTTTGTTTTTTTATTCATCGGAAGCTTGTTCATCTTCGTTTTTCACTTCTTCACTGAAGCTGTTAAAAGGTGCTGTATTCATTTTAGCGAACATATCAAGGAGCATTTGTTCATTTTTCTTTTCTTTTTTCTTACGGTTACAAGCAAGTACAATTACAAAAACTGCAAGACCTATACCGGCAAAAGCCAAAGCAGCAAAATATATTACTACAAAACCGATAGCCATTGCAGATTCAGGTGAATTAAATACTTCTTCAAAATACTTTTCTATTTCGTCTTCGTAGTAATCCTCATAATCATCACTATATTCTCCGTAATAATCATTATTATAATCATCACCGGACTTTTCAATAAGAATTTCATCGAAAATTGTCAGGCTTTCCATTGCAGAAACAAGCTCCGGTGCGATTGATGTGCCTTTTGAAAAAAGGTTAACTACTATTTCATCTTTTTCGGTGTAAAATGTGTAATAAACACTGACAACGTCACTGCCGTCAAAATCGTTTTTAGCTGTAGTTACGGTTTTATAACACTTTGAACCGTTAACCTCGGACAAACCGTCCAAAATACTTGTCACCTCAAAGCCAAAATATGAATTAAGTGCGTTTGAATAATTCAATTCACTTAAATCATATTCATCGTATTCATAATCTTCAAAAATAGCGTAACCTTCTTCGTTTATACAAGTTGTTATTCTCAAAGCACTGCCTTTATCATTTTTCCACAAGCCTAAAAGTTGATAATCATACTTATCATCACTTACGGGAAACTCTGTATCAACCAAAGTATACCCATCAGGTATTTCAATTGCAAGTATATCATCTCTTTCAAAAGCTTCTGCCGAAGCCGTTATGCCTAAAAGTGAAAACATAAGAATTACTGTGAGAGCTATGCTGAAATACTTTATCTTTTTCATTTTGTCATTCTCCTTATTTTAACATTGAATTTAAAATTTCTTCTGCTTTTTCTATTGCTGAGCCGAGGGCTGTAATATCCTTTGCACCTGCCATTGCACTGTCAGGCTTGCCTCCGCCTGAACCGCCTGCTAATTTAGCAACTTCCCTTGCAAGATTGCCTGCGTGTGCACCTAAAGAAACAGCCTGTTTACCGCAGCAAGTGCAAATGTTACCTGTTCCTTTTGCCTTTTGCACACCACCGATAACGCCTACATAATTTTCACCCTTACTCTTGACAAGGTCACATATTTTGCGAAGTCCGTCAACAGTTGTGTCCTCAAGGAAAGCGGTTACAAGCATAATGTCGCCTACCTTAGCGGCATTCGAAAGCATACTTTCGGTTTTTATGTTTGCAAGCACACCGGAAAGCTTTTCAATTTCCTTTTCCTTAGCTTTAAGCTCTGCCATAAGTGAGCTTGCCTTTGAAGCTATATCATTGCTGTTTGCAGCTTTGAGATTATCTGCCGTTTCTTCAATAAGGCTGAGCTTTTTGTCAATGAATTTCATCACGTTTTTGCCTGTCACGGCTTCTATACGTCTGACACCTGCGGCAACAGAGGACTCGGAAATAATTTTAAACAAACCGATTTTACCTGTGTTTTCAACGTGTGTACCGCCGCAAAGCTCAGTTGAAAAACCGTCCACCTTGACAACACGAACCGTATCGCCGTACTTTTCACCAAAAAGAGCCATTGCACCCATAGCCTTTGCTTCCTCAATGGGCATTTCCTTAACGTCAACGTCGATAGCCGAAAGGATAACGTCGTTTACCATGTCCTCTACCTTTTTAAGCTCCTCTGCCGTAAGAGCCGAAAAGTGAACAAAGTCAAAACGGCAAGTGTTAAAATCAACAAGCTGACCCGCCTGCTCAACGTGTGAGCCTAATATTTTACGAAGTGCGGCTTGAAGAAGATGTGCGGCTGTGTGGTTACGCTTAACAGACTCACGGAAAATACTGCAAGCTTCAACCTTAACCCTGTCGCCTACTGCAATACTTTCACCGCTGATAAGCGAGCCGTGATGAAGCACTACTCCGTCGGCAGTTTTTGTTGTATCGGTAACCTCAAAAACTGCGTCACCTACGCTTATTTTACCGTGGTCACCTACCTGACCGCCGCTTTCACCGTAGAGAGTTGTTTCCGAGAGAATGAGCGTTGCCTGTGCGTCACCTGAAATAAAATCTGCTTTTTCACCGTCAACAATCGCGGCAATTACTTCAGCTTCGGTTTCAAGTGTTTCGTAGCCTTTAAAGATTGTTGAAGTAATACCCTTTGTGATGCCTCCTGTGCCTTTCCAAGCTTCTGCACCTGCGTCCTTACGGGCGGCACGGGTTCTCAGTCTGTTTTCCTCAACAAGCTTGCGGAAAGCTTCTTCATCAACTGTGTAGCCTTTTTCGGCAAGAAGCTCCTTTGTAAGGTCAATGGGGAAGCCGAAAGTATCCTGAAGCTTAAAGGCATCTTCACCGGAAAGCACAGTGCCGTCAAGGTTCTTCAAAACATCCTCAAGAAGTGAAAGACCTGTGTCTATAGTCTTGGCAAAATTTTCTTCCTCTGCTTTGATAACCTTTACAATAAGGTCGTGCTTTTCTTCAAGATTAGGATAAGCATTCTTGTTTTCATTTATAACAGTTTCACAAACCTCATAAAGGAAGGTGCGATTGATACCTAAAAGCTTTCCGTGACGTGCGGCACGGCGGAGAAGACGGCGAAGCACATAGCCTCTGCCCTCATTTGACGGCATAACACCGTCACTTATCATAAAGGTAGTACTTCTGATGTGGTCGGTAATAACACGCAAAGAGATATCTTTCTTTTCATCATCGTGATAATTTACACCGGCAATTTTAATGATATGCTTCATAATATTCTGCACTGTGTCAACCTCAAAAAGATTGTCAACACCCTGCATAATACAAGCAAGCCGTTCAAGACCCATACCTGTGTCAATATTGCAGGATTTAAGCTTTTCATAATTGCCGTTGCCGTCATTATTGAACTGTGTAAAAACAAGGTTCCAGAACTCTGTGTAACGGTCACAGTCACAACCGGGAGCGCAGTCGGGACTTGAGCAGCCGTACTTTTCACCGCGGTCAAAGTGAAGCTCCGAACAAGGACCGCAGGGACCTGCGCCGTGTTCCCAGAAGTTATCCTCTTTACCGAGCCTTACAATTCTGTCAGGTGAAACGCCAACCTCCTTTGTCCAGATGTCAAAGGCTTCGTCATCCTCCTCATAAATTGTAACCCAGAGCCTGTCCTCGGGCATTTCCATAACCTTAGTGCAAAACTCCCAAGCCCAGGCTGTTGCCTCGTGCTTGAAATAGTCACCGAAAGAAAAGTTGCCGAGCATTTCAAAATATGTGCCGTGACGTGCGGTAATACCTACACGCTCAATGTCGGGTGTACGAATACACTTTTGACAGGTTGTCATTCTACTGCAGGGAGGTGTAACCTCACCTGTAAAATATTTCTTTAAAGGAGCCATACCCGCATTGATTAAAAGCAAGCTTTTATCCCCTTGAGGTACAAGGGAAAAGCTGTTTGCCCTTAAGTGGCCCTTGCTTTCAAAGAATGAGAGATATTTTTCTCTGATTTCATTAAGTCCCATCCACTGCATTGTTATCAAATCCTTTCAATTAAAATATTAAATATAAAAAAAGCACCTCAAACACACTTCGGGGTGAATTAACCACGGTACCACCCGAATTGTGCCTAAAGCACCACTCATTTGCCTTTAACGCAGACTTACGGCGACCCTTTCGGGCACAACTGAGAAAGCAGCGGCATTTTTTGCTTTTTTTACAGTGCTTTCAGCCACAGGCACTGCTCTCTGTGAAAAAACTGCAAATATGCTTCTTTCCTAAACGTCTTTTCAATATTAAATTTACACCTGAATTTTACTATAAAACAAATACTTTTGTCAATACTTTAAATAAATTTCATTTAAAACACATCATATCTGCCTGAAAAGTCTTCACCCTCAAAGGCATTTTCAATCCGGTTGAATTTGAAAACCTTTCCGTTGTTCTGCCACACTTCAAAAACGTCAAACTGAATTTGCTTTTCGCTTTCCTTTTCAGCTAAAAAACAGTTTGCGGCAACTGTAAGGCGGTGAATTTTCCTTTTGTCTACGGCTTGTTTAGGCTCGGTTAAGCTGTCAGCCTTACGGGTTTTTACCTCAACGAAAATAAGTGTATCATCATTTTCGGCAATAACATCAATTTCACCGCCGCGACAGGTAAAATTACGGCAAACGACTTTATAGCCTATCTTTTCGTAATAAGACGCGGCAAAGCTCTCGCCCAAGTCCCCTATTTGACGTTTATCCATATCACTCACCTAAAATTTTCTTCAGAAAGCTTCTTCTGTGCTCAGGACAAATACCGTACTTTTCAATCATTTCATAATGAAGCTTTGTACCGTAGCCCTTGTGCTTGCTGAATTGATATTCGGGGTACTTTTTATCAATTTCAAGCATATATCTGTCCCTTGTAACCTTTGCAAGGATTGAAGCTGCCGCAATAGAGATGCTTTTTGCATCACCCTTTACAATTGTACGCTCGGTAATATTAAGCCCCGGCTTGCCGTTACCGTCAATAAGAGCGATATCCGGCTTAATATCAAGGTTTTCAACACAAGTACGCATAGCAAGAAAAGTTGCCTGCAAAATGTTAATTTCATCAATTACATCGGGTCCCACCATAAAAGTGCTGTAAGAAAGAGCCTTTTCAGTGATTACGTCATAAAGAGCCTCACGCTTTTTTTCACTTAATTTTTTTGAATCGTTTATACCCTCAATTTCACAGTCAACAGGTAAAATTACCGCGGCGGCACAAACGGGACCGCAAAGGGGTCCTCTGCCTGCCTCGTCAATTCCGCAAACCACCTTATAGCCCTCATTTAATGCCTCTTTTTCAAATTCATAAGTCATAGTATTTCTCCGCTTTAAAAAAGCTGCCGAAAAAATTTCCGACAGCTTTTATTTTGTTAAAATAATTTCAATCAGATAACTGTGCAGAAATTAAAGATTGAAGCGGGAAGCTCCTCTTTATCTGCTGAAATGGTGAATACGAAATTCTTTTCATTCTTTGAAGCAAGCTCATAGATACTCTCAAGGAAAGAAGCAAGCTCGTCATAGTTTCTGCCGCCGATTCTTAAAGTTGCATCAACAAGTACGTCAGTGATGTCATGGTTACCTGCACAAACACCTGCAAGGAAGCCATAGAAAGCCTGATAGCCCTTAACTTCATATTCGTCAGTTGCAATAAGTCTTGCACGATAGTTAACATCGTATGTTAATTTGGTTTCTTTTTCAACGCAAACAACGTTACCCTTTGAAGATTCAACAGCCTCATTTACGCAAGAAATCAAACGCTTAGTTTTTCCTGAACCTTTGTGACCTAAAATAATAGAAATCATTTTAATTTCCTCCTTTTATTTATTGCATTGCCTTTACAGGACAATTCAATTTACATTTATATTATATCACTTACTTAATCTTTCTTCAAGTGCTTCTTTCTCTTTTTCATAGCCGGGTTTACCTAAAAGAGCAAACATATTTTTCTTATAGCTTTCAACACCGGGTTGGTCAAAGGGATTTACACCGAGTACATAGCCTGAAATTGCACAGGCCTTTTCGAAAAAGTAAATAAGATAACCTAAGGTTTTTTCGCTCATATCATCATTTTCGATAATGATGTTAGGAACGCCGCCGTCGTTGTGAGCAAGAACTGTACCCTCAAAAGCTTTTTCGTTGACAAAGGACATTTTTCTGCCTGCAAGGAAATTAAGTCCGTCAACGTTTTCGCTGTCCTCTTTTAAAACAAGCTCTTTTTGAGGATTTTTAAAGGTGATAACAGTTTCAAAAAGAATTCTTTCACCCTGTTGAATATACTGACCGAGGGAATGAAGGTCTGTTGAGAAAACTGCGGAAGCCGGGAAAAGTCCCTTGTTTTCCTTGCCCTCGCTTTCGCCGTAAAGCTGTTTGAGCCACTCATTCATCATTGTAAAGCAAGGCTCATAGCTTACGAACATTTCAGTGCTCTTACCCTTGTTGTAAAGGGCATTGCGAATAGCAACGTATTTATAACAGTCATTTTCTTCAATTGAAGTTGACATAAGCTCTTGTCTGGCTTGGGCAGCGCCCTGCATAAGTGCGTCAATATCAATGCCTGCCGCAGCAATGGGAAGAAGTCCCACAGCGGTAAGGACTGAATATCTGCCGCCTACTTCATCGGGTACAACAAAGGTCTCATAACCCTCTTTATCGGCAAAAGCTTTTAGTGTGCCCCTCTCTTTATCGGTTGTGACAAAAATTCTTTCCTTTGCCCCGTCTTTGCCGTATTTTTTAATAAGAAGCTCCCTGAACACTCTGAAAGCAATTGCAGGCTCAGTAGTTGTACCTGACTTTGAAATTACATTAACGGAAAAGTCCTTGCCGTCACAAATTTCAATAAGCTGATTGAGTGCTGTTGAGGAAATGCTGTTGCCGGAAAAATAAATAGCCGGTGCGTCTTTTCTCAGGTCGTTATAATTTTGACCCTTGATAAATTCAATTACTGCCCTTGCACCGAGGTATGAACCGCCGATGCCGATTACAATAAGAATTTCACTGCTGTTTTTTATCTTCTGAGCTGCTTTTTTAATTCTTGCAAACTCATCTTTATCATAATCTACGGGAAGGTCTACCCAACCTGTAAAATCACTGCCTGCACCTGTTTTTTCGTGAAGTGCCTTATGTGCTTGTGTAATTTTTGCCTGAAAAGAAGCAATTTCTTCATCTGTTACAAATGCAGAAACGTATTTTTTTGTTAATTTTGCTGACATATCGTGGTCTCCCAATACAATGAAACTTATATATTTACTGTATTTTAATATAAAATCACAATTTTGTCAACCATAATAAGCTCAATATTATGCACTTTTTGTTATGCTTTTTAAAAATATCTCCATTACATCCCATAATGTCAGTTTTTTCACTTCGTTTTTGCTTATCAAATTAAACTCACTTACAGTTTCATTTCCTACGTTGCACAAAACCTTTCCCAGAATTTGTCCCTTTTCAACAGGCGCCTGCACATCTTCCTGAAGCTCAACTTCATAGGTAATATTTTCCTTTATTCCCTTTTTAAGGGTCATCTTTTCAACGCCTTCAGCTACGGGAGTAATTTCATCAACTAAGCCTTTGATTACGTTTACCTTGGATATTTCAAGGCTTTCAACATCAGGCTCAATTGTTTCGTAATTGGCAAAACCCCAATTCAAAAGAGTTTTTGCACCCTCAAAGCGATCTTGACTGCTTTTTGCACCCATTATAACGGCAACCAGGTGTACTCCGTCACGCTTTGCCGAAGCGGAAAGGCAGTGTCCCGCCTTATCGGTAGTACCTGTTTTCAGTCCCGTTGTGCCCTTATAAAAACGGACAAGCTTATTTGTATTTGTAAGCTGAGTTGCACCGTTTCTGAGCGTATCCATCCACACGGTAGTATAATCGGTAATTTTTTCGTGTCTGAGAAGCTCACAGGACATTACCGCAACATCATAGGCCGTTGTAAGGTGCTCCGTTGTATCGTCATCAAGACCCGAGCAATTGACAAAATGGGTGTTTTTCATTCCGAGCTGTTTAGCCCTTTCATTCATAAGGGCAACAAAGGCCTCCTCACTGCCTGCAATATGTTCGCCGAGAGCCGTACAAGCGTCATTTGCACTTGCTATTGCCGTCGCCCTTAAAAGCTCGTCAACAGTCATGGTTTCGCCCTCTTTAAGCCATATCTGTGAGCCGCCCTTTGACGCGGCATCGCTGCTTGCCGTTACCACATCTGTCAATTTTATTTTCCCCTCATCTAAAGCCTCCATAAAAAGCAGCAAGGGCATAATTTTTGTTACGGACGCAGGATAAAGCTTGTCATTTTCATTGACGGCATAAAGCACCTTACCCGTCGTAACATCCATAAGCACTGCCGCGTTGGCACTTATTGTTATTACACCGTCATTTTCAACGGCAAAAGACCTGAAGCTTACAAGGGAAAAAATAAAAACAGTAGTAAAACATAATAAGGTTAACCTTTTAAACTTTGACATATATATCACCTCAAGAATATATATGAAAGTTAAAAAATAAATAAAACTTGACCTTTATGCTTTAGTAAAGTATAATTACTTAGGTAAATTTATTATATTAAGGATATCAACTATGAAAGTTCAGTTTTACACCTTGGGCTGCAAGGTAAATCAATACGAAAGTCAGGCAATGAGCGAGAAATTGCAAAAAATAGGCTTTGAAACCGTCACTGACGGCAAGGCTGACGTTTTCATCATAAACTCCTGTACGGTAACTGCCGTTTCCGATAAAAAAACGCGTCAAGCCGTAAGACACTTTAAAAGAAACAACCCCGAAAGCATTGTTGTGCTTACAGGCTGTATGCCTCAGGCATATCCCGAAAAAGCAAGGGAATTAGTTGAAGCGGATATCATTTTAGGCAACAAAAACAACGACCTTTTGCCACAGCTTCTCGAAAGCTATAAAAATGAGGGTAAGCCTGTTTTTGAGGTGTGCGCGCACCAAAAGGGCGACTTATTTTGCGGTGACGGCATCACCCGTTTTGACGAGCGCACAAGGGCATATATGAAAATTCAAGACGGCTGTAACCGTTTTTGCTCCTACTGTATTATACCGTATTCAAGAGGCCGTGTCCGTTCAAAGCCTCTTGATAAAATTAAAGCGGAGGCATTAAAGCTCAGTGAAAACGGCTTTAAGGAAATTGTACTTGTAGGTATCAACCTTTCATCATACGGACAAGATATCGGTATAGGCTTTCCCGAAGCGGTTAAAGCTGTGTGTGATACAAAAGGTGTTGAAAGGGTACGTCTCGGTTCCCTTGAGCCTGACCACTTAACCGATGAAGTTATTGAAAAGCTCTCAAAATGTAAAAAACTCTGTCCCCAATTTCACCTTTCACTGCAAAGCGGTTCAGATAAAACATTAAGGTCTATGAATCGCCACTACACTGCTGATGAGTTCAGAGCCATTGCCGACAAGCTAAGGAGCACTTTTACAAACTGCACTCTTACAACTGATGTGATGGTCGGATTTGCAGGTGAAAGTGACGATGATTTTACCGACAGTCTCAATTTTGTTAAGGAAATCGGTTTTGAAAAGGTGCACGTTTTTCCCTATTCCGTAAGAAAAGGCACAAAGGCGGAAAAGCTTACGGGACACCTTGATAAGTCCGTTAAAGAAAGACGCTGTAAAATTATGATTGAGCAAACGGATAAAATACGCTACAATTTTTTTAAATCGCAAATCGGAAAAGCTTACAGTGTGATTTTGGAAGCCGCCGACAGTGACGGCTGTTTAACAGGCTATACTGAAAATTATATCCCTGTTAAAATCAAGCTTCCGGAAAATATGCAGGGTGAAACAATAGACGTTAAAATCACCGGAATAGGTGACGGTGACTTTTGCCTTTGCGAAAGAATATAGAAATGAAAGGAGTGCCTTATGACAGCCGGAATTGTTTGCGAATATAATCCCTTTCATAAGGGACACCTCTATCAAATTGAACAAACAAAAAAGCAGGGTGCCGAAAACATAATCTGTGTTATGAGCGGAAACTTTGTACAGCGGGGAGAATGTGCTTTCCTTGACAAATGGACAAGGGCGAAAATTGCCGTTAAATGCGGTGCTGATGTTGTAATAGACCTGCCTACACCTTGGGCTATGGCTTCAGGTGAAACCTTTGCAAGAGGAAGTGTAGGTCTGCTTTCTGCCTTTGGAATTGACCTGCTTTCCTTTGGAAGTGAAACCGACGATAAAAAAGCACTGCTTTGTGCCGCTGAAGCTGTTGATGATGAAAAAACAGGTGTACTGATAAAACAATATCTGCTTAAGGGCTTAAGTTATCCCTTTGCGCTTTCAAAAGCGGCAGGCGAAGTTTTTTCCGAAAAAACGGAAAAAATTCTGTCTTCACCTAACAGCACCCTTGCGGTAGAATATATAAGACAACTTACAAAACAAAATAAAGCTGTTGATTTTTTGCCCGTTAAAAGGGTCGGCACAGACCATGACAGTGATAAAATAAGCGAAAGCTTTATTTCGGCAAGTGCTTTGAGAAAGCTTATAAGCAATGGCGGTGATGCCGAAAAATTCTTTCCCGAAAGTGCTTATGAAATTATAACGGAGACTTTAAAAAACGGCTTTGCTCCCTGCCTTACCGAAAACAACGAGCGAGGTATACTATCGGCACTGCGTGAAATGAATAAGCAGGACTTTGAAAAATATATCACTGACAGCAACGGACTTGCGTCAAGAATATACGGTGCATTACAAAATGCCGACAATCTGCAAAATTTGTATACCTATACAAAAAGCAAAAACTTCACCCATTCAAGAGTAAGGCGCGAAATAATGAATTGCTACCTAAAAATCGACAAAGCTCTTAGCGAGGGCATACCCCCTTACATTAAAATTCTTGCGGTTAACAAAAAAGGACTTGCTCTTTTAAAAAAAGCAAAAAACAACTCCCCTATCCCGATAATAACCCGGCACAGGGACACTGATCTTTTAGATGAAAAAGGAAAAGCGGTTTACCTTGCCGAATGTAAGAACGCGGATAAATTTGCCCTCTTTTCAAAAAATGTGAGAGAATGCGGACTTGAACAAAAAAATTCAATGCTTATATTATAAAAGACGGTGATTAGTATGAAAATAATTAACACGGATATTGAACAGGTAAAAATTATTGAGCCTCAGGTTTTCGGTGACAACAGAGGTTGGTTTTATGAAAGCTACAGCTATGAAAAATTAAAGGAGCTTGGTATTGACACAAGATTTGTGCAGGATAATCGCTCCTACTCAAAAGAAAAAGGCACTTTAAGGGGCATACATTTTCAAAAAACGCCCATGGCACAAACAAAGCTTATCACTTGTACAAGAGGTGAAATACTCGACGTTGCCGTAGACCTCAGGAAAGGCTCACCTACTTACCTTAAGTGGGTCAGCGTTAGACTTACCCAAGAAAATAAGCTGATGCTTTATATTCCGAAAGGCTTCGGTCACGGCTTTGTTACACTTACCGATGACGTTGAGGTCCTCTATAAGGTTGACGAATATTACAGCCGTGAAAATGACCGCAGTATAAAATTCAATGACAGCGAAATCGGTGTTGACTGGGGAATCCAAAATCCCATTCTTTCACAAAAAGATTTAACTGCTCCCTTTTTAAAAGACAGCGATGTTGATTTTACTTTTGAGGTGACAAAATGATTGTTGTAACAGGTGCAAAAGGTCAGCTTGGCTCTGACGTATGTGAAAATTTAAAATCAAGAGGTCTGCCTTATGAGGGCATTGATATTGACACACTTGACCTTACTGATGAAAACGCAACAGAAAACTACTTTAAAAGTAAAAGTATATCCGCTTTAATTCACTGCGCCGCTTATACAGCCGTTGACAAAGCAGAAGACGAAAAAGAGCTGTGCTTTAAAGTAAATGCCAAAGCTACCGAAATCCTTGCAAAAGAATGTGAAAAGGCTGACATAAAAATGCTTTATGTTTCAACAGACTATGTTTTCCCGGGAAACGGTGACACCCCTTTCAATGTGGAAAGTGAGACGTCGCCATTAAATGTTTACGGCCAAAGTAAGCTTTTAGGTGAACAAGCCGTAAGAAAGCACTGCAAAAAGCATTTTATTGTTCGCACATCCTGGGTTTTCGGAGAAAAAAATACCAACTTTATTGCTACAATGCTTCGTCTTAGTGAGAGCAAAAGTGAGCTGAATGTTGTCAATGACCAAATCGGCTCACCCACTTACGCAAAGGATTTGGCAAGGCTTATTTGCGATATGATTGTAACTGAAAAATACGGCACTTATCACGGTACAAATGAGGGCTGCTGCTCCTGGTATGACCTTGCAAAAAAGACCTTTGAGCTGGCAGGAAGAACCGTTAATGTTACACCCGTAACAAGCGACTGTTTTCCCGCCAAAGCAAAAAGACCTTTAAATTCAAGGCTCAATAAGGATTGTCTTGATGAGGCGGGATTTAAAAGGCTTCCTTTATGGGAAGATGCGGTTGAAAGGTATTTGAAAAACATATTATAAATCAACGCAAAAAAAATCAAAACTACTTGTATAAATTCAGATAAATTAAAAATCTAATTTTTTATAAAATCCCTTGACAAAAATAAATATTTGATATACAATGTAGTCAAGTTAATGATAATCATTATCATTAACGCAAGTAAAACAGAAGGACGTGAATCACTATGTCAGCTCTGCGAGCTTCGAAACAGCGTGATGCGGTGCTGAAAAATCTGATTTCACGGTTCGACCACCCCTCAGCCGAGGACATTTACCTTGATGTAAAAAAAGAGATTCCCTCAATCAGCCTTGCTACGGTTTACCGCAACTTAAAGCTGCTTGAAAGTGAAGGCAAAATTATAAAGCTTTCCACCCCCTATTGTGACCGCTTTGACGGTCACACCCACAGCCATTTCCACTTTACCTGTAATCACTGCGGTAAGGTTAAGGATTTGGAAAACAAGGGTAACATCAATGTAGAAAGCATCTGCCAAGGCTATGGAGGTACGGTTACCGGGTTCTCACTAATGTTTTTCGGTGTCTGTCCCGACTGTAAAGCAGAAAAAATTTAATTTTATTGGAGGAAACCAAAATGAAAAAGTACTATTGCCCCGTATGTGGCTACGAAAGCGACGAACCTATTGAAAAGTGCCCCATCTGTAAGGCTACTATGAAAGAGCGCGAGGAAACTGCAGTTATGACTTGGGCTGCCGAACACGTTGTAGGCGTTGGTAAGCAAGGCGCTGTTACAGAAGAAATCATCAACGGTCTTCGTGACAACTTCAACGGCGAATGCTCCGAAGTTGGTATGTATCTTGCAATGGCCCGTGTTGCTCACAGAGAAGGCTATCCCGAAATCGGTCTTTACTGGGAAAAGGCAGCTTATGAAGAAGCTGAACACGCTGCTAAATTTGCAGAGCTTCTCGGTGAAGTTGTTACCGACAGCACAAAGAAAAACCTTGAGATGAGAGTTGCTGCTGAAAACGGCGCTACCTTAGGTAAGTTTGAGCTTGCTAAGAAAGCCAAGGAGCTCGGTCTTGATGCTATTCATGACACAGTTCACGAAATGGCTCGTGACGAAGCAAGACACGGCAAAGCTTTTGAGGGTCTTCTTAACAGATACTTTGGTTAATCAAAGCAAGAGGGAGATGACAAGCTTCGCTCCCTCTTTACTTTTGGAGGCTGAATATGGAAAACTATACTATTTGCAACTGTAAAAAAGTAACATTTTTTGATGTGGAGGATGCAGTACATCAGTCAAAGACTTTTGAAGATTTAGAAAAAACTTTCAAAGAAGTTCAGGCTATTACTCACTGTTCCACAGGTTGCGGTGGCTGTCACGATAAGATTTTAGACGCCATTTCAATTATTATGAGTAAATAATTTAAGGAGGAAATTACCATGGCAAAATATGTTTGTCCCTGCGGATATGTTTATGACCCCGAGCTCGGCGACCCCGATAACGGCATAGCACCCGGCACTGCTTGGGAAGATGTCAGCGAAGATTGGGTATGCCCCGTTTGCGGTTTAGGCAAAGATATGTTCGAGGAAGAATAAGATTTAATTCCACAAATTAAACCTCCATAGTATTTTCAGTAATGCGACTATCAAATCGTTACTATTATACTTGGAGGTTTGATTTATTGGCAAGATTTTTGCGGCTGCTTTTAGCTTGCCGCGTTTTGGCTTTAATAAAGTCTTTTCAAATCCCGGTTTAACCGGGGTTTATTTTTTTGCATGAATGCACCAATAATGACCACCGGTTCAACCGGTGATTTGATTAGCCCCTATAAGGGGCTATTACTGGCTTAACCCCTAAAAGGGGCACTG
>JBJEOK010000012.1:0-18321 GCA_051880695.1 Acutalibacteraceae bacterium | reverse complement strand
TAATTACTCTGTACGCATTGATATGCTCAAGTCCGCCGGTAAGACCTGCAATAACAGGAACAATAAATCCCAAAATTGTCGGAGCGAGAGAATATATAAAG
The DNA here is from genome assembly GCA_051880695.1 of Acutalibacteraceae bacterium. GTDB lineage: Bacteria > Bacillota > Clostridia > Oscillospirales > Acutalibacteraceae > UBA6857. Next base: position 18,220 of record JBJEOK010000012.1, on the reverse strand, counting down.
GTGGAAATTGTAATAACCTCTGCTCTTTCGGTGGAATTGGGACTCATTACCTGAACAAGTGTAGTGTATGCCTGGTCATAAAACGGGTAACAAATTTGAAGAAGAATGTATGTAACAAACAAGGACCAAAGTTTTTGGTTGTAGCTCATAGAATCAAAGGGTAAAAAAGCAAATATCGTTACCAAAGCGGCAGACGGTATACCTGCATAAAGCAGATACGGGCGAAACTTTCCCTTTTTGCTTCGTGTATTATCTATAATCATTCCGCGGATAAAGCCAAGGGCAATTCCGATAACCGTTGCCAGCATATTAAGCTTGACCAAATCACCGTTTTTCAGGCCAAGAGCCGACCCTGCAAGAAGATTAGTTCCCGAAAGACCGATATAATATACAATGTATATTACAAATTTTACTCCTATACCGCCGACGCTGTAGGACATAATTTCTTTATATGGTATGTATTTTCCCTCGGGCGGATTTTTCCAATTCGTTTTTACTGTTGCGGCAAGTTCTTTAATTTTTTCTGATATATTCATAAGTAATCTCCGGTGTTATTTTATTTTATACAGCACAGCCTGACTTTCTGCACCCCATGAATCTATGGCAGATACCGAAATATATACGGTATCCTCGGGAACATTCTCCGGAAGTCTGAGTTCGGTTATATTCGACATATTTTCAAGTCCTAAAACAAAATCGCTGAAATAGAGAAGCTCATTTATCATTTTAGATTTGCCCTCGGATATATTTTCACTGCCGGATTTTATTTCCTTGGAATTTTCGTCATACAGAATAACGCCTCCGTTATAGTACGTCTTTTCAAATTCCAACGGATTTTTGTTTTCATCAAGAAACTGTATCTTGTAGGAATGAACAAAATCGTCGTCGCTCCCCGATTTGAACGAAAGCATTTTGCGTGTTTGACCGTTAATATCGGTTATTTGACTGATTGAGGCGTTGATTTCTCTGTCGAGAACAGGTGCTTTATTGTTTTCTTTTCTGCTTTGAGTAAACTTGTTCGGCTTATCAAAGGGAGCTTCTAAAATCCAAGGCTCCTTCAACGCCTTGCCTGTATTTGCTTCAAGGCGGTTTATTGTTATTTTTTCGTCTTCAATTTCCATATAAAGGCAACCGGGAACATCATCTGCTATACTGTTGCCGTAAGCGTCTTTCGGAATTGAACCGTTGAATTTTCCGCTTTCCAGCTCGATATAGTCAAGGCTTTGAGTTGTAAATGCCGTAAATTCATCTTGCCATACGGAGCGTTCATCAATAAGCGAATAATGCGAATGACCCGAAATCGAAATAACCTGACTGTAATCCTTTAACACATCGGTAATATCGCTGTTGCCCCATTCATCGGAGCCGTAAGCCGTATCGGACGGATTGATATGGGTGATAACAAATACGGGCTTTGACGGGTTATCCTTAACCGCCTTGTCAAGTTCACCTCTTATCCATTGCTTGTTGCTGTATGAATTGTCATAAGTACCGTCAGACGAGCTCCAACAAATAAAATGATAGCCGTTAATTACGGTATGGCTGTACGGATAGGAGCCTGTATATTTTGTAAATCTTTTTTGAAGCTTTGCAGGTGTTCCTATTTCTTTTGACTTTACAAAATAATCAATCCAATAATCGTGATTGCCCATTATGTAAAGAGATATGGGCTTTTCGCCGTCTGCCATAACCTTATCGTAAATTTCCTTAAAGCTTGACCAGGCATTTTTTGTTGAAAGGTCGGTAAAGTCTCCTGCGATAACCAAAGCGTCCATACCCTTATTTTTTAGCATAGTGAGTGTTTTTTCAAATGACTCGTACTGGTGAGTTGATTTGTCGGTTGTGTCGGGAAGCTGTAAATCGCTGATGATTGCAATTTTCAGCGGCTCGCCGTTTGTGTCAACAGTGTATTGCTTTAAATCCTGTGTTGTTTTTGCATATCCCAAATGAACGCTGAGTGAAACGGTGGAAATCGCTATTGCCGCCGTAAGAATGGGAACCATAATTTTTACTGATTTTTTCATAATGTTCAGTACTCCTTTTTGAATAAATTTCATTTTTTAATAGATGACATATACAATTATATAGTATTTACTCTTGTAAATAAATTCAAAAAGCAGTATAATAAATACAAATTTCGGAAATGCGGTGTTTTTATGTATCAAAGTGAAACCTTTTATTTAAGCTGGCAAAAAGAAGAACGGTTATTTCAGGCGCGTGTAATAACTGCGTTTGATATTCTTGCAGATAAGGATTACTACCATTATATAGAAGATGCTGAAAGAGATTATTATACCGAGGATACCGTTTCTTTTATAAGATGCTTTTCCGGAGAGGGTAAAATCACCCTAAACAGCGGTTCGGTAACATTAAGGCAAAACCAATATGTTTTTATCAATTTCGCCGATATAAAAAAGTATAAAAGCCTTACTCCTATATGGGGATATAAGTGGGTAAATTTTAATGCGGAAAATTACGAAGAAATTTTTGAGACAGGCAAGATTTACACAAAAAATGTAACGGAGGATGAGGAAAAGCTGTTTGATAAATTTCTTAAAACCGGTCAAGATAAAAATGTCAATATCGGCTTTTTGAATACTGTTTTTGAATATTATCTTTATTCACTTTTGCTTGGAAATACCGCCGAAAATACCGACCGACAGAAAAAAACAAAACCCATTGATGAAATGTGTTCATTCATCACCCAAAAGATTTATGACAGGGTTTCAATCGGAGAGATTTCGGCATTTTTTCAAATATCTCCGCGCCGTTTGCATCAATTTTTTTCAAAGGAGTTAGGCGTTTCCCCGAAAAGGTACATACTGAACAAAAAATTAGAGGAAGGCTATAAGCTTATTGTTCAGACATCAATTCCTATAAATCAAATTGCAGCTATGCTGTGCTTCAGTTCTCCGTACCACTTTTCAAATGAGTTTAAAAAGACTTTCGGGCAGTCTCCCTTGGCGGTCAGACAGATGGAAACAGATTTCAACAGCTAAAAATCAAGAAAATGAGGAAACCGACATGAATATATTCAAAGCAATTGAAAATAAGCTCAGCTCACATCGCGGCATTTGCATATTTTATTTTTTGTTCGCCATCAGTTTTGTTTTGCTTGTGCCGATGAAAATGGATTTTGCATTGCGCCGTTTCCTGCATGCAGACAGCTTCACGAAAATGACATTGCGATCGAAGAATGAAATTGAGGGAGCCGAAATTATTTTTGAAAGCCTGAAAAAAGGTGAAAAACCCGATGCTGAAAATCTGCTTACCGACAACAGTAAATTTTGGACGCCGCAAAGTCCCAATAGCTCTTCGGAAGATGGATGCTCCGATGCAAATAACAGCTATGTTGAAATTCAATTGCCCAAAGTGTCATCCTTCAATACAGCCGTTATAGAAGAAGTCGGGAACAGGGTGCAATATTTCAGGCTTCAGGCTTATGTTGACGGTCAATGGATCACTTTCTATCAGAGTGAAAAGATACAGACATTGAGGCTTTGCAGCTTTGACACCGTGACTACTGACAGAGTACGTCTTTCAATTGATAAATTTAGAAACGTATATATTCCGGCAAAAATCAGGTCGTTCCGATTATATAACGAACCCCTGCGCACGGCAGAGCATTTTGAAGCAACCGTATATCAGCGCCTTGACAGCGATGTACCTACGGAAATTCTTTCAAAGGGTGACGGGTTTGCGCGAAATTACGCAAGGTTTTATGATGTGTATACCACTGTTATTGTATTTGCCGCGATAAGTTGGGACGAAAACGGCAATATAAGTTTCGGCGATAAGGGTGAGCAATGCTTTGCAAAGGAAATTACAGCACTCAAACAGTTGATTTCCATGCGCTCGGATAAGAGTCACAAGGTCAAGTTGATTATAACCGGTCTTTCTGACGGAACCGGAGGCAGTCACGGCGGTGTTAATGCGTTTATGTCATTATATTGGGAAAAAGTCGCAAACGAAATCATTGACTTAGTAGACCGTTATGATTTTGACGGTGTGGACATTGACTGGGAGTATCCTCAGAATGCCGATGATTGGAAGCTGTTTGACAGATTCATTGCAAAAATTGATGACGGGATGAATCAAAGCTCAAAAGAGAGAATCATTTCAGCAGCTCTTTCCTCAGGCAGCTTAGGCTTATCACAGGAAACCTTTGACCGTCTCGATCAAATACAGTTTATGGCTTACGACGGCAAGGATAAAGACGGTTACCAAACCTCATTACAGCAGGCGCAGGAGGGTATTGCAGCATTTGCTGAAAACGGAGCTGATATTACTAAAATCAACATCGGAATTGCTGCTTACGGCAGACCGGTAGACGGTAAACCTTATTGGGCGCTATGGCGGAATTTAAAGCAAGCAAACTATTGGGACTGTAAGTATTATAACGTCGAAGACAGCGGACAGGTTTATGACGGGACCTTCTGTTCTCCTGCTCTTGCCGGAGACAAAACAGCCTACGCTCTTTTCAGCGGCTGCGGCGGTGTTATGGTTTTTCGAATCGGCTGTGACAAAACTATGGACGATCCCAACAGTGTTGCCGGCGGTATAAAAAATGCCCTTGACCGTTATGTTGAAAATTGACAAATTCGCAGGCTTATTTTGAAATTTTTAAAATAATTCAAGACAGTTACTTAAAGAAAGTACGCACTGAGAAGCGTATATATCATCTGCGAAGCAGATATAATAATGCATATTATCTGTTACGTAAGAAACGCATATCAAAACAAAAGCACTTGCCGAAGCAAGTGCTTTTGTTTGGTGCAGACGATGGGACTTGAACCCACATGAAATTGCTTTCACTAGAACCTGAATCTAGCGCGTCTGCCAATTCCGCCACGTCTGCAAAAAAATATAAGCTGTTTAGCAAAATGAATTATACTATATTTTGTTTTTTCCGTCAAGGGGGTAGGGGAATTTATTTGTGTTTATGAAAATCAAAAGACAGCGGTATATCCGCTGTCCTTTGATTTTTCAGGAAATATATCTTATGGGAGAGAAGATTACATTTGATTTTCTTCGATTTCTTTAATCAGCTCTAAAATTTTAGGTCTGACTTTTTCCTTGCGTTTTTCAAGTATCATATAATGTATAAACGGTGTGCTTGAACAGATAAGTAAGCCGCATAAAATAAGAATCATACCTAAAATATGTGCATATGAAAAGAAAGGCAGTTTAAAATAGATAAGATTAAAAATTCCTGTTGAGATGAAAAATGTACCTATCATGCCTATAAAAATTGAAAGCATGGTTGCGTAGTTATCAACACTTTTATCAAGGCGTTTTACCTCTTTGATTTTTTCGTCCATTTCAGTTTTCATATATTTGGCTTTGATAATGCTAAGGTCGTCATCCTGTCGTCCCGAATAGGATATTGAAAAGGATTTATCACTTTTTTGCATAAGCTGTCTCCTAACTTTTTGAAAATTTTAGCACGTAATGTTTAAACTAATTTTCAAATTATATTTAAGTATTGTCAAATATTGATTATTACTGTGAAAACAGAGCCCTCGCCGGGGGTGCTTTCAACAATTATTTTGCTTTTTGTAATATCAATAACCCTTTTTACAAGGGCAAGGCCCAGGCCGTTGCCGTAGGTTGACCTCGAGGTGTCGCCTTGGTAAAATTTTTCAAAAATGTGTATGCCTGTGCTCTCGTCCATACCGCAGCCTGTGTCTTTAACACTTACAACGGCAGTTTTACCCTCTTTTTTAAGGGAAACAGATACGGTGCCGCCGTCGTCGGTAAACTTTACTGCGTTGGAAATTAAATTCGACCAGACAATTAAAAGCAGTTCTTCGTCCGACTCAATTTCAACACTTTCGTCAAGGTCGGTTTCAAGGTTCAGATTTTTTTCTTCCAAGTCATTTTCAAAAAGAAGAATTGCCCGGCAAAGCTGTTCACTTAAATTGAAGCGTTTTATGTCGGGGAATATCTGTTGATTTTCAAGCTTGTTGAGTTTTAATATGGTCGTTACAAGGCTGCTGAGCTTTTTTGAAGCCGTTAAAAGTGAAGAAGCATAGTCAATGCGGTCTTGCTCACTGAGGTTTTTGTCCTGTAACATAGTGGAATAGTTTTGAATTATGGCAATAGGTGTTTTTAGCTCGTGAGAGACATCGGAAATGAAATCGGTTTTTAAGCTTTCAATAGATGAAAGCTCTGTTGCCATTTTGTTGAAGTCCTCAATAATCAAATCATATTCATTGTATGCACGTTTCGGATGTATAGGCTTAATTCTTGCAGAAAAGTCACCTTTTGTAATTTTTTTAAATCCGTCTAAAATTACTTCAACAGGCTTGCGGGTGAAAAAGTGTTTTCTCAAGCCGTCAACTATCGAAATAAAAATACTTATGGCAAGAATATTGAAAAAGGTTTGCAACGCTTTTTGACCGAGAAATTCTGCGGGAATGATAACAGGTGATGTGATATTATTAAACATGCTTCGCGAGAAGAAAAGCATAAAGCTGACGCTTACGATAAAGCACATTAAAAGGAAGTAGATAATAAAGCGTTTAAAAGAAAAAATACTGTTTTTAAGGCGTTTGTCTTTTTTTATTCGATTTATAAAAATCACTTTATCACCGCCTTGTAGCCGAGGCCGTGAACGGTGATTATTTCAAAGTCTTCGCAACTTACAAATTTTTCTCTTATTTTAGCCATATAAACGTCTACTGTTCTCGGGCCGGAAGTGGTTTCCGTATCCCAGAATTCGTCCATAAGCTGTGAACGGGTAAAGGTCTTTTTGGGGTAGGAGAGAAGCTTGTAAAGCAAGTTAAACTCCCTTGCAGTCATAGGCACTTCTTTGCCGTCAAGCTTGGTAGTGCGCTCGTCCATATCCATAACAAGTGAGCCTACCGTGAGCTTTCTTGATGAGGCGATTTTACTGCGGCGTAAAATCGCACCTATTCTTAAAAGCATTTCTTCAAGGTCAATGGGCTTTACCATATAGTCGTCAATACCTACAGAATAGCCTTTTTGCTTTGAGAAGAAGTCGTCACGGGCAGTTATGAAAAGTATGGGAATTTCGCCGTCGGTTGCTCTGATTGTTTTTGCAAATTCAAATCCGTCAATTTCCGGCATCATAATGTCGGATATAATAAGGTCAAAGATGTTATAAAACATGGCATCGTAGGCACTTTGAGCACTGAGACAGCCGGTTGCCTCGTAGCCGTTTAAATTAAGATATGAGCACACAGTGCGGTTAAGGTCTTTATCGTCTTCAACAACAAGAATTTTAAACATAATTTTAACCTCCATTTTTTTATGGGATTATTATATTATAGAAATGTTAAAGTTTTGTTTAATTGGTCAAAAAAATGCTCAGTGCTCTAAAATAGGACACTGAGCAGGAATTTGTTTTATTCTCCACTTGCTCTGCGTATATAATTTTTAAAGAAAGAGAGTGCTGTTTCCATACAGTTTATGGGGATACGCTCGTTTGTGCCGTGAGTACAGCGAAGAAGAGGAACATCGACCGTAAAGGGTGCGTAACGGTAAATGTTTTTACAAATAGGCTCATAATGATAGGAGTCTGTGCCGCCCATAACGAGGTAGGGGGCAACAATTGCACCGGGAACAAGGGCTTTACATACATCGTTGATAATGCCGAAAGCACGTGAGTCTGTGGGAGAGAAAGAGGAGGCCTCTTTTGCGTTGAGTACGTTGATTTCAAGGTTTTTGTTTTTGCAAACCTTTCTGATGTGGTCAACAAGGTCTTGCTTTGTAGTGCCGGGCATTGCGCGGAAGTTGATTGTGGCACTTGCACGCTGGGGAAGTACATTTGCCGCAGGACTGCCCTGAGCCATGGTAACGGCTGTTGTTGTTCTTACAAGGCAGGCACCAAAGGGAATTGCCTTAAAGCCTTGAAGCAGTAAGGGCATCAAAAGGGGAAGATTGCAGGAAATAAGTCTTACAGGGTATGTACATTCTCTTGCGATAGAATCGAGAAGTGACTTCATATTGTCGTTAAAGGAAGCCTTGAACTGATTGGCTTCAATAGCTGAAATTGCTTTTGAAAGCTGACCTAAAGCTGAGTGTACGGGAGGCTGTGAGGAGTGACCGCCTTTTGCATTGCAGACGATTTCTATATCTGCATAGCCTTTTTCGGCAACACCAACACCTACAAGACACTTGTTGTTAAGTACACCGGGTACATTTATGGGAATGATTGCACCGCCCTCGTCAAGAACACAGTCAAGCTCAATGCCTCTGTCCTTGAGGGTGTTCATAAGGTCTTTTGCACCGTTTTCACTGTTAGCCACAACTTCTTCGTTATCACCGAAAAGAAGATATATGTCTCTTTCAGGCTCGAAGCCGTCTTCAAGAAGTGACTCAACAGATTCCATAACGGCAATGAGGTGGTTTTTCATATCAAGTGCACCGCGGCCCCAAATAAATTCACCGTCGTCCACACCGTCAAAGGGTGCGTGTGTCCAATCCTCTTCAGTGCCTGCGGAAACGGGAACAACGTCCTGATGGGCAAGCATTGCAATGGGTAAAAGGTCGCTTCTTTTACCTTTCCAGCGATAGAGGAGGTTTGCGGGGGGCACGATTTCTTTTTCAAGGTTCTTTGCAATGAGAGGATAAGCCTCATCAAGAAATGCATGGAACTTTTCAAACTCTGCCCAGTCAACTCTCTCTGTCTCTCTGTAAGAGATTGTTTTAAACTGAATAGCCTTTGAAAGATTTTCACGGTAACGCTGTACGTTGAATTTTTCTTCGGGTAAAGCGGAAGCCTCGGTTTTCTTAGGACGGTATGTTGCGGCGTGAATCGCGTTAGCAGCAGCGGCTGCACCGGCAACACAGCCAATGATTTTTGTAGCTTTCTTCATTTGGATAAACCCCTTTCATTTTTAATTACCGAACCATTATACAACTAAAAATAAATAAATTCAACAAAATATCAATAAAAAACATTAAAGATATCTTTTCATTTCGGTTTTGAGCAGTTTAAAGCAGTGTCCTTTCCATATTGAAAAGCTTTCGCCCGATTTAAAAAGGCAGTTGATTTCGTTGATTGCGGCAAAAAAAGCAACCCGGTAGTCGCCGTCTTTTGAAATGGGGCAGTGCTTTTTGTATTGCTCGTAAAGTCCGAATTTGTCGCCCCACATATTTCTGAATTGATAGAGGTCATATTCTCTTGAAGCCCACATACAGCCACAAGGATCAATAAAGCCGGTCAGAGTGAAATCTTTTGGATTTGCCATAATATTCATTATGTTCAGGTCACCGTGAATTAAAACGGCACATTCGGGCTCGTCACCGATTTTATCATAAATTTCTCTTGCTTTAAAAAGAAAATCAAGGTCGGCTTTTTTGAATTTGCCTTCTTTAACCTTTTCTTTCATAAGGGCAAAAAGCGGGTCAAGGTATTGTTCGCTGTAAAAGCTGTGCCAGCTTTCATAAGTCGGGTTTGAAAGCTCGCCGTATTTTTCGTTTTTTACCTCGTGCCACGAAAGCATACCTTTTATAACCGCCTGACTGAAAGCTCTTTTCTGCTGTTTGCTTTTAAAAAGGTAACGTGGGTCGAGCACGTTTCTGCCCTCAATAAAGCTCATAGCAAGAAGCGAAGCTTCTTCGTCTTCATAGGTGAAAAGGACTTCAGGCATAGGCACTTTAGTGTTTTCGCTCAAAATTTTAAGCTGTGCCGCTTCCTCGTTTTGCATACCTTTTCTGCGGTATGCCTTTAAAGCATAAACTTCGCCTTTTTCATTTGTGGCACGAAAAACTCTGCCATAGCTTCCGCCGCCTAAAAATTTCAGGCTGACAATTTTTTCACCCACTGCTTTTTCAGCTTTTTGAGGCAAAATGGCTGTAAGAGTTTTTAAATTAAAGTTTTCATACATTTCCATACAGAACCTCATTTTTTGTCGTTTTTTTCATTATAACATATATATAGCAATCATTCAATAATAATAAAATTAAAAGTGAGCAACAATCTTCTTAAATTTCCGTTACAAATTTAATGTTGACTATTTGCCCTTATGGTGTTAAAATAAGCTATATTCATTTTGAGGTGAAAAAACTATGATGAGCAAAAAAATGATTAAAATAATCTGCATTGTTATGGCGGCACTTATGGTTTTGAGTGTGTTTGCCGTTGCACTTACTGTTTTTGCAAATGCAGCAGAGCTTCCGGCTGCTCCCGATACGGGTGACAGTGCGGCAGATGTTATCATTCCGGCAAGTATTGCAGTTGCAGCAGTACTTGCCGTAGTTATTTGTCTTGTTCTTCCTAAAATGAAAAAGGACGATGGAGAAGCTTCCGCCGAAAACAAAGAAAAGCCTTACAAAAAAGAGACGGGCAGTGAAAAAGCTTCCGCCGAAAAAAAAGCGGTAAAAAAGCTTTGTAAAAATAAGCCCAAGAATAAAGGAGATTAAGGCAGAAAAGTTAATAATATATGAAAATCTTTTGTTCTTTATGTAAACTGCCTAAAGAATAAAAGATTTTTTTGTTAACTATTTTTAAACATTTTAATTGTTTTTTTTATTTGGTAGTGATAGAATTAAGGTTGAATTAAGGTAGCTTTTAAGGTAGCTTTAAAGTTATAAGGAGATGGAAAAATGAAAAAAATTCTTTCTGTGGTGATGGCTCTTGTGCTTATGTTCACAATGGTGAGCTTTTCCGGTGTTGCAGTCTATGAAAAGGCGGAGCTGACAAAATACCCCGTTATTCTTGTTCCCGGTTACACTACAACAAAAATGTACAGGATTGACGAAGAAACAGGTGAGGAAATCCCTGTATGGGTTGATGCTTTCGGTCAGGTCGGTGAAGCCGCAGACGGTAAGGTTGACGAAATTTTAAAGGACGCCGCAACTTACCTTATTGCAGGTGATGTTCAGCCCCTTGCCGTCAGATTGGGAACTGCTTTTAACGACATTTTCGGCGGTTTGAAATGTAACCCCGACGGAAGCAGCTATTATGAACTTTTTAAGTACTGTAACACTCCTGAGGACACCAACTACGCAAATATCATGGAAAAATATCCCGACGGTACAGGTCCTATGCCCGAAAAGGAAATGATGGGCTTTATCGGTTCCGAAATCGGCAACGAAAACCTCTACTGGTACCCCTGCGATTTCAGAATGGGCGCCTTTGAAAATGCAACAGGTCTTGATGCATTTATTGACGCAACAATCGAATATCATAATCAGGGCAAAGCCGAAAAGGATAAGATTGACAAGGTAAACATTTTTGCCGTTTCTCACGGCGGTCAGGTTGCAGGTACATACCTTTCACTTTTTGGATATAAGGGCAAGGTTAACAACGCAGTGCTTACTGTTCCTGCTCTCGGCGGTGCAGGTGTTGCTTATGACGCTTTCAATCAGGATGCTTCCTTTGATGACGTTGGACTTATAATGTTCCTCCAGCACGCTTTTGTCCTTGATGAAGATTTGGACATTTTTGTTCAGGCAGGTCAGTTAGGCTTCCTTGACGAGCTTTGTGAGGCTCTTTTGCCTATTTGTATGGACACTATCGGATATTGGGGCAGTCTTTGGGACTTCATTCCCGTCGAGTATTACGACTCAATTAAAGACCGCTACCTTGATCCTGTAGAAAGCGCTCCGCTTATTGAAAAGAGCGACTTTATGCATTACGAGGTAATGTCCGAAAGCGGCGAGCATTACTATGCAAAGGGCTTTAAGAAAGCTCAGGATGCGGGCAGTAATGTTTATATTATGGCAGGCTATGATGTAATGGTGCTTTCAGGCATGCTTGAATCTTCAGACGCACTTATTCCTACCTCAGGTGCAACAGGTGCAACCTGTGCCCCTTACGGTCAACGCTTCAATGACGGCTACACTCAAAAGGTTGACACAGGCTTCTATCAGGTTTCACCCTCAATGACAGTGGATGCTTCTACCTCATATCTTCCCGAGCATACCTGGTTTATCGAAAAGTATTTCCACGGTATGACTTTGCATGATGATTACACTGTTGAGCTTTTATACACACTGCTTTTAAACGATGAAAGCTACGATGTTCACACCTTTGAACGCTTCCCTCAATTCCACGCAACAACTAACCCGTCTCACGGTATTTTTGCCGCCTTTGATAACAGTACCGAGGGTTATCTTTCAGGTGATGATACAGTTCTTAACGTAACAAACATTTCAAGAGAAAAGAACATGACAGTTGTTGCCGCAAACATTTACGGCATAGACCTTGAGCTTGACTTCATTCCCTTTATTCTCGCTCCCGGTCAAACAAAGTCAATTCCCATTAGCGGCGAAATTCCTGAGGGCAGTCTCAAAAACTTTGAAATCAACCTTACTTACGTTATCGAAACAGTAACACCTCTGGGTGAAAGACGTTTTGACTTTACACTTATGAACGGTCAAGCAACCGACTTTGACGAAGAAAATCCCTTGGTTGAAGCTGATTATGCTCAGGTAATTGACGAAATACTTGATGATGAAATAAATTCCACACTTGAAAAAGTCGGCGTTAAAAAGTTTGCATCAATGATTTGCAATATCGTCACAACAATTTTGGAATTTGTTAAAAGAATTACTTCTTTAGTAAAATGATTTTATGTTAAATAAAAAGCTCTCCTTTGCAGGGGAGCTTTATTTATGCAACTAAATCATATTTTTAAAAATATCTGTTTGAATAAAACTGCACTTTCCGTTAATAATAAAAGCGTCGGATAAAATTCGGCAACATTTTTAGGAGGTGACAGTATGCACAACGAAGGTGTAATGTGTACAGTATGTGAATGTGAACACTATGCTGACTGCAACAAGTGTAAGCTTCAAAAAATTGAGGTTACTCACGAGAAAACAAGCGCTGATTCTATGGCAATTCCCCATTTCTGCAAAAGTTATAGAAAGAAAGCCGACAACTGATAAAAAGCCTCTAAAAAAGTCCGGCGGAGCAACAGCTTCGTCGACTTACTTTTTTCGAGAAAAAAGTTTTTGCATGTCTGCCGTTACCCATAACTTATCTTATGCGGTGTAAAGTTATCTTTTATATAACTTTAATCCGTGACAATCGTGTCGAGGTACTCGGCTTACTTTTTTCGAGAAAAAAGTAAGCAAAAAAGCTTTTGATTGTCTGCCGTTACCCATAACTCATCTTATGCGGTGTAGAGTTATTCTTTATATAACTTTAATCCGTGACAATCGTGCCGATGTAATCGGCTATATAAGAGGAATTTGACAATCGTTTATATCCTTTTCGGGGCCGTTTAAAATGTTCTCTAAAAGTGTTTTTATACCCCTTGTTATATCGCCGTCTTTAACCTTAGTCAGCACACCTGCAAAGGTCATAACAGCGCGGTAATATGTGCCGTTTTTCGGTGGCTTGTTTTTACCGCCGTCGAGAGCTAAAAGAAAAATTTCGTGGGCAAAGTCAAGGACTTTTTTATTTTTGTAAGTTTCAATAAGTGCCTTGTCAAAGTATCTGCCTAAACCGAAAAGCTTCAGCTTTTTGTAGCCCTCCATAACGGTAGCCCTCTTAATATACTTAGCAAATGGGTGGGCAAAGGCATAAATCAACCCTACCTTATCGCCTTTTATACCCAGGGCGGAAAGTCGCTCGATAAAGTCGGTTTTATCGTTTTCAGCGGCGTCAAGAATATTGTCAAGCAGCTTCAGTGAGTGTGCCTTAACGTAGGATAGGGTGTTATACTCTCTGCCTTTATATATGAATTTATCGGGGTGTTTTGTTTCAACACGGAGGCTTTCACCGCTTAGTGTGACTTCAACTATGGGGGCAGGGTAACCGCAAAGTGAACCCACGTTAATTTCATAAAGCCTGTTACCCTTGCTTGAGACAAAGCTGTCAATTGCCTGAACATGGGAGTGACCTACAAAAACGTAGTGAATACCCGCATCTGCAAAGCGAGAGGCAACCTCTTGTCTGTCGCCCACGCAAGACTTGCCTGTTAAAATGTTGTGAACGTGGGGGATAAGTAAGTGATGCTCAAGGGCAAAAAGAATTTTTCCATCATTTTTTGCTTTTTCGGCTTGCTGTTCAATCCATTTAAAATGGTCTTCGGTAAAGCCTGCCTTGCCTTTGCCGTTCTGGTCGTCATTTAAGCAGAGCAGTCTTATTTTTTCGCCTGCGTCTACTGTGTAGGATTTAAGCTCAAGATGGGTGGTAAAGGTGCTATAAGCTTCATTTATGCCAAAGTCAGCGTAAAAGTCGGCAAGCTCGTTGTGGTTCAATGTGGGCACATCGCGGTAGGTATTACTGCCCTCAAAACGGCGGGGATTTTTGTCACAGCACCAATCATGGGTGGCAGTAATTACATAAACAGGCTTTTTCTCTTTTAGCTTATAAAGCTTTTCTCTTATTTCTTCGTGGCTTATTTTTTCGCCGTCATTTGTAATGTCACCTAAAATGCAAACCGCGTCGGTATCACTTTCGGCTATATAGGAAAAGGCGGCATCAATAATACCGCCTGTTTCTGCTAAGCACTTTTGGTCAGAGCCGTTGCGAAGCTCATAAGCCCGACCCTCAGTACCTAAGGTTTGTGAATAGTGATGCAAGTCTGCAATAAAGGTGATTTTAGTTTCACCTTTCATTTTATACGCCTTCCTTTTCCGGTTCTAAAGCTTCACGTCTCTGCTTGATTTCAGCCATCATCTTCTGGTGACTTTCACCGGTTATGTTGTAAAAGTGCATAGGAATAAGCATTAACAGATAACCGATTGCCGGGACAATAGTCGTCATAAGGAAAAGTGCCATATTTGTTTCATCACTTTGAATAAGGGAGCCTTCTTCGTGAGGCTTGTAATTGGTAAGGCCTAAAATTGCAAGACCGAGTGATGAGGAGAAGGTGTTTTCGATTTTACCCGTAAATGACATAATTGAAAGCATAATGCCCTCAACTCTTTTGCCGGTTTTCCATTCAATATAGTCAACGGTTTCAGCTTCCATTTCCTTTTGCATAAGGTTTTTAAATTCCATGGGAATTGCTGAAAGACCTGTGAAAAGGACAATCATAATACCTGTGAAAATTGAAACAATCGTACCGGCCTCTTTTTTAATAAGTCCGTTGTAGGTAAGGGCGGCAAAAAGGCAGTTGATTACAATTGCCGCAAGACAGCAAACCTGATAAAATTTTCTTGAGTCGGCTTTCTTACCTAAGGCTTCAACAATTTTGGGAACGATAAGTCCTGCAAGCAGGAAGCCGGGGAATTTAATAATATCAATGAAAATGTTGTACTTACGGGTGAACATAAGGTCTTGAACAAAGTAGAATGAAACTTGTTCGGGAATTTTACAAAGGATAAAGAAGATGTTGCCTAAAAAGAGCATCATAAGAGGACGGTTTTGAAAAAGCAGCTTAAAGCACTCTTTAACCGAGGGTGCGTTTTCTTCGTGAACAGCTCTTTCACGGGTGTTGGAATAAGTGAAGCGAGTGAGAACAATAATGCATACTGCCGAAACAATTGCCGAGGTTAAGTAAGCTTTTGCCGTGTGGTCTTTAAAGTAAGGGAGAAATGAAGCACCTGCAACAAAAGCCATAGGCAGAGCACCCATAATACTGCGTAAAATTGAGCTTATACCGAAAAGCTTAGTTCGTTCAATACCGCTTGTGGTAATTGAAAATGCCAGGGCACCCATAGGAATATCAAAGGCGGTGTATGTTACGTCAAGGGCAACAAAAAGCACTGTGGTATAAAGAATATTGAACCATACCGGTGCATTTTCCGAGCCGATGAAAAACAGCACCATAACAATGGAAACAAAAATAGGCGCCCATTTTATGTAAGGTCTCATCTGACCGTTCTTTGTTCTTGTTTTGTCAACAATAACACCCATCATAGGGTCATTTACAGCGTCAAAAATACCGCAGAAAAATCTGATTTTTGATGCAATGCCCATAGGGTCAGAGGTCTTTTTCAAAAGCACATCGGTTAAAAAGAAGTTGATGTATTTTGAGCTTGTCATACTTGTGTTCATACCCTGTGCCGCACGACCGAAGGCATAGGAAATTGTTTCTTTCCAAGTAAGGTAAGTTTCCTCACCCACATCTTTTTTAATTATTTTTGAGTTTAAAAAGTCATTCAATTTACTCATAGCGTTCTCCTTTGAATTTTACTTGAGATAACTCATAATATATTTTATATTTTCAGCACTTTAAAGTCAAGTAGAATGTGGAAATTATTTATTCTTTAACCGATATTGACAAAAGTTTACATAAAAGCTATACTTGTCCCATATTGTTGTAATATGAATCACCGTTACGCGAGAGGACGTGAATTTATGCATATACCTTTGTCAAGCTCACAGGAAACTGAAATTGAGCAGTTTTACTCTGCTTTGGAAAAAAGCAAGGTGCAAGACCATATACGCTACAATGTGGAGGATTGGCTTTACGTACCTAACTTTTACAGCGAGTACCGATATATTTTAGGGACGGTGGGTAAAAATCCGCTTATATGTGTGGGCATAAATCCCTCTACTGCCGCACCGGACAACCTTGATAACACGCTTAAATCCGTTGAAAGAATTGCACTTCACAACGGTTATGACAGCTTTATAATGTTCAACGTCTATGCTCAAAGGGCAACTAATCCCGACGATATGGATAGCCGGTTAAATGAGATGCTTCACAAAGAAAATATGAAAGCTTTTGAATATGTGCTCTCTTTATACAGTGATGAAAAGCCGTCGGTGTGGGCGGCATGGGGCACTATTATTGAAAAACGACCTTATTTAAAAGCCTGTCTTCGTGATATGCTTAAAATAGGGGAGAGCCACGGTGCAAAGTGGTACACAAGCGGAGCTATAAGCAAAAAAGGTCACCCCCATCATCCCCTTTATTTGAAAAAGGACAGCGGACTTGACAGCTTTGATGTAAAGGCTTACTTGGAAATTTTGTGAGGTAGGGTATGAATACTCCTTAAAAGAAGCTTCGGAGCTGTCGCATTTAGCGCAGAACAAAAAGAAAAATGCCAAAACGAAAAAATCAAGTGGTTGCATTTTTCTTTTTTTACCGTTTTTTCACCCACTCGCGGTATCTGTATACAGCTTCGGGGTGAAGAAAACGGTTTCTGCATCTAAATGCGACAGCCCCGTCTTTCTGCCGGTATTAGAATTAAGTCTTGCTGTTTTTCTGTTTTTCCTCTAACAGTAGATACTTCATTTTTGTTGCCATACCGCCTCTGAGATGCCTTTCCCTTTTGTTTTCGTCCAAAATTTTTCTCACCTGTCCGTACAAAATGGGGTCGGCGTTTTTCAGCCTTTTTGTAACATCGGTATGTACGGTGCTTTTACTTATACCCGTGGCTTTTGCCGTACTTCTTACGGTAGCATTGTTTTTCACAATATAACGGCCCAGTGCCGTTGCTCTTTCTTCTGTCGGGTTTATCACTGACTATCAACTCCCCTAAAGGAGATTTAGGGTACGGCAAATATGTCTTTCCCCTTTGATAATGCTTATGCCTCATATTGGTAAAATATGTTTAAAATAAAGTTGACAACTTGTACTTTTTGTGTTATATTTTCTTTAGATGTTAAAAATTAAACATATAAAGCATTTGTGTGCGTTTTTTTGGAGGTGGATTTATGTCAACAAAAGAATATAGCTGTGTAAAAAGGACAAAGAAAGCCTTTGAAAAAAGTCTTGTTGAGCTTTCAAAGGATTTGCCCCTTAACAAAATTACAGTAAAAATGCTTTGTGAAAAAGCTGAGCTTAGCCGTAATGCCTTTTATTTTCATTATAAAGACATAAATGACCTGATTTCCGATATAGAGGATACCATTGTAAAAGAGGCTGAAAATCTCATTGTAACTCTCAAGGATATAGGCTTTCCGAAAAATGTTTATGCAACCGTTGAGGGTCTTGTTGATTTGCTTGATGAAAATAAAGATACCTGCATAATGCTTTTCGATAAAACGTCAGACAGCTTTACTCACCGTATGAGTAAGCTTTTCTGTGATTTTAACTATGAGTATTTCAAACAGTATCATAAAACTAAAAACAGAACAAACTATGACTTTTTCTATATGTTTATTTCAACGGGCTTTTACGGAGCGCTCAGATATTGGTTCCTAAACTACGAAAGCATTTCAAAAGGTGAAATTACCGCACTTATTTATGTTCTTATAAAAAGACTTTTGATACCCGGTAATCCTGAAATAAATGATGAGGTTTTTGGTAAAAAAGTAAACTAAAATTCATATAAAATAAAAAGCGGGGCTGTAAAAAAACAGCTCTAATAAAAAATCGACTGCAAGAAATCCAAAAAG
>JBJEOK010000011.1:0-18622 GCA_051880695.1 Acutalibacteraceae bacterium | reverse complement strand
CCGCTTTTACTGCTTCAATGGAGGCTTTTCTACCCACATCGAAATGAAACCTCATAGACGGAAAAAGCACCATACCCCTTAAAGCAAGGGTTGGCACGGATTTATATAATACATTTACTGCCATATTAAATACCTCATTAAAAATTCACTGGAGGCTATTATACAACAAAAATCCCTTTAAATCAACCTGAATATATTAAAAAGAAGCGGTTTTCACCGCCAAAATATATAATATATACACACATTTTTGCTTTATTACATAAACAGTTAAACTATTTGGATATTTTTCGCTTTTTTTGAAAGTTTTTTGAAAAAAGACTTGACTTTTATTCTCCTAACATATATAATATCAAAGTCGTCAATAAACAGACGAGATAATATCCGGGTGTGGCGCAGCTTGGTAGCGCGCTTGACTGGGGGTCAAGAGGCCGCAGGTTCAAGTCCTGTCACTCGGACCATATTGAGTGTTCATAACGGATTTGAGTTATGAACACTCGATTTTTTTGTATTTGTTAGTTTCTTCGATATGTATGGAGCAGGTTTTGTGCCTGCTCTTTTGTTTATAAACACCGCAGCAGTAGAGTACCTTTACACGAATTTACGTGTTAGGTGCTTCTTTTTTATATCAAACCTATAACCCTAACATTACTGAATATATATTTCTTGTAAAACCTACACTATATAGTGTAATATTATACCTTTGAACTTGTTTTTACAGTATTTATTCTTGAATAATATTGATTTTTATCAAATTTTGTGTAATAATAACACGATTGACTTTTATAGGAGGTTTTCCGAAAATGAGCGAAAACAGAAGTAACTTTACAGGAAAAATCGGTTTTGTTTTAGCTGCGGCAGGCTCTGCTGTCGGTCTTGGCAATATTTGGCGTTTCCCCTATCTAGCCGCAAAATACGGTGGTGGAATCTTTTTACTTGTTTATCTTATACTTGCAGTAACTTTCGGCTTTACACTTATGTTAGCTGAAATTGCAATCGGCAGAAAAACCGGACAAAGTGCCATTGGTGCATTTAAACAACTTAATAAGAAATATTCATTCATCGGGGTTATCGCCTCAATTATTCCGGCTTTGATTTTACCCTACTACTGCGTTATTGGCGGCTGGGTAACAAAATACCTTGCGGTTTTTGTAACAGGCGGAACTTCACAAGCGGCAACTGATAATTACTTTACAGATTTTATCTCCAAACCCATTGAACCTGTCGGTTGGTTTTTCATTTTCATAAGCCTTACTGCGCTTATTGTCCTTTTAGGCGTTGAAAAAGGCATTGAAAAAATCAGTAAATTTATGATGCCTGTTCTTATAGTATTGACAGTTATAATAGCCGTTTACTCAATGTTTATTCCCGGTGCTATGGCAGGTGTAAAATATTATCTTCTTCCCGATTTCAGCAAATTCTCCGTCACAACTGTACTTGCAGCAATGGGACAGCTTTTCTATTCAATGTCGCTTGCTATGGGCATAATGATTACCTACGGTTCGTATATGAAAAAAGATGTTAATATAGAAAAGTCTGTAAGACAAATTGAAATTTTTGACACGGGTATTGCTTTTCTAGCGGGTCTTATGATTATCCCCGCAGTCTTTGCTTTTTCAGGCGGAGACGAAACAGCACTCGGCAAAGGTCCAAGCCTTATGTTTATCACTTTACCAAAGGTTTTTGAAAGTATGAACGGCGGTACAATTATTGGTGCACTTTTCTTCTTGCTCGTTCTTTTTGCCGCACTGTCTTCCTCAATTTCACTTATGGAAACCGTTGTTTCAATCTTTCAAGATAAGTTTGGTCACAGCAGAAAGAAAATTTGTTTATTCGTACTCGCTTTCAGCACTATTTTGGGCTTGCCCTCTTGCTTCGGCTTCAGTATTTGGAGTGAAATTGCAGTTAAAGGCTTGTCAATTCTTGATATGTTTGACTTTGTTACAAACAGTCTTCTTATGCCGATTGTTGCATTTTTTACTTGCATCTTTGTCGGATATATCCTCAAGCCGAAAGCTCTCATTGAAGAAATTGAACTTAGCGATAAGTTTAAGTCAAAAACTCTCTTTACAGTTGTGATTAAATATGTTGCACCTGTATGTATTCTTCTTATACTCATTTCCTCAATTCTTGACGGTTTGGGAATTATGAAGTTTTGATAAGCAACAGTAAACAAAACAGCGACTGTTATAATAAAAGCCACCGGTTAAATGAATCGGTGGTTTACTTTTTTCCTTATGAAAATCAAAAAGCACCTTCATTTGTTGAAGGCGCTCCGTATAAAATTCAGATGATATAACATTAACCGCCGAGATAGGCTTTCTTGATTTCTTCGCTTTCCATAAGCTCTTTACCGGTTCCCGAAAGAACAATCCGTCCGTTTTCAAGAACATAGGCCCGGTCGGAAATTGCAAGAGATTTACCGGCATTTTGCTCAACCAAAAGAATGGTTGTGCCGCTTTTATGATATTCCTTGATGATATCAAAAACCTGATCGACCAGCAGAGGAGAAAGACCCATTGAGGGCTCATCGAGCATGAGGAGCTTGGGGTGACTCATCATGGCACGGCCCATAGCCAGCATCTGCTGCTCGCCGCCGGAAAGTGTGCCGGCAATCTGATTTTTTCTTTCCTCAAGGCGTGGAAATTTGGTATAGATTTCCTCAATATCCTGCTTGATTTTTTTCTTGTCCTTTTCGGTGAAAGCGCCCATGAGCAGGTTTTGATAAACCGTAAGCTCCTGAAAAATTCGTCTTCCCTCGGGCACCTGACTCATACCTAACTGAACCGTTTTATGGCACGGGAGCTTGTTAATCACCTGTCCCTCATAGGTAACGGAACCGTGCTTAATGGGAATCAGACCCATAATGCTCTGCATAGTTGTTGTTTTGCCGGCACCGTTTGCGCCAATGAGAGTGACAATTTCACCCTCGTTAACCTCAAAGCTGATACCTTTAAGAGCCTGAATAACGCCGTAATATACCTGCAAATCTTTTACTTCTAACATTGCCATAATAATCAACCTCCGATATATGCTTTGATAACCTCGGGGTCATTGAGGGCATCGCTGACCTTTCCCTGACACAGGGTAGTGCCGAAGTTAAGTACAGTCACCTCGTCACAAAGACCTGAGACAAATTTCAAGTCGTGTTCAATGAGAAGCACCGTGATGTCAAATTCGTCACGAATGAAGCGGACTGTCTGCATCAGCTCCTCGGTTTCATTGGGGTTCATACCGGCAGCAGGCTCGTCAAGAAGCAGAAGCTTTGGGTTAGTGGCCAGTGCTCTTGCAATTTCTAACTTTCTCTGCTTACCGTAAGGAAGATTGCAAGCAAGGTTGTTTCTTTCGTCTTCAAGGTCGAAAATTCTAAGAATCTCCTTGGCTCTGTCTCTCATTCTGACCTCTACATCATAGTGACGAGGCAGTCTGAGCATACTGGAAAAGGGGCCGCACTTAAATTCCGGCTGATTATGAAGTCCAACAAGAACATTGCGGATAACACTCATATTATTGAAAAGTCGGATATTTTGAAAGGTTCGGGCAATACCCTTGTGGTTGATTGCCTCTTGACTTTTGCCCTTGAGCTCCTCGCCATTGAGAAAGAAAGTGCCCGTGGTAGGCTTATAAACACCGGTAAGGAGATTAAAAATCGTAGTTTTGCCGGCACCGTTTGGACCGATAAGACCGTAAAGCTGATTTTTTTTGATTTTAAGGTTAACATCATCAACTGCTTTCAGTCCGCCAAAGGATATGCCCAGGTTTTGTGTTTCCAAAACATAATCAGCCATTTTTGTGCTCTCCTTTCTTCTTGGGTTTATCGGGTGTATAAGGACTTTCCGTGGTCACGTCAACGGAAAGTATCTCATCCATTTTAATCTTCGTGGGAATCTTATCCCATGCCGCCGCATCGCTTTTAATTGATGCAGGGTTTTTCTTGAGCTTTTTCTCACCGAAAATTCGTCTGAGAGAGAGCTTTTCACGTAAAGGCTTGAGAGCCGGCGCATTATTGAAGATAATAAAGGCGATGAGTATAATAGCATATACCAAAAACTTAATGGCAGCAAGGTCACCGGAAAGTCTTGTCTGAAGTTGGAAATTCAGGTAAGTGATCAGCGTGGCGGCAATGATAGAGCCACGAATATTACCCATACCGCCAAGAACAACCATAACCAAAATTTCAATTGAGTAGTTGTAAGAGAAGAAAGAATAAATAACCGGCGACGCATAGTGACCGTAGATAACACCGGCGATGCCGGCAAAAAAGGCGGCTATGACGAAAACAAAGAGCTTGTAATACGTCACATTGATGCCCATTGCCTTAGCGGCAATTTCGTTATCACGGATGGCAGTTATAGCTCGGCCGTGTTTACTCTTGATGATATTTTGCAGCAAAAACAGAGTAATGAGTACCATCACAAGAGCAATAACAAAGAGGTTACCTTTATAGGTGGTGGTACGAAGACCGAGAGCACCGCCGAAAACCTTAAGATTTTTAAATACATTACGGACAATTTCACCAAATGCCAATGTGACAATTGCAAGATAGTCACCTTTCAGGCGCAGAGCCGGCAGACCGATAATAAAACCAAAGACTGCGGCAACAAGACCGCCGATGAGCATTGTGATGATGAGAATCAACAACGGAGAATCAATGGTGTCCTTTAAGCTGTTGGCAGCAAGGCAACCAACATAGGCGCCGACACACATAAAACCTGCGTGACCGAGGCTGAGCTCGCCGAGAAAACCTACAACCATATTTAAAGAGACCGCAAGAATTATACTGAAACCAATTTGTGTTAAAAGGTTAGTGCCGGAACGGGGCAGATTACCCGTTGCCTTAAGAATCAGAGCAATGACCAAAATAGCACCGACAAGCAGATAGTTCGTCAGATCCTTGAGTTTAAATGAGCTTTTCATATTTTTTGCAAGTCCCATATTATACCTTCTCCCTTCTCTTCTTTCCCAGCAGACCGATGGGTCTTACAAGCAGTATCACAATCAGCAGGGCGAACTCAACCGACGTGGTGTAGGGAGCAAGAACAGGCACACTCAAAGAAATTTTTTCAACAACACCAAGAAGTATACCGCCGAGCATAGCACCGGGAATGGAGCCGATACCGCCGATAACCGCCGCAACGAAGGCCTTGATTCCGGGCATAGCGCCGAGAGTCGGACTGACCGAAGGAATCTGCATCAAATAGAAAAGGCTAGCGAAAGCCGCAAGAGATGAACCGATGGCAAATGTAATGGCAATAATGCGGTTGACATTAACACCCATAAGCTGGGCAGCTCCCCTATCCTCGGAGACGGCAAGCATAGCTCTGCCGGTTCTGGTCTTTTTAACAAAAAGCTGCAGAGAAATCATGATAACCGCACCGACAACAAGGGTAATGATTGTGGACTTGTTGATTTCGGTTTTGCCTATGGTAACGGTTTCAAAGTTGCCGATGGTAACGGTCTGCGACTTTGAGCCGAAAATAAGCTGTGCCAAGCTTTGGAGCAGATAGCTGACGCCGATGGCCGTAATCAGCACCGCCAACGGAGAAGCACCTCTGAGCGGCTTATAAGCAACTCTTTCGGTAATAATGCCCGTTGCCGTACAAATGATAATAGCAACAACGGCCGCCAGGAAAGGATGTCCTGCCATATTCAGTGTTGTGAGGATAGCATAGGCACCGACCATGATAATATCGCCGTGGGCAAAGTTAAGCATCTTTGCGATGCCGTAAACCATCGTATAGCCCAGAGCGATAAGAGCATATATACTGCCTAAGCTGAGTCCGTCGATAAATGTTGTCATATTTATACCCCAATTTCTTTTCCGATATCAAACTTTAAATCACGGATGAAGGTGGACATCCACTATTTAAAGCCTGATATCGCTTCCAAAATAAAGGCAAATCGGGCATCATTTTCATGGCACCCGATCTGCGTAATTAAAGCTATTTCACAAATGTTTTAGGTGACATTACAGTTCAACAATTGTCGGAACCTTGGTGGGTGCGCCGGTAGCGTCCCATGTCATCTTGCCAGTAACACCTTCAAAGGAGAAGTCCTCGGCAGTAATAGTCTTAACGAGAATATCGCAAAGAGCGGAAGCTGAGATAGTAACATCATCAACGCCGGCCTTCTTCATAGCCTCGAAGATAACCATAACTGCATCGTAGCCGTCAGCTGCGAACTGATCAGGTGCAACACCGTATTTTTCCTGATATGCCTTAACGAAAGCGGAAACCTTAGCATCTTCACTATTTACATTGAAGGGAGTGATGTAAGAAACCTTATTCTTAACAGAGCTGTCAATCTGCTCAGCAACACCGTCAAGACCGTCACAACCGAAGATAACGGCATTTGAACCCTTAGCAGAAGCTGCCTTAGCAATCAAGCCTGCCTCAGTATAATAGATAGGAACAAAGATAACATCGCAATCCTTAAGAGCTTCAACCTGAGTGGAGAAGTCCTTCTTATTTTCAGCGTCAAAAGTCTGAGTGGAGAAGTCCTTACCAAGCTCTTTCATTCTGCCCTCGAAAGCCTCAAAGATACCGGCTGAATAGGGATCGCTGGTGTCATAGATAGCACCGATATTCTCATATTTAGCGCTGAGCTCTTCAGCTGCAAGAACACCCTGGTCGGGATCGCCGAAGCAAATACGGAAAGCATTTGATCTGTCAGCAATAACATTGGCGGCGGAAGCGGAGGGAGTCATAAAGAAAACATTATCCTCAACTGCTCTGCCGGCAAAAGAATCTGCCGAACCGGAGGTAACAGAACCGAGAGAGGCCTGCATACCTGCCTCATAGAGGGTGTCGTAACCGGTAGCAGCGTCAGCAGCTGCTGCTTTGTCGTCCTTGATGTCGAACTTGAAGTTCTTGCCGTTGAGACCGCCGTTTGCGTTGATTTCATCAACTGCAAGCTGTGCGCCCTGCTGAACAGAGATACCGTACTGAGCTGCGTCTCCGGTAAGGGGACCTGTGGCACCGATGAAATACTCTGTGTTGTTGGCTGCGTAGTTTTCACCGTCAGCTGCGGCATTTGTGTTGCCTGCTGTTGCATCTGCGTTGCCGGCGGTAGTGTTACCGGCAGTGTTACCGCAAGCTGCGAAACAGCCAAGGCACAAAACGGCAACAAGAAGAATTGCTAAAACCTTTTTCATGTTTCTCATCTGAAATCATAACCTTTCTTTAAAAAATATGTAACTTCACAAAGCACGAAGAGAGAAACGAATAAACTCCATGATTTATGATTTTTAATTATAGCATTATCATTTTCGATTGTCAACTAAAAATTTAAAGAATAAAGCGAATTTTAAAGATTTAAACAAATGAAGCGAATTTGTCACAAACAGCGTCTCTATGTCGATTATTTCATTTTAAAGTTGAAGCTTTGTAGGCTATATCCTCAAACCGAAAGCTTTCATTGAAAAAAAGCTTTGCGATAAATTTAAGAAACTTTAACAAACAACCAAAAATTACTGAAATCAAAAGCTCCTTAAATTTTAACTTTACTCAAAAATTCAAGGAGCTTTTTATTTTTTAATTATCAACCAAAGAATGTTGCCGTGTCAATTTTTTGGTATCCGCCAAAGCTTGAGGGATAAGAGAAAATTTCTTCCGCTAACTCTTGTCCTAAAAATGCCTTACAAACTTCGTTGGTCTTTTCAGTCATATCAATATCCTCAAACAAATCAGGATATACCGTCTTTGCAATAAACCAAGTGTTTATTAAAGCAATTTCATAATTGGTATAATAAGCATTGTATGCCATTTGAAGATAAACTTCACCGTTATTCCAAGCTTTGCAAGTATCAAACATAGTCTTATCCTCTTGATAAAGAGGTTTAATATTTTTAACTGCGGCAGCATCAACAATCATAATATCAATTTCATCACCGAGGGAAACAAATTTTTCTGCTTCAATTTCCTGAACACCGGGAGCTCCTAAATCTGTAACAACATTTTTTATATTGGCTATTTCAAAAGAAATATAATTTTGTGACGTCATTAAATGATTGGTAGTACCCCAGTTGCCAAGTCCGCAGATATAAACATCAGGCTTATCAGCTTCTGCAACACTTGATGTACGTGCAGTGATTTCATTTGCTTCTTTTTCGATAAATGAAACCAATGCAGCGGCTTTTTCTTCCTCGCTGAAAATTTTTCCGAGCAAGGTCATAGATGACTTGAACGCATCATCAAACACACCTTTAGAACCCTGATCCAAGGTAATAACAGGAACGCCAAGCTGCTCTTGAAGTGCGTTTGCTTTTTCCACATCCTCATATTCTGAAATAACAATATCAGGATTACAAGCGAGAATTTTTTCAGCTTCAGCAGTCTGGGCCATAGGGCCGCCCACACCGCACGAGGGAAGCTTGCTGAACTGCTCACCGAAAGCAATTACATAAGGACGGGCAACCGAGTCAAACATCTTCGGTCTTTCTTCTAAAGCGGTGTTATCAATATCCTCAACGCCGCACAAAAGGTCTGCACTGCCGATATAGCTATACATACGCAGTGCACCGGCACCGATGCAAACTACATTTTTGTAGCTGCCGGGAGTTACAGTAACTTCACGGCCTATCATGTCGGTAATTGTTGTTTCACCAAAGCCGTCTTCCGTGTTATCGGCTCCCTCATTATTGTTGCCGCAGGCACACAAAGAAAGCGCCATTACTAATGCTAAGAGCAATGCCAAAAATTTTTTTGTTTTCATTTTTAAGTTCCTCCAATAATAATTTTTTGATTATCTATTTCTACACATCTGACTTCAATATCAAATGTGTCTTTAATAGCAGCTTCATTTACAGCATCTTTTCCGCCTTGGTATGTAATTTTGCCGTTTTTTAAAAAGAAAAACTTATCGCCCAAGCTTAATGCTTGATTTAAGTCATGCAAAGAGCATAAAACAGCAATATTTTTTTCTTTAGCCAACTTTTTTGCTTGTTGAATAATAAGCTGTTCATTGGCAATATCCAAATTTCCCGTAGGCTCATCAAACACCATAAATTTCGGCTCTTGTGCCATAGCACGTGCAATAGCTACCTTTTGCCTTTCACCGCCGGAAAGCTTTTCAACATCTCGCATAGCATAAGCTTCAAGGTGCATATCCGTCAAAATTTTCCCGACGGCTTCATAATCCAAAGCACTTGCTTTTACACCGAAATATGACACCCTGCCCATTAAAACCGAGTCAAACACAGTAAGCGCACCAAAATATAAATCCTGCGGCACATAAGCAATAAGCTTTGCGCGTTCACGCCGCGACAGCTTAAAAAGGTCTAAACCGTCAAATTTAATTGAACCGTCATCAGGCGACAAAATCCCTAAAATATTCTTAAACAAAGTGGTTTTTCCCGATCCGTTTTTACCCAGAATAATACCTACTTCTCCCCTATTAAGTTCCAAATTTATCCCATTTAAAACCTGCGGTGCATGTTTTGAATAGCGAAAGGAAAGATTTTCAACACTTAACACCTACGATTCTCCTTCCTTGAAAAAATAATAGCGATAAAAAACTGTGCTCCTAAAAGGGAAGTGATTGCACCGACAGGAAGTGCCGAACCGTTGCCGATACTGCGTGAAAAAGTGTCCGATAATAAAAGAAGTAAGCTTCCGCTAAGTACCGACATAGGAATCGCAAAGCGGTGATCCTGTCCTAAAAGCTTCTTAGTAATATGCGGACAGATAATTCCGACAAAGCCGATAACGCCTAAAAACGAAACACATACTGCCGTTATTATTGAGGCGAGCATAATAGAGATAAAACGCAATTTTTCAACGTGAACACCCATGCTTTTAGCAGTTTGCTCACCGCTTAAAAGCACATTAAATCGCCACGACATGATTTGAAAGAAAATCACCGACAAAAGAACAACTGCAAACATTATGGCATCGGTTTTATAGGTTGCACGGCCTAAGTCGCCAAAGCTCCAAACCACGGCAGCTGAAAGTCCCACATCCGTAGCGTAAAACTGTAAAACCGTAGTTGCCGCCGTCCACACGGATCCGACAGCAATACCCGCTAAAACAACGACATTAGGTGAAAAAGATCTAAGCTTACACAAGCTCAAAATCAGCAAAACAGATAAAGCCGAAAACAGAAATGCCATTAAACTTGTAGAATAAGGGTTCGCACCGACGATATAATTTGTAAGGTTATTGCCTGTTGATAAAAAACCGCCTGCAAAAGCAATAATAGATAAGTTTGCACCAAATACCGCGGCATTGGATACACCGAGCGTTGATGGCGAAGCCATAGAATTATTCAGCGTTGTTTGCATAATAAGTCCCGAAAGGGAAAGTCCTGCTCCTGAAATAATCGCCGCAAGAACTCGCGGTATTCTTATATTCCATATAATTCGTTCATGGGCTGAAGTCCCCTTTCCGATTAAAGCATCGAGTGACTGCTTAACCGTCATATTCGATGAACCTACGAAGGTACAAACCACAGCCATAATAAGTACAGCTATAAGCATCAGCAATATCAAGAGTAATGCTTTTTGATTTTTTCTTTTAATTTCTGTGTTCATATCCAAAACTAAAAAGCTGTCGCTTTCCGTCTTCTGACAGAGAACAACAGCCTTCATGACCATTTAATTATATTATATATATGTCAAAAAATGTATCAGCTTCTGCTGATTTCAGCCGAGTAGGCTCGACCAATTTAAGGTATTATATCATAATATTCGTGATTTTACAAGATTATTTTAAAAGGATTTCTCTGACTTTTTCGATACAGTCATCAATAATCACCGAGGTATTGATTTTTCCCACACCGGCAATATAATTTTTGCACAAATTCATCGGCAAAAAAATACGCACAGCACTGCTCTGCCCTACTGCTAAAGCCATTTTCGGAGTAATTTCGCCACACAAAGAATCAACAATAGCAATGCCGATAGGTCCGATAATTATATCCGCCGTGCGGCAACCTACAATAACCGCATTTTCACCCGTTGCGGCATTATCTGCTCCTGCTTTCAGCATAGCCTGTGTTGCAAGCACATTTGTACCAACTGCAGTTATGGTTTGATCGGGAAAGGCCTTTTTAATATTTTCAACAAGCTGACGTCCTACACCGCCGCCTTGACCGTCTATAATTAAAATGTTCATTTTTGAGCTCCTTTTTTAATTTAACTTGTTGTATTTTAACACTTAACTCATTTATTTACAAGTAGTTGCAGATTATTTTTCAGGCTATTTTCTACCGAATAGTTTAAAGCAAATTTTCAAAACTTATCCGCAAAATGAAAAGATTGTTGTCATAAAAAAAGTGATATGATATAATTCTTATAATAAATCAAAGCGAGTTGATATGATGAATGTTGAAATTATAAGGTCAAACAGGAAAACAGTTTCCATTGAAATCAAACCTGATTTACAGGTGATTGTTCGTGCTCCTTTAAATATGAGCGACAAGGAGATAGAAAATATTATTAAGAAAAAATCCTCTTGGATTACGAAGCACCTCTATCAAAATCAAATGAAAAAAGAGGAAAAATTAAACAACAAAGTCCTCTCTTTTACTGCAGAAGAAATTTCAAAGCTTACGGCTGAAGCAAAGAAGCTTTTACCGCTTCGTGTTGATTATTTTGCAAAAACCATAGGTGTTACATACAATAAAATTTCCGTAAAACATCAAGTATCCCGTTGGGGAAGCTGCTCGTCAAAAAAGAATTTGAATTTCAACTGTTTGCTTATGCTTTGTCCGCAAAATGTACAAGATTATGTTATAATCCACGAGCTTTGCCACTTGAAAGAGCTCAATCATTCGCCAAAGTTTTGGGCAGAGGTTGAGAAGTACTGCAAGAATTATGATGAGTGCAGAAATTGGCTAAAAAATGAAGGCATAAAACTTATTGATCGTTTAAGATAAAAAAGCCTATTTATAATGTAAAACAGCATTAGGTGTGCGAACTGATTATACAGCTCGCACACCTTAAATCTGTTTGTATTACTTTGTTGTTACTATGTAAGGCTGAATTGCCCCTGCAACAGCATAAATGGGCATTGATTGTAATATTACTCTGCCCGGTCCTGTAATAACGGTATTGAAAAGTCCCTCACCGCCGAAAATTACATTTTTAGCACCTTGTACCGTAACAGTATCAATTGAACAAGTTGCGTCCATAGCGGCAAGATAACCTGTACTGACAACAATTTGCTGACCTACATCAAGTTTATATTCAACGGCAGTGCCGTCAATTTCAACAAAAGCTGTTCCGTTACCCGAAAGCTTTTGCATTATAAAGCCCTCACCGCCAAAAAGTCCGCTTTTGAGCTTTTTTTGAAAATGGACTGACATATTAACGCTTCTTTCACAAGCAAGAAAAGCTTTCTTTTGAACTATAATTTCATTACCGGGTGCAATATTGAAAACTTTTATGCAACCGGGAAAGCTTGAAGCAAACGCAATCATGCCGGGACCGCCTTGAGCTGTGTATATATTTTGAAACAGACCCTCACCGGCAAAAAGTCTGCCGATAGCACGACCTATACCGCCGTTTGATGTTGTTTCCATTTTCATATTTGTGCTCATCCAGGACATGCTTCCGCGTTCGGTCAACATCTGTTCGTTAGGCTCAAGATAACAGGTTACAACAGGAAGATTATCCCCTTTAATTTCATATTTCATAATTATTCTCCTCTTTTTTAAATTTCATTTTGAAGTTCTTCAAAAGCTTTCATAATGGTTGAAGCCGTATTTTCACCAAGTGAAATCGACTCTTGATAATGATCAAAAGCAATACATAAGCAATAATCGTTATCGGGTACTATATATCCGATAGCATCATTTGCAAGACCGAAAACTATAATATCATCACCAAAAATTTCAGAGAGGGTCTTGCCTGTAAATTCGTCACCGCTGAAGCTTCCGTCTGCAGTAAGTGAATCGCCTCCATAAGCAAGGTCAGTGCAAAATTCACCCGGAAGCATTGCAATCTTAACTCTATTGCCCATTTCAATATAGCCGATTTCAGTAGTAATAACATTCTTGCCGTCATTGGTTACTTTTATCAAGTGATTTACAAGGCTCAACTTACCGGCAGCTAATATTATGGGATTTGTAACTTTTATTTCAACCTTTTTAAGCCTGATGTTAAATATAGGCTCAAGCTCCTCTTCGTCTGTCGGCGTCCAATTTTCATACCAAGGCACATAACCTGTTTCCTCGGTTTTATCCGCGTCAAAATTAAGGCTCATCAGGTACTCGTCAGCAGTAATTTCATCCTTGCTCATAGTCATAGCGAGTGTCATTTTGCCGATTTCACGTCCGTAGTTTGCCGCAATATCAAGGCGAGTATCCGCTTTAACAGGTATTCTGCCGATGTAAATACCGCAAATCGCTCCGTTGAAAAACATAAAATCATAACCCGCATTGTTGAGCACTTCACCTATGTAATAAATGTAATCGCCCGAAAGTCCGTGACCCTTTGTGGGGTCATCCTTAGTTGCAAGTCCAACCACATCAGGATGTGCCGACATATTTAAAATAATTGTAGGTCTGATGTCTTCATCATAAGGAGTAAAAACAAAACGCTTTAACTGAGTATCAAGAGAAGTTGCAGAAGGTCTGTTTTTATTGCTGAAATAACGTTCGCCTATATCTTTTACAGCATAGGTCATTTCGCCTTTTGTCATTGAAGCTACAGCGTCCTCAACAGCTTCACAAACTTTACCGCGGAAAAATTCCATATATTTTTCGTCAGTGCCTTGTTGCTGCTCACCAATGCCTGTGACCGAATTAAAAATATTTCCCGGCCATTTGCCGAAAATATCTGTCCATAAGCCTTGTGTATCAATACAGGAATGGCTGTGAGTTGAAAAAATGTTAATTGAATTTATATCGTTTTCTTTGGCAAAGTCAGAGAGCATACCCCTGATTTGTCTTATATCGCCATTTGATACACCGATAGAATCAACAGTTGCAAAAACAGATGTGCCTCTGCCGGTGCCGTCACTCAAAGCAATTACACGCACTTTCATATCATCGAGAATTTCTCTCAAGTCATTTGTAAAGAAGTTCTGTCCGCTCATAAAACCGCCAAGATAAAGCTCATACTCACCATAATTTTCGGGAACAAGGCTTTTTTCGGCTTGTCCCAGTGACCAACAAGCATCTGCAGGTGCAGAGCTTATAAATGAAGCTGTACCCTCATAGAAATTGTCATATTCGTAAGCATCCTCAGGAATAAATATATCGTTTTTCTTTAGAAAGATATTGATAGCATTTACTAATGATTCCACTACAATTCCAAGAGTATTTGCTAAAACATTTTCAACCTTTTTACTGATGTCAAAGCTTGCAGCAGAAGCATTTGTACAAGTAACTGAAAAAAGCATCACAACTGAAAGAATAAGTGCAACTGACTTTTTCATGATTTTTTTCATAACTTCCATCTCCTTGCAAAACAGAAATGCTGATTCACTTACAAAATCAAAACTCATTAAGATTATCTGAGGTCATCTTTCTTTCGCCGCGCTCGATTTCGTGAATCATACTTACAAGCTTATGATTAACAGGTGTAGGTACGCCGTACTTGTCACCGTTTGTTGAAAAATAACCGTTAAGAATATCAATTTCTGTTAGCTCGCCTTTTTCAAGGGATTGCAAAGTAGAAGGCTTAACATCGGAATAAAGCTTACCCACTATGCCTACAACAAATTTACAGCAGGCATTGTAAACCTTGTTATTGCCCAGTGCAAGCATTTTATATTCAAGCACCAGGCCATACTTAGGCACGTTAATTTTCATTGCCTTGGCTACTGCCATACCCTCTCTTGCAATGTTAAGGAAAAGGTCTTTAGCACGGTTATCCTTGAGAATTTCACCTAAGGTTTTACCTGTAATGCCGGCAACAGCATTGATGCAAGAGTTTATTATAAGCTTTGAATACTGCTGACGCTGAATTTCCATGGAAATTTTTGTAGGAAGAACGGATTTGAGCATCTCGGCAAAAGCTTCCAAAATTCTCGGCTTTCTGCCGTCAAGCATACCTACATAAAACTCACCGAGACTTGTCATTGTAACATCATTTACCTTGTTTCTTGTTGCACCAAAGCCAATCATACAGCCGACAACCTTATCTCTGCCTACAATTTCACCGAGTTCTTCCGTAAGTAAACCGTTTTGCATACCGACAACAAGACCGTCATCATTGACAAAAGGAAGTATCATTTTAGCACATTCAGCCATGTGGTCGTACTTTGTGGCAATGATTGCAATGTCAAATTTTTTGCCCTCAAGCTCCTGTGTGCCGCAATAGCAATCAAATTTAACATGGTGATCACCTTTAGCACCGCGAAGATTGAAGCCCTCTTTTTCAATTATCTCCTTTGAAGAAGCGCTATGACACATAAGACTTACATCATAGCCGGCCTGTTTTAAAAGTACAGCAACAGTGCCGCCTATAGCTCCTGCACCTACAAGAATAATTTTCATTTCTATTACCTCCGTAAATTTTAATATTTCATTCTGACTTTTTCTGCAAAACACATAACGTCTTTAATTTCAAGCACCGTGCCGTCATCAAGAATTGCCTTACCGCTCATTCTGCCAAAAACCTGATGTTGGTCGGTTTCAATAACCTTTAAGCTAATTTTTGCTTTTCTGTCAATAACAGGCTTAAAGTCCATTTCAAATCTGCCGTCGCTTGAAGTAAAGGTCCACGGGTCGGTATATGAGCCGTTAGCAGGTAAATTAAATGTTACATCATCAAGCTTATGTGCCTTGCCGTCATAAAACAGAATATTTTCCGAAGCGGCAGAAGTATCACCGAAGCCGTAACCGATGTTAAAGCCAAAAGGCTTTCCGTTAACCACTGTATTACCGCTGCCCCAAAACCAGGTATTATCGTAAGTCCAAACTCCGCGGCCCCAGTCAAGAGTGCCAAAATCGGTTTCGGGATTAAATTCATATCTTACACCGTCAAATTCAGCATAGCCCGACGCTCTCATACAATTGATTTTTTGATTGTAATAAAAGGCCTTTTTATTTTCTTTCCAAGGTGTTGCAATTACCATAGTATCCATAGGAGGCTGCTCAAGGGTAATATCAACTTTTAAGGCTTTACCGTCTTTGAATTGTCTGTATTCACCTACAATACGTCTTTTACCGTCAGTTACAAGAAATTCAAGGTCAAGCTTTTTATCGTGATACTTAATATCACCTGCATCTGATGTGCGAGGAAGCTTGTATTTACCCATAGGGAAGAAATTGAGAATTGAGCTTGTTTGTTCCAAAGGATTGTTTTCATCAAAAACAAGCAGAGAGGCTGACTGCATACCGATATAACCGTCATCGGAAAGTGTAAAAGCAACGGCATGCTTATCGGCTAAAATCAGGTAGTAATCCCACTCTTTAATTCTGAACTTAGGTGCCGCAATGTCCTCTCTGTTATAAATTTGAATAAGAGATTTTGACCATCCCGGCTCCGATAAAGTACCGTCTTTATTAAGCAGATTATGTTTGGTTGTAACTTCGTGATTTCTCGCCATATTTTCCCCATACCTTTCTTTATTGTGAATAAGACACAATAAGCAAATCTTACCTAACCATTATACATTATAAATTCATATAAATAAAGTGAAATACATTATTTTTATATTATCTACAAAAACGAGCCTTTATTTTTGTGCAAAAAATTGACAAATAAGCAATACTCCATACTTTGCAGTGCAGTGTTTAATATTATTGATTATTTAAAATACATATAAAGCTGACACTTAATCATACCGTTATAAAGCTTACGGCGCTTATCTGCTTTTCTGCCGAAGAACACCTCAAAATCCTCTGACGGGCTGATAACATTATAAGCCCAGCCCCTTTGCTGAATGAAAACCTTTCCCATTGAATTATAAAGTGCCTCCGCCTCTTTAAGGTCAAGAAGTCTTTCACCGTAAGGCGGGTTGCAAATAACTGTACCCTTTTCACTTTTAGGGGTAAAATCTTTCACATCGCATTGCTCAAAACGTATGAATTTATCAACGCCTGCTCTTTTAGCATTAAGCTGTGCAATTTCAAGGCTTTTTTTATCAATATCGGAGCCGTAAGCAATAAACTGTTCACTGCTTGTTGCAAGTGATTTTGCTCTTTCTCTTTCCTCATTCCAAACACTTTGAGATATATTTTCCCATCTTTCAGCAGTAAAATGACGGTTTACACCCGGAGCTATATTATTTACAAGCATAGCGCCCTCAATAAGTATTGTACCGCTGCCGCACATAGGGTCATAAAGAGTGTGATACGGTCTGAGCCTTGAAAGACAGCAAAGAGAAGCGGCAAGTGTTTCTTTTATAGGCGCTCCGTTAGCCTCAAGACGGTAGCCGCGTTTGTGAAGTCCGTAACCGGACGTGTCAATTAAAAGGCTGACCTTATTTTTCATAATGGAAAACTGAATTTGATGAAGTGCACCCGTTTCCTCAAACCAAGATATATTATATTTGCTTTTAAGCCTTTCAACAACAGCCTTTTTTATAATTGACTGACAGTCGCTGACGCTGAAAAGCGCGGAATTTAACGAATACCCTTTGACAGGAAAAGCATCAAGTGCGCCAATCCACTGTTCCCAAGGCAGAGCCTTTGTGCCTTGAAAAAGCTCCTCAAAAGTCATAGCATCAAAGGTGCCCACAAGAATTTGTATTCTTTCAGCATATCTTGAGCAAATATTTGCCCTTGCAAGAATATTTTCATCACCTGAAAAGAGCACTCTGCCGTTTTCGGAAACAACATTTTCAGCACCCAAGTCTTTCATTTCATCAGCGATAAGCTTTTCAATACCTAAAAGGCAAGGAATTACAAAATTTATTTTCATAAGTATCTCACTTTCAAAATAATCAAAAACTCGCCGAATAAATCGGCGAGCGTATTATATCACAACTTTTAAATTAAATCAATCTATATCAGGTATAATAAGTCCGTAACCGCCGTCTTTTCTCGCATAGACTACGCAAATTTTGTCATTTTCCGAGTTGAGGAAAACATAGAACTGATGGTCAAGCAGATTCATTTGTAAAATTGCCTCATCAACGCTTTGCGGCTTCAAGGAGATTTCCTTTGAACGAACAACGTCATAATCATCCTCGGGCTCAAAGTCTTCAATTGACTCAAAAGCTTCAAATGCTCCCTTTTTGAGTTTCTTTTCGACTTTTGTTTTGTTTTTGCGAATCTGACGCACAATCGAATCAGCACAGCGGTCAAGAGCATCGTTCATATTTGCGGCTCTTTCCTGTGAGCGGTAAATAATACCCTCATAGAAAATAGTAACCTCAACAATCTGTTCGTTTTTTTCAACTGTTGCGGTTATTTTTACCTCAGCATCCGAGCCGAAAAATTTTTCAACTTTTTTAAGCCTTTTTTCAGCTCTTTCCTTGAACGAATCCCTTGGTGTACATTTTTTGCCGATAACTGTAATATTCATGTTGTCAGCTCCTTTCTATGATTAACCCTCTTTTGAGGGGATTTACCTTTTCTATAATTATTGTACCACAACCTTAAATTAAAATAAATAGTTTAAACAAAAGTTATTCATTTCGCTTAAATAATATATTTATTTTATACAATATTATGACAAAATCAAAACCACCGGTTGAACCGGTGGTTTGCTCTGCCCCTTCAAGGGGCTATT
>JBJEOK010000010.1:0-164281 GCA_051880695.1 Acutalibacteraceae bacterium | reverse complement strand
GTGAGCAAGTTTCGTAAGCGTCCCAACCGATTTCTGTACAGGTAGGTGCCTTTGCATCATGGTTTACTATATCATGACCGAGTGCGTCTTTTTCTGCATAGGTTGTGTAATCGCAACGTGAGCAAGTTTCATAAGCGTCCCAACCCTTTTCTGTACAGGTAGGTGCCTTTGCGTCATGGTTTACTATGTCATGACCGAGTGCGTCTTTTTCTGCATAGGTTGTGTAGTCGCAACGTGAGCAAGTTTCGTAAGCGTCCCAACCGATTTCTGTACAGGTAGGTGCCTTTGCGTCATGGTTTACTATGTCATGACCGAGTGCGTCTTTTTCTGCATAGGTTGTGTAGTCGCAACGTGAGCAAGTTTCGTAAGCGTCCCAACCGATTTCTGTACAGGTAGGTGCCTTTGCATCATGATTTACTATATCATGTCCGAGTGCGTCAATTGTAAGGTCATTTACTTCGTTCTTATCGCTGTCAAAGTTCTTTTTACAAATTGAGCAAGTGTAGTGTGCGATTGTACCGTCGGTTGTACAAGTAGCATCAACTTTAGCGATAAGTGTACCGTAGTTATGAGGTCCGTAAACATCATCAACCGAGTAAACGTCAGAAGTAATAATTTCACCGTTTAAATTATATGTTGCTGTGTAATTCTTCTTACTGAGGGTGATACAGTCACCTGCGGTTGTATCTTTGTAAGCGACTACTGCATCAGCAGTTGATTTGTGCTCACTATTGTGTGCACAAACGAGGTTAATTTTTGCTGTGGGAGCCGCACCGTCAACACCGTCAGTCCAGGTAAAGGTGTTGTCTTTGTCATACTTTGTGAAGCTATGTGCATCAGCATCAATTGAACCTGTGATTGTTTTTGTATCTGTATAAGTCTTGTCGGGTTTAGTTACATTTGCTGTTGCTGTGTAAGTTGTTGTTCCGGCAACTGTACAAGTGGCTGTTGTTGAACCCGTTTGAACAACTGTTGCAGTAACTTCGTTGTCACCGCATCTTGAACAGTTAACTGTAGCGGTGCAGGAAGAAGCGTCGTCTGCCCAGTTGAATGTAGCAGATTCTGCCCAATCGTGACCTGTTGCGGGAACTACAGTATCTGTATATGCATTGCCGCATACTGTACAAGTGTGAGTTGTGTAGCCGTCAGTTGTGCAAGTGGGAGCAGTTACAACTACATTATAATTATGCTCGCCTGTTGCAGGAATTTCTGTTTCTGAGCCGGGAAGAACATATCCGCAGGTAGTACATTCCTGATGCTTGGTTCCGATGTTGCCGCAGTCAGCGTCTGTATCTACTACCCATGTGTAGGTACAGTCGGCTGTATAAACGTAAACCGGACGATTAGCGTCTCTACATACGGAACAAGTCTGTGAATGTGTGCCGTTGTCGTTCGAAACAGTTTCTTCAAACGTATGAGCGGTCTTATTAAGAATTGTATATCCTACTGCCTGATTACAGCCGTCACAAATCTGATAATCAGTCCAACCTGTCTGATAGCAGGTCGCAGGCTGACCGGTAATGTTACGGAACGAACCGGTATGGTTGGAAGCGTCCTTGCCGCCGTTCGAGAAGTATTTGTCAGTTGACTTTGCGTCACATCTTGAACAGTCATACCAATAGGTAGCCGCATTCTGGCAGTTTGCCGCTGATCTTAAGTGATCGGCATCAACAAGCTGTTCGGTGAAATCGTGACCGAGTGCGGGAATAGCCGCACCTGTTGTAACTGTTACACCGCAGACGGAACAAATTGTATCGGATTCTTTACCGGCAGTTGTACAGGTTGCGTCTACTGCGTTGTTCGCAGAAACAGGGGTGTGTTCCGCTACGGGAACAACTTCTGTCTTTGTCTGACCACAAGCTGTACAAGTGTAGAGCTTTTCGCCTGTTGCTGTACAAGTCGGGTCAGTTATTACTTCACCGTCATTCCAGGTGTGAGCTACTGTATCGGTGTAAGAACAAACTGAACAAGTTACTGTATGATTAGCTTCGCCATTTGAGGTGTAGGTCAATGTGTGGTTGCCTGTTGCGGGGATTTTGAGAAGTTCAGTTGTGGCGGCTGTGTTACCGTCAGCATCCATAAACTTAGCACCGCATACTGAACACTCGTAGTGAGCCTTTACACCGTCAGTGCCGCAAGTAGCAGGAGCTTCGGCAACAGAAGTGAGTGTGTGACCTGTTGCGTTAACAATTTCCGTTTTTGTTCCGTTACAAACGAAACAAGTGTAGGTCTTTTCGCCTGCTGCTGTACAAGTCGGGTCGGTTGTAACTACGCCGGCATTAAATGAGTGAGCAGCGGTTTCTGTAACACTACAAACGGAGCAAGTACGTGTGTGGTTGGTGTCATCGACCTTTGACCACGCACTCCAATTATGACCTGTTGCGTTAATAGTTTCCGTCTTTGTAGCATTACAGTCGGGACAAGTATAGGTCCTGAGACCGTCTGTTGTACAGGTAGCCGGTGTTGTTACTACACCGTCACCCCATGCGTGAGCAGAAGTTTCTGTCTTGCTACAAACAGAGCAAGTGCGTGTGTGGTTATCAGTGCCATCAACACTTGACCAATCACTCCAAGAGTGACCCAAAGCGGGAAGAGTTTCAGTCTTAGTCTGTGCACAAACATCACATACATAAGAAACGGAGCCGTCAACTTCACATGTTGCCGGTGTACGGGCTGTTTCAGTCCATATATGACAGCTTTCGGTTGTTGCTTTTAAAGCA
This sequence comes from Acutalibacteraceae bacterium, assembly GCA_051880695.1. GTDB lineage: Bacteria > Bacillota > Clostridia > Oscillospirales > Acutalibacteraceae > UBA6857. The sequence goes on along the minus strand of JBJEOK010000010.1, from coordinate 161,561 downwards.
AGACCTGTTCTTGCTGTATCCAATGCTGTTGCAAGGTTATATATATCTGTATTACTGGTGCTGTACTGATTATTTGTTCCGTCGGGAGAAAGAGCTGCCATATGTGCACGTGCATTATCATATGCTGTTGTGAACGCACTCCATGAAGCGTCAGTATAACATTTTTGTCCTGCTTCAAATATTGATTTAGCATTTGTAATGGCAGTTTTAAGATCCATGTAATAGGTAGTAACTTTGGTAGTAGCAGTATTCTTAGCTGCAATCTGATATTCAGCCGCACTTTGGATTCTGTCAGCCCAATCGTTAACTGCAGTGCTCATATCACCGTGTTCGGCAAAATTGTTTTGAGCAAGAGAAATATTAGCGGCTTGGTCAAGATTTGAAGCGGCATTATAGCCGTCTGTATATACGTAACCGTTATAATTATAATAAGTAAGATAAGGAATGATATTTTTCCAGTTGTTATAGTTTGCGTTATAGTCAGTCATATAAACAACATAACCATAACCTATATCATTATTGGTAGCATTATCGGACTTTGAGGTATAAGTAGCACTAAAATTGTTTGATCTTTGTGCCAAAAGCGTATAGCTTATCTGTTGTGAATTGTTAGCAGCTGTCAAACCGATAGTGCTGTTATTTGTAGTCAGGTAAGAAGATGCCTGATGAACCATATATGAGGTAGTGTTTACGTATGTTGTGCCGTTTGCACCGACATTACCTTCATTACCGGCAAAATACTTTCCGGAAGCCGGATTATTCAAAGCCCAGTTACCGGATTGATTAAGGGCTGTGGTACCGATGCCGGTTGAAAAAGCAGTGTTGCTGATAGTAAACTGCGGAATTATAAACTTTCCGGTTGTTTCAGAAATCTTGGTAAAATACTGTGTAGCATCAAAGCCACTGTTGAAATAATAAATCTGAATGGGAGCCTTTGCAGTGGTAGTACCGTCAAGACCAAGAACAAAGTTGGGAATATCAAAACGGAAATAGAGCTTTGCCCAGTTATAACCGTTGCCGTTTGCAGCCCAGGCTCTGTCAAAGCCTACACTCGGATCAGCACCGTAATAAATAAGGTTTGTAGCGCCTGATACTGTTTCACTTTTAAGAGAGTTTGCATAAACGGTTGTACTGCAATAGTTCATAAACTCTCCTTCAACACCCATAGCGTTGACAGCATCATTAAGAGCTGTGGCATAGGTTGAAGCTGAGTCACCAACATAACCGCCGTAAGTAACGGCATCATAATAGCGTTTTGCATTATTGTAGGCTTCAAATGCAGCAGCAAGATTTGTATAATAAGTTGTTGCACCGAAGTCTCTAATTCTTGCTTCATAAATATTGATAGCATTTGCAAGAGAAGTTATGTCTGCCGAAGTATCGGGCGGCGTCTCACCGGTTATGGTAATTGTTTGACTTGCTGCATTAACATTCGTGTCAGTCCAACCACCGTCGCTGCCGGTTGAACCGGCTTCAGTTTTAGCGATAACAATATATATATAATCATTACCGTTCGAAAGAGCAGTGTTTACAGCATCAGTAATATCAAACTGATGTTGACTTGTATCTGTGCCGCCGATTTCACCGATAAGGTTAGTTACAGGTTTACCGTTCGAATTACTTGCATTAGCAGAATCAACTGTAATGTTAAGTGCAGTTAAAAGGGTATTTCTACCTACATACCAACCACCGTAAGAACCGCTAACTTGGTGTGAAGCTCCGCCGAGATAAGCAGAATCCACGTTATAAGAGTAGTAGTATCCTGTGTCACGCTCGTCACCGAGACAAGCTTCGGCTACAGCATTAAGCTTAACATCTGTAACCCTGTCAAAGCCGGAAATGTCAAACTTAATAATACCTGCAGAGGTATTATCGGCTTCACCGTCATTAACAATGTTAAAAGTTGTTCCGCTAAGTCGCGCACTGCTACCGCCTCTGACAACGCCGAAATCAACGTAGGAACGGTTTACAGTTTTAGTCGCCGCGCTGACAGGAATAACCGTCAGCGGCACAGCCGTGACAATCATCAGCAGTGACAAAACGAGTGCCAACAGCTTTTTTGCCGTTTTGGTTTTGTTTTTCATAGAAAAATCCTCCTTTTTTTGTATAGATTCCATATAGACAAGAAGTTTAAATCTGCTTGTTTATTTGCAAATTCAGCAAATAAATCTATCTATATTGAATCTTGTGTGCAAAATTCTCTACACACATATATTTATACATATGAATTATAACACAATAAGCAAATATCAAGCAATTGTTAATAAATACAAAATATGCGACAATATTTATGCAATTTAACGAAAAATGAATATCATTAAATATTCTTTAATTGTTAGTAACAATTTTAACATTTCCATAAAATAACAAGGCAGTAGAACTTGGGTCCTACTGCCGAATTATTATAGTTTATTTATAGATAAAAGCTTCATTGCATTTTTATAAAGAATTTTTTCCTTGTCTTCATCACTGATATTAAGCTTCATAAAATCCGGAAGCTCTGTATCGTAGCCCCACATAGGATAGTCTGTACCGAAAAGAACTCTGTCGGCACCGTAAAGTGCTATGAGCTTTTCAACATCACTTATACTAAGCCACCTGAAGGTTGACGAACAGTCAACATAAAGATTTTCATAGCCGTGAAGCCTCTCAGCGGCCTCTTTCCAACAAGACCAGCCGCCAAAATGCGCGGCAATGACCGTAAGATTTTTATGCTTTTTTAAAACATTTTCAACTCTTTCAGGATTTGAAAAATCAAATCGAGTGTCGCCGGCGTGTAAAATTACAGGCACTTTTTCACTGCAAATACTGTAAATCTTATCACACTTCGGGTCATCAAGCCGGAACCTTTGAAAATCGGGGTGAAGCTTAACACCTTTAAGCCCAAGGCTCAAAAGCTCCTCAAAATCGGTTTCCAAGGTATCGGAATCCGGATGCAACGTACCGAAGCCTGTGAAAAGTGAGGGATATTTTTTTACTGTATCTGCAATGAATTTGTTTATTGAATGAACTTGATGAGGTGTTGTTGCAACGGAAAAAATAACATAATGCTTTACACCGTAAGCACTTCCGTTTTCAATAAGAGAAGCTGCTCTGCCGTCATTGTGCATAGTTTTAAGCTCATAAAAATGTTCAATGTTTTCAACTGCCTTGTCGGCAATTTTTTCGGGATAAATATGGCAATGAAAATCAATTACGGGAGTTTTCACACTAATCACCATAGCCTTTCATTAGGGTGCAAAGTAAAAAGAAACAGAGAACTTTAACTGTCCCCTGTTTCCGTTTTAACAACTTATGCTGTTTCAACACTGTTTGCCTTTTGAAGTCCGTATTTTACAACGGCCTCCTCACGCATTTTGTATTTAAGAATTTTACCTGCCGCGTTTGTGGGGAAAGCTTTAACAAAATCAACGTACTTGGGCACCTTGTGTTTTGCCATGTGGTCGCGGACATATTGTTTCATTTCGTCCTCGGTCATAGTTTCACCCTCTTTAAGAATAACACAGGCGGCAATTTCTTCACCGTACTGTTCATCGGGCACACCGATAACCTGAACGTCTTTAACCTTATCGTGTGTGTAAATAAATTCTTCAATTTCCTTGGGATAAATATTTTCACCGCCACGGATAATCATATCTTTAAGACGGCCTGTAATACGGTAATTGCCGTCTTCTGTTTTACAGGCAAGGTCACCTGTGTGAAGCCATCCGTCAGCATCAATAGCGGCGGCTGTTGCCTTAGGCATCTTGTAATAGCCTTTCATAATGTTGTAGCCTCTTGCCACAAATTCGCCGTTAACACCTACGGGAACTTCTTCATTTGTTTCAGGGTCAACAACTTTACATTCAATTTCCGGAAGTGCTCGGCCGACAGTGCTTACACGTACCTCAAGACTGTCATCGGTACTGCTCATGGTACAACCGGGAGAAGCTTCTGTCTGACCGTAAACAATGGTGATTTCCGTCATATTCATTTTCTCAACAACATCACGCATTTTTGAAATGGGACAGGGTGAACCTGCCATAATACCTGTTCTCATATATGAGAAATCGGTCTTTTCAAAGTCAGGATGCTCAAGCATTGCAATGAACATTGTGGGAACACCATGGAAGCAAGTAATCTTCTCTTGATTGATACAAGCAAGTGCCGGCTTGGGAGTGAAGTAAGGCAAAGGATGAATGGTTACACCGTGTGTCATTGAAGCGGTCATGGCAAGAACCATACCGAAGCAGTGGAACATAGGAACCTGAATCATCATACGGTCGGCAGTGGACAAATCCATTCTGTCACCGATACATTTGCCGTTATTTACTACGTTATAGTGTGTGAGCATAACACCCTTTGGGAAGCCTGTTGTACCTGAGGTGTACTGCATATTGCATACATCACCGGGATCAACTGTTTCGGCAATTTTATAAACCTCGTCAAGTGAAACGTTTACACTTCTTGCCATAGCGTCTTCCCAGGTAATGCAGCCCTTTTGTGAGAAGCCTACCGTGATAACATTTCTAAGGAAAGGAAGTCTGCGGCAATGAAGCGGCTGACCTGCTTTTGCTGTTTCAAGCTCAGGACAAAGCTCTGCGATAATTTCACTGTAATTTGAGTCTCTGTAACCCTCAACCATTATAAGAGTATGAGTGTCCGACTGCTTGAGAAGATACTCAGCCTCGTGAATTTTATAGGCGGTGTTAACAGTTACAAGCACTGCACCGATTTTTGTAGCCGCCCAGAAAGCAATATACCACTGAGGAACATTTGTTGCCCAAACAGCAACGTGAGTGCCTTTTTTAATGCCTAAAGCAAGCATTGCACGGCAACATTCGTCAACGTCATCCCTGAATTGTGAATAAGTTCTTGTGTAGTCAAGAGTAGTATATTTAAAAGCATACTGGTCGGGGAAGCGTTCTACCATTGTGTCGAGAACCTGTGAGAAAGTCTTTTCAATAAGAGTTTCCTTTTCCCAAATGAAGTTACCTGTATGGCGGTTATTCCAGTAAAGAGTTGACTTGCTTCTTGCAGGAGTTTCATAAAGCTTCATTTGTTCACAGAAGTGCGAAAGAATGATTCCCATATCATCAAGCTCATCCATCCAATTGGGATTCCACTCAAGTGAAACAAAACCGGCATAATTTATAGAAGTAAGGGCACCGGAAATAACATCAAAGGGAAGAATACCCTCACCCATAAGGCAGTATTCAAGACCGCTTTCTGTTTTAAGGGCATCCTTGACGTGAACGTGCTTAATATATGCACCAAGGTTTGTGATTGTTGCTTCGGGGTCTTCGTTATTCTCGCAGAAAGTGTAATAAACGTCCCACAAAGCACCGAGACTGTCGGAAGAAAACTCCATAAGCACATCACGAAGTGCAGAAGTGTCTGCAAATTCGCCGAGAGTTTCAATAAGCACAACAATACCCTTGCTTTCAGCGTGAGAAATAAATTTAGAAATACATTGGAGTAAGTTTTTACGGCTGTTTTCCCCTGCCCCTTTTGAATATACACGAACAAACTCGGTTTTTACGCCGGCGGCAAAATCAATGTGCTTTATTACAGCTTCTGCATTTTCATCAACATTGTCACCCGAAAGGTCAACACTTGCGTCAACGCAGGCAACAGAAAGCTTGTTATCTCTGAGTCTTCTTATGGTTGAAGCAATTTTGTACTTATGAAAAGGTGCTTCTTTACCTGAAAGAGCGCTACTGAAAACATCGTGAAGTTCAATGCCTCTGTAACCGTTTTCACTTGCGAGGGCAACAAAATCGTCCCAAGTATAATTACCCCAGCCGTTTATTGAAAAAGCTAATTTAAGCATTTTTACGCCTCCTCATACACAATTTTGTTTACTGCATTAAGGTACGCTCTGATTGCAGCGCCGATAATGTCTGTTGAAAGTCCCTTGCCCGAATAAAGGCAACCGTTTGAACGAAGCTTTACAAGGGCTGAACCCATTGCCTCCTGACCTTCTGTAACAGCTTGAATTTGGAAATCGTCAAGCTCATAGTGAGTACCTAAAATTTGCTCAATTGCAAGGAAAGCGGCATTTATGGGGCCGTCACCGCTGCAAAGACCGTTTAATTTTTCACCGTCTTTTTCAAGGGTGATATTTGCGGTGGCGTTAATAAGGTTACCGCTGTTAATGATATAGCTTTCAAGCTTATAGGTTCTCGGCACTTGCATAGCAACCGAAGCAACAATTGCATCAAGCTCCTTTGAGCCTACGTTCTTTTTTGAAGCAATTCTCTTAAATTCTTCATATACGTTGGTCATATCCTCACTTGAAAGGTCATAACCTAAAATTTTAACTGCCTTAAACACTTCCTCAAGTCCGTCGTGCTCATTGAGGGTCATAGTATCATCAACTTCACTTGCAAGTGTAAGCTCAAAGGGAATTCCCTTACTGCGTTTTGAATTGAGTATCCATTCAATTTGCTTTGAAGTCCTGCTGATTTCTGTTACTGCAATATCGCTTTCAATACCTAAGTCAAGACCCATTGTTGCAACTGCCTTTGCAAGAGCCTGTGTAGACGCTGTACCCTCATTTGCAACAAATGAAGTTTTTACACCTGTTATGCCTGCTTCAACAGCACTGATGCTTGAAGCTGTTGCCATTGAGAAAATGTCACTGCAAGAAACCGAAACAGGAATATTTTTGCACTCAGGTACATTTTCAAAAACTTCCAGGGCAAAGCTTTTCATATTTTGTGGAAGCATCTGACCGGCGGCATCACAAAGTGTAACAGAGGTAGCACCGCTTGAAATTGCAGTAGAAACAGCCTTATAAAGGAATTCCTTTTCACTTCTTGTAGCATCCTGAGCGATAAATTCAACATCATTGCAAAGGCTTTTTGCCTTTTGCGTAAGCTCTGAAATAAGCTCAATTACCTTAGGCGGCTTTCTTTTGCAAATATACTCCATCTGTACAATTGAAACGGGAACTTCAATTTGTATTCTTGCATTTTTTGCGCCCTTAACAGCATCATAAACCCTTTCAACATCACATTCGTCAAGGCTTACCGGAACAGCTACAACGCTGTCACCCACAACAGATGCAATTGTCTTTATAAGAAGCACATCTGTTTTTTCCTTTTTTATTGCCGGAAGCTCAATTACAGAAACATTGATTTTTGAAAGAAGCTTGGCTATTTCAATTTTCTCCCTGAAAGAAAGAGAAATCTCATTACTTTTAGCAGCTTCTTTAAGTGTAACATCTGCAACAGTTAACTTTACCATTTCGTTTACTCCTTTGAAATTAAAATACTTTCAATATTTAATAAATGTACTTGATTTTACGTGATACTAAAAAACGTCCTTGAAGTTACTTACGTAACTTCAAGGACGAATAAAATCCGCGGTACCACCTTGTTTATTGCAAAATGCAATCTCTTTTCAAGGCTCTGACAAGCCTTTAGCCATGATAACGGGGCATCCGTGACCGCCTACGCAACCCCTGATGAGGTGTTCAACAGTCCTGCTCGGAAATGAGGCTGACTTATCTTTGTGTGCCGACTTTCACCACCCGTCGGCTCTCTGAAATCACATCGGATAAGACATAATTTCGTCAACGCATTTATTAAATATTGCTATGATTTTATCACTATAAAGGCAATCTGTCAATAGATTTTTTGTAAAAAAACTTATTTTGTGCCGAAAATTCTGTCACCTGCATCGCCGAGACCGGGAACAATGTATCCGATATCATTGAGCTTTTCATCAAGAGCAGCACAATAAATGTGTACATCGGGGTGAACCTTTGTAAATGCTTCAATTCCCTCGGGAGCTGCGATGATACCCATAAAACGAATTGAACGTGGACCTCTTAATTTGATTTGTGAAACTGCGTCAATTGCACTGCCGCCTGTTGCAAGCATAGGGTCAACTACAATTACATCTCTTTCGCCGATATCCTTAGGCAGTTTGCAGTAATACTCAACGGGTTTTAAGGTTTCCTCGTCTCTGTAAAGACCGATGTGACCTATTCTTGAAGCGGGAATAAGTGAAACTATGCCGTCAACCATACCGAGACCTGCACGAAGAATAGGCACGATTGCAAGCTTTTTACCGCTGATGTGCTTTGCTACGGTTTTACCCATAGGCGTTTCAATCTCAACGTCTTCTAAAGGAAGATCCCTTGTTGCCTCGTAACACATGAGCATTGCAATTTCGGAAACAAGGTCCCTGAAATCCTTTGAGGATGTGTTCTTGTCACGGAGAATTGAGAGCTTGTGTTGAATAAGCGGATGGTCATAAATTGTAACGTTACTGTTCATAGTTTTACTCCCCTTGTTTTTTAATTGATTTGCTGAAATTGCCACATACAAAATAATTTTAACAGCTTATCTGTATATAACAATTTAACTTAACACTTGTTTGAAAGAGATATTTTCTTTCTATTGCAGTATAGCATTTTAAGATATGATAAATGTTAACAAATAATGAACGTTTGCGATAAATCTATTTGTTTCACACGCAAAAAGAAGACCCCGTAAGTGTATCTTAAATAAAACAGTAGCAATGTACTGATGGGAAACTAATCGGTGTGACCCAACTTATGTTGATTAAATAAAGGTAAATAAAACAACACCATTTTCTGCAAAATTCTTGCATTACCTCATAAATTGTGTTAAAATGACATAGTTGGAGTAATCCAACCTGATATTGGGCAAGTTCGAGGGCGGTTAGCCACCTTTTTATTCTACTGATTTTAGCAGGGATTGGGGGTGGTTTTATGGGAAACGAATACATAATTTATTTTATGATAGTTCTGTTACTTCTTGTAATAACCATAAAAAAATAACTGCTCCTCCCGTCAAGTGAAGCAGTTATTTTAACTAAATCTCTTGGCTAACCGCTTTGCGGTCTTGCCCTCTATCTATCCATATTATAATCTAAATATTTGATTTTGTCAATAAAAAATTACTAAAAAAGCTATGCAAACGAAAAAATCGTCTGTATAGCTTTTATTCTTGACAACCCTGTGGCAGACTGTCAATACCTATACTGTTTTATTGAGCACTGCCACAAGGAGCCTTCTTTTAATTTTAAAAAATGCTTATCATTTCTCTGCCTTAACGTCCTTTTTCTTTGAAAGAATAAGGTTTGTAATAATGCCGAGAATAAGTGCGCAAGCGATTGATGTGATTGTAATTTTACCGAAGGTAAGGGTAAGTCCGCCGATACCAGCAATGAGAATTACGGAAACAGTGTAAAGGTTTCTGTTGTCCTCAAGGTCAACCTTTTGAACCATTTTAAGGCCGGAAACAGCAATAAAGCCGTAAAGTGCCATACATACGCCGCCCATTACACAGCTGGGAATTGAATCAACAAATGCAACAAAGGGCTCAAAAAATGCGATTAACATTGCACCGACTGCGGCAGTGATGATTGTGTAAACAGAAGCGTTTCTTGTAAGAGCAACGCAGGCAACAGACTCGCCGTAGGTTGTGTTGGGACAACCGCCGAAAACTGCACCAACCATTGAACCGACGCCGTCACCTAAAAGAGTTCTGTGAAGACCGGGCTCTTTAAGAAGGTCTTTGCCGATGATTGAAGAAATGTTCTTGTGGTCGGCAATGTGCTCAGCAAAAACAACAAATGCAACGGGAAGATATGCTGCTGCAAGTGTACCTATGTAAGCACCGTCAATTTCCTTGAAGCCGTCTTTTGCCGTAATGACAGTAAACTCAGGCAAAGCAAATAAGCTGATACCGCTAAATACGCTAAAGTCAATAAGCTTAAGTGAATCGTTACCTGTTTTGATACCGATTAAGGTCAGGATTGCCGCAAAAGCATAACCTGCCATAATACCGATAATAAACGGAATAAGCTTTATTGACTTTTTACCGTAGGTTGAGCAAAGCATTACAACAACAAGTGTAACAATACCGCAAAGAACTGCTACTAAAGGATTTGCTGTTGAAACACCGTCTATTAAAAATTTGCCCTTTTGAAGGTCGCCTACTGCATTGCCTGCAAGTGAAAGACCGATAATTGCAACTGTGGGTCCGATTACCTGCTTAGGCATAAGCTTGTCAATCCAGTTAACACCTGCAAGCTTGATAACAAGTGCAATTACAACATAAACAAGACCTGCAAAAATTGCACCGATAATAAGACCGGCATAACCTGCGGCAGTTGAAACTGCGCCTGCAAAAGCGGCTGACATTGAGCCGAGAAAAGCAAATGATGAGCCGAGGAAAACAGGACTGTTTGCTTTAGTGAATAAAACATAAACAAGTGTACCTACACCTGCACCGAAAAGTGCTGCCGAAGGCTGCATACCGTTGCCTATAATAATAGGTACAACAAGTGTTGCCGCCATAATTGCAAGAAGCTGCTGAATAGCATAAACAACTAATTGCGGAAATTTAGGTTTGTCCTTGATGTCATAATAAAGTTTCATTTTTTACCCTTCCTTTTCTTTATTTGATGTCTTGGAAAGCTCCCTGACATTCTTATGTGTAATCGTATAAGTTTACAGAAAAAATGTCAAGGGGTTTAAAGAAAAAATTGTTGTTTTTTGTAAAAAAAATTATTTAACGTCCTTAAAATATGCAAAGGGACGTGTGTTACATTTTCGCGGTGTGACGGTTATATTGTCGGGCGACACGTTTTCGGTGTGCTTTAGGCAAATTCCGTAACAGGGCAAGTCCCAATACTTGCTTTGCTCGTGGCTCTTGTGATAAATATGGGAAACCCGGGGAATATCGGGGTAACCTTTCATTGTGTATTCCCCTACCCTTTTTCTTATGTTGAGGTTTTCATCGGTGTCTCTGTAAACGGCAATTACATTTTCAAAATAGACGTTTTTAACCCGATGCTTTTTAAGTCCCTTTACACAGCCGACTACTGCACAGGGCATTTCAATATTTTCGGCATGAATGTTTTTAAAGCTGATGTTTTCAACTTCGCCCACTTCTTTTTTGTCATAGCGAAATCTTCTGCCAAGCCAAACAAGAAGCACAGAGGAAACACCCTGCATTGTAATATCACTGACAAAAACATTTTTTACCTTAGCACCGTCACAGCTTTCTATGGCTATACCGCTGTAACCGTAGGTAAGGTTGTCTGCCATAAAAAAGTGACAGCTTTCCACTTTGATGTCGCTTACGTCAAATTGAGTTTCAGTGCCTATTTTAAAGCAGTTTGCACAGCTTGTAAGTATGCAGTCGCTGACCTTAACATTTTTCAGCGGATATTCGGGAGTTTTAATGCAAACAGCATCATCGGCACAAGCAATAAAACAGTGGTTGATTTCATAATTTTCACCGCCGCAAATGTCAAGGCCGTCACTGTTTGCAATGTGCATGTGACTGTCTATAATAAAGCTTTGAATTTTAACGTCAAAGCAGTTGTCAAATCTCACCGTCCAAAAAGCACTGTCGGTTAAAATTATGTTTTCAAGCCTTAAATTTTTGCAGTTTTTAAAATATAAAACGTGATTTCTCGCTGTATCCTTTGCAAAATGTATTGACTTTCTTGACATAATAACCCTTTGATAGGTGTTAAACTTTTCGAGGGCATAAAACGGCTCGTTTCTTTCGGGGTCATTTGTGTAAGTGAGACCCATTCCGTTAATTTTCCCTCCGCCTGTAATGACAAGGTTTTCGCAGTTTTCACCCGTGATAACTCCCTTTTCAAGTGAAATTTCGGCTTTTTCGTTTTCATCACAGGAAAGGGATATAAGCTCCGCTCCGTAAGAGACGAAAAATGTCATATCACTTTTAAGCTTAACGGTGCTTATTTTATATTTGCCCTCAGGGATAACAAGTGTGCCGCCTTTGGGCAGTTTTTCAATAAGTGAGTTGATAATGCGGCTGTTTTCTTCACCGCCGTCTTTTGTCAAATTATCTGCAACGAGGGCACTTTTCGGTGGACTTGACGGCTTAATGTAATTGTCATAAGGAATATTTGCTACCCTGCATTTATCTTCGGTCATATAAAATTTCATTTTGTTCTACCTATACATCAAGGCAGGCAATTTCACCATTACCTGCCTTATATTTTTATTTTTTAAGCTCAATGCCCTTTGCCGAAAGTGAATCAATGATGCCGCCGACAACATTCATAACCTCTTCCCTTGTAAGGGTCTTTTCGGGATGTGCAAAGTAAATTCTTACGGTGATTGACTTGCCGTTTTCGTCACGGTAAGTGTCAACAACCTCTGTTTTCTTAATAAGTGAACAGTTAGCGCTTTCAACAGCTTCACCAATAGGTGCAAACCTCTCGCATACAAATGAAAGGTCAACTTCAATGCCGGGGAATCTTGACGGCTCTTCATAGGAAACAGCATCTGCTGTAATTTCAGCGAAAGCTTCCACATCAATTTCAGCATATGCGATTATGCCCTTTTTATCAATTTTCTTCATAACTGTGGGATAAATCATACCGATTTCACCGATTTCAACACCCTTGCAGAAAATCTTGTTGAGATTTTTGGGATGCTGATAGTTATGTGCGGCCACTGCTGTTTCATAAGTAAGACCGCAGTGCTTGATGTCGGCGGCAACCGTTGCAAGAATATCACGAAGCTCAAAGTAAAGCTTTTCTGCTGTTTTTGTTTTTGAGAAAAGTGTGATTGCAAGCTTCTTTTTCTCATTGCACATTCCGTCTGCCTTGCAGCCGTCAACAATTCTGCCAACTTCAAAAATACCGAAGTCGGGAGCAAAGTTTGTGTTGATTTTTACCTGACAAAGCTGTGTGGGGATAATTGACTTTCTGATAGTTTCAATGTTGGGGTTGGTTGCGTTGACAAGCTTAACATTGTCTTCAACCTCAATGCCCAAAGCCTTGCACTCATCATAATACATCCAGACATAGGAATGCTCTTCATGAAGTGAGAAGCGTTTTACGAGGATATCCTTTATTTTGTCCTCAACTGTTTTTTCAACGTCGGGACGAACAGGATAAATGGGGCTTACTGTTGTGTGAATGTCGAAGTTATCATAACCGTATACACGGGTGATTTCTTCAATGATGTCTGCCTTGATTGTAACGTCCTTTGTAGCACGCCATGAGGGTACCTTAACTTTAAAGTCATCACCTTTAAGCTCAACACCGAAGCCGAGTGACTCTAATGTTTTAACGATTGTTGCATTGTCAATTTCAATACCTGTATAGCGGTCAACAAACTTTTTGTCAAAGCTCAATGATACGTCATCATACTTAACTGCATATTCGTCGGTAAGTGATGAAACAACAGTAACACCGCTGTCAATATCCTGTAAAAGTTTAACAAAACGTGCGATTGCGGGCACCGTCATTTCGGGGTCAAGGCACTTTTCATAACGCATTGAAGCGTCAGTTCTGTGTGAAAGGCGTACTGTTGACTTACGGATTGAAACTGCGTCAAAGGTGGCGCTTTCAAGGGTAAGAGTGGTTGTATCGTCAACAATTTCACTGTCAAGACCGCCCATGATGCCTGCAATGGCAACAGGTGTGCTGTCGTTGCAAATCATAAGAGTGTTTTCGTCAATTGCCCTTTCAACATCATCAAGAGTTGTAAAGGTAAAGGGCTTGTCGAAACGCTTGATACGAAGCTTTTCAACCTTACGTGAGTCAAAAGCGTGCATCGGCTGACCCATTTCAAGCATAAGGTAGTTTGTAAGGTCGGCAAGAAGATTGATACCTCTCATACCGCAGTAGAAAAGTCTGATACGCATATTCACAGGGCTTACGTTTTTAGTGATATTTTCCACTTGTAAGCAAGAATAACGCTGACAAAGCTTGTCCTCAATTTTCATATCAACCTGAGGCAGTGAGGCATACTTACTAAGGTCAACTGTGTCAAGAGGTTTCAAGGGTCTGCCGGCAAGAGCCGCAAATTCACGGGCGATACCGTAATGACCCCAAAGATCGGGACGGTTTGTAAGTGACTTGTTGTCAACCTCAAAAACTATATCTTCGATTTCATAAACGTCTTTGATATCGGTGCCGTTTGAAACATTATCGGTGATATCCATAATGCCTGAATTATCGTCACTGATACCGATTTCCTTTTCACTGCAGCACATACCGTAAGAGGTATAGCCTGCAAGGGCACGGGGAGTAATTTCAATTTCGCCTATTTTTGCACCGACTTTAGCAAAAGCTGTTTTCATACCTACGCGTACATTAGGCGCACCGCAAACAACATCGGTAAGTGCACCGTCACCTGCATCAACCTTTAAAAGGTGAAGCTTCTTTGATTCAGGGTGATCTGCAATTTCTTTAATTTCAGCCACAACAATACCGCTGATGTCACTGCCTTTAAAGAAGATTTCGTTTTCAACCTCGGCAGTTGAAAGTGAGAAACGGTGAATAAGCTCAAGCTTATCAATGCCCTCAAAATCAACAAAATCCGAAATCCAATTCATTGATAAAAACATGGTTTATTCTCCTTTCTTATTCATCTATAAACTGAGTTAATGTTTTAAGGCTTCCGCTGTTAAGGTCACGGATATCCTTAATGCCGTACTTCATCATAACAAGACGTGTAAGACCAAGACCAAAGGCAAAGCCTGTGTATTCTTCGGGGTCAATACCGCCGGCCTTGAGCACCTCAGGGTGAATCATACCGCAGGGACAAAGCTCAAGCCAGCCGCTGTGCTTACAAGAGGGACAGCCCTCACCGCCGCAAATAAGGCAGCTGATATCAAGTTCGAAACCTGGCTCAACAAACGGGAAGAAGCCGGGTCTTAAACGCACCTTTATATCCTTTTGGAATACTTCGGAAAGCATTGTTTTCATAAAGTAAATGAGGTTTGAAATTGAAATGTTTTTGTCAACCATAACACCCTCCATTTGGAAGAAGGTATTTTCGTGACAGGCGTCTGTTGCCTCATTACGGAAACAACGGCCGGGGAAAATTGCCTTAATGGGCACACCGTCATTTACAAGGGCGTCCTTATACTTTTTATAAATTGCATTTTGGGCAGCAGAAGTCTGGCTTTTTAAAAGCTGACCGTTTTCAAGGTAGTAGGTGTCCTGCATATCTCTTGCAGGGTGATGCTTTGGAATGTTGAGCGATTCAAAGCACTCATAATCGGTTACAACCTCGCTGTAATCCTCAACAGTAAAGCCCATTGACTTGAAAATACGCTCAACCTGACGTTGTACAAGAGTAATGGGATGATATGAGCCCTCACCGAGTGAGGGCGGCATTGAAATGTCAAACTCCTCAATGCTGTCAATTTCCTTTTGAATTTCAAGCTTAATAAGCTCCTGTGTTCTTTCGGCTAACTTTTCGGTTGCAAAGCCTTTCAGCTCATTTACCTTTTGACCGAAAGCCTTTTTTTCATCATTTGAAAGACCTTTCATTTCTTTCATCAGCTCTGTAACACTGCCCTTTTTACCTAAATAAGCAACCCTTAATTCTTCAACGGCTGCAGTTGTTTCGGCACTTTGAACAGCGGCAACAAACTGATTTTTGAGTTCAAGAATTTTGTTATCCATATATAAACCTCCGTTTAAAATTACAAAATAAAAACCGCCTCAAAACAATGAGGCGGAAAATTCCGTGGTACCACTCAAATTGCAGGGGGCGTCCCCTGCCGCTTTAACGCACCTTAATGCGGTGCAGACATTCTGCTTTTCACAGACAGCTCTTGAGGCGAATTTCGTCTTACGGCACGCTGAAGCACTTTCACCGATGTGCTTCTCTCTGAAAACGTGTTGCCCGAAAGCTTACTTAATCTCAGTCATAGCCTTTTTGCAATATTGTCAAGGATTATACCTTAATTTTTAAAATAAGTCAAGACCTCAGCGACGCTTTTTGATAAGTGTGCCGCCCTTCTTGTTGATAAATGCCATTCTCTGCTCAGTGGGAAGTGCCTTTGCCTGATTTGTGAGTTCATCAATTTGGAGCATATACATAAGGTTTCCGCAAAAGCCGCAGAAAACAAGAAGTAAAATCATTAGAATAACTGTGAGTACTCTAAGTGAGGGAAAAACGAAAAGTGATGCAACAAAAAGCACAAAGAAAAGGGAAAATGTAATTGCCTTTGAATACATTTTTCGGTTGAGCATCCACAAAACCGAAAAAATGCAGGCAAAAACATTGAATGATGCTTTTTTAGTACCCTCGTCAATATCATCAAAAGCTTTTAAATAATATGTAGAAGACTTATCAATAAGCTTTGCTGAAATTTCACAGTCGGTTGACGGCACGTAATAAGAGCTATCTTTAGGATAGTTAAAACTGTTTCCCTCAGGATTTCTCGCTTTGCCGCATTTTGAACAAAAAACATAGTGTGGAGGCATAGGAGCACCGCACGAGGTACAACTGTCAGCTGAAGAAATGTTATTGCTTTCATTTACGGCAGACGGTGCCGTGGCTTGAACAGGTGCAGTGCGGTTAAATGTGCAGCCTATGGTTACACAGCCGTTATTTGCAAGCCAGCACTCCTTATGATAATCGGACTTACAGTTAGGGCAGAAAACCCTGTAATCGGTTTCAGTTATTTCCTTACCGCAATAAGCACAAATTTTCGGCATATTTTCGTTCATTTCATTTCCTCCCGACAACGATTTTATTTTCACCTAATTATAATACAAATACTTTCACGTGTCAAGAACAAAAAAGATTGGGATTTTAGAATCAGTCAATTGTTTCTTTTATTAAATCGTCAATTTCTATATACCCGATAGCATCAAAGTCTAAAAGCATACGCTCAAGAGCTTCACTGTCAAGGTTAAACTTACCGCTTACAGGATGGCTGAGAATTTCAGCACCGCCTGAAACGTAAATGTCAACACCGAGATAACAAATATCATCTGTACCGTACTTTTGCACAAAAGAAAGAACAACTTATTATTAACAAAACAACAAAACAGTAAAAAAGCACTGCAAGATTACGTGCAGTGCTTTGTGTTTTAAATCTTAAATAAGTATTTTGTTTAATGATTAGATATCGTCTCTTCCGATTATATCGAAGATTCTAAGGAATTCAAAGATTTTGTTGAAAAATTCATCAAATGCATCGGAAATAATCTTGAGAACTTTTTGGAAACCGTCAACATACTCCTCTTTCTTTTCATCGGATATAACATCATCAAGAGTGTTGTCCTTGTCACCGATATTTTCATTTTCGGCACAGCATTCACAACCGCACTTGCAAGGCCAAAGACCTGTACAATTTGCACAGCAAACAGCAATATACTTTGTGCCGTTTTCGTCGGTGTAAAGCTTGAGAGTGCCGTCGGGATTTTTAGCGCAAGTTGTTACATACTGCATATCAAGGTTTTCACAGAAAATACAGCAGTGGCAGGATTTTGCAGGAGCACCTACATGATCTTCACATTTGCAAACATTAACGGGTCTGTAGCTTGTGTCATCTCTTACAATGAGTTCAGTAGCAAAGCCCGAAACTGCAAGCATTGACGTAAGCATAAGTGCTGCAAGTAAAACAGAAATAATCTTTTTCATAATTACATTTCTCCTTATCAGTTAAAATTACCTATATTTTCATTTATATTATAAATTACTTTAGAGTAAATGTCAACTGTTAAAATGAAAATAATTAAAATAAAAGCCCTCCGAAAAGGAAGGCTTTATTTTAAGTGTTAAGCGGCTGCCGGAGCCGTGGTTTCTTCTGTCGGAGCAACAGTTGTGGTTTCTTCGGGTGTTTCTTGATTTTCAAGAGCGTTCATAATGAACTCAATTACATAGTCCATAGCGTCCTTTTCAACAAGGCCGAAGATTTTTGCAACCTTAAGGTAAACAATAACAAGCTTAGCAGCTACCTTTGCAACCTTTGATCCAGATTTAACAGTCCAGAAAGGAAGGTCGAGAATCCATTGAACATCACTGAGGTCGGGAGTTTCTTCCTCACCCTCAGCAGGTGTTTCGGTATCGCCTGTACCGTCATCGGGTACTGCTTCTGTTGTTGTTTGGTCTTCACCCTCAGCGGAAGTTTCAGCAAATGCAACGGTGCAAACTGAGAACATCATAAGCACTGCAAGAAGAAGTGAAATAACTTTTTTCATTTTAGTTTCCTCCTAATATTTAGTAATTTAAGTATACTTTTAAAGACACTGTTTGTCAAGAGTTTTTAAAAATTTGCTAAAAACAAGACATCTGTCAAAAAAATAAGCTACTCCTGTTTTTGAGCTTTATCACTTTTTAAAGAAAAGGGGAAATCCTTTTCAATTTCTTCAACAAGCTTTTTTCTGTTTTCCTCGTCAAGTAAGCGGTAATGCATAATGATTTTTTTCTCATCACCTTTTAAGTATGCAATAGGATCAACGTAGGCGGCTATGTCATCATAAACCTTAGCAAGGGTAATTTCTTCCTCAGAGCCGAGAATGTAATCAAGGGAAATATTATATATTTTTGAAAGAGCAACTACTGTTTCAATGGGAGGTACAGTTCTGCCTGTTTCATAAAAGGCATAGGTGCTTCTGTTTATTCCGAGAGCGTCGGCAATATTCTGCTGATTGAATTTGTGCTCTTTTCTAAGATGCTTCAATTTATCGTTTAGCTTCATTTTCACCGCTTCTCACCACCTTTAAATGATTATACAGTAAAGCAATTGAAAAGTCAAGAAATCAACTTCTCGCCTTATGGAAATACTCGTAAATATTTTCACTGTCTTTTTTTGTAATTCCCTTTACACCGGCAATTTCATTTTTATCCGCCTCGCCTATTGCTCTGAGACTTTTAAAATACTTCAAGAGCGCCGCCGCCTTTTTTTCACCGATGCCGTCAATAGCTGTGAGAGTGGTGGAAATGCTCTTTTTAGTGTGCTTGCTTTTATGATAAGTTATTGCAAAACGGTGCACTTCATCTTGAATTTTTGAAACAAGAGTAAACACCCGCCTTGAGGAATTTATGGCAATCTCTCCCCCGTCAGCGGCAATTGCCCTTGTACGGTGCTTACTGTCTTTAACCATACCGAAAACGGGAATGTCAAAACCGAATGCTTCAATTACAGGCTTCACCGCATTTACCTGACCTTGACCGCCGTCGAGTAAAATTAAGTCGGGGAGCTTGCCGAAGCCCTCGTCACTGCCCTGCTGTTCAACATAGCGGTTAAGCCGCCTTGAAATCACCTCACGCATTGAGCCGTAATCGTCCTGCCCCTCAAAGCCTTTTATGGCAAAACGCTTGTAAGCGCGCTTATAAGGCTCACCGTTTTTGAAAACTATCATACCTGCAACATTGTCACTGCCGCCCGTGTGGGAAATATCGTAAGACTCAATATATTCGGGAGTTTTCTTTAAGCCTAAAAGCTTGCCTAACTCGTCAAGTGCCGCCGTTTCTTTACCGCTTCTGCCTAAGTATTCGCCAAGCTTTTGTGCCGCATTGTTAAAGCACATTTCACTCACCTTGGCTTTTTCACCCCGTTGAGGTACAAGTATTGTTGCCTTTTTGCCACGCTTTTCACTTAGCCACTGCGCCGTAATAGCACTGTCGGCAATTTCACCGTCAAGGACTATAAGGGGCGGTACCTGCCTGTTCATTGAATAAAAAGAGGTCAATATCTCTTGCCTTAGCTCGGGTAAATTGTCACTGCTGTCAATTATAAAATGCTGTGTATCCGAAAGCAAGCCGTCGCGAAAGCTGAGCACAGCAACGCAAGCCTTTTCACCGCGCTGTGCAATTGAAAATACATCCTCGTTTAAACTGCCCTCCATAACAACCTTTTGCTTTGACATTATTCTTTCAATTGAACGGATTTTGTCCCTGACCTTTGCCGCCTTTTCAAATTCAAGGTTTTCGGAAAGCTCCTCCATCTCAGCCTTTAGCTTTTTAACGGTCTCACTGCTTCCGCCTTTTAAAAAGTCAACAGCTTCATTGAGGCTTTTCTCATAATACTTCTGACTGATTTTGCCGCTGCAAACGCCCATACATCTGTCAATGTGAAAATTCAGGCAAGGCCTTTCCTTTCCGATATCACGCGGAAAAACCTTGTTGCAGGCAGGCAAACGGAAAATCTCCTGCGCTTGCAAAACACTGTTTGTAACAGAAAAGTTACCGGTATAGGGGCCCAAATACTGTGCCTCATCATCATCTTTGCGAAAGCAAGCGGAGATTTTGCCCCAAGGCCCTTTTGTGATCTTTATATAGCTGTATCCCTTGTCATCCTTTAAAAGGATGTTATATTTAGGCATATTTTGTTTAATCAGGCTACATTCAAGCACTAAGGCTTCGAATTCACTGTCGGTTAAAATGTAGTCAAAATCACGGACATTTTCAACCATTTTTCTAACCTTTTCGGTATGCTTGTTTTGTGAGCCGAAATATTGACTTACACGGTTTTTCAGTTTTTTTGCCTTACCGATATAAATTATCTTGCCCTCTTTGTTTTTCATTATATACACACCGGGAGTAAGAGGCAGCTTCATTGACTTTTCACGCAGTACCTTTATATACGGATTTTCGCCCATGATTTCACCACCCTTAATCAGCATTTATATGTTAGATTTTAACATAACACCAAGTAAAATACAAGTAAAATAAAATAATTCACAAATTATTGCGTTTTTATTAGTTTATTGTGTCAATTGATTTAAAACAACGGATAATGCTATAATTTTTTATTATAATATTAACCCACAGGAGGCAAAAATATGGGAAACAAAAACACCGCTGCCGTTATCGGCACCCCGCTTGATGCGGCTAACAAAAAACACGTAGGTAAGGCTGAGCTTACTTGGTTCTTATTGGCAGTGTTCTTCTACACAATGATGACAGGTATGATTAACGGATACAGAGCTGACTATATGGTTAACATTCTGTCCTTACCTGCAGATATGGTTTCAGTTTTCAACACAGTTACAGGTGTTGCAGGTTTTGTGCTTTCATTTGTTTATGCACTTATTCTTGACAACAAGAAAATCAAAAACGGCGAAAAATTCAAGCCCCTCGGTATACTGTCTGCAATTCCCTGCGGTCTTGTAACCGTACTTATTTTCTTAGTGCCCGACTTTATGAAGAGCAACCCCACAGTTGTTCTCATTTATATGATTTTCCTTGCACTTGTTCAGGGCTGCTGTTTCTACTTCGGTAACACAATCAATATGGTTGCCATGGTTATGTCACCTAACCAAAAGGAAAGGGAATCAGTCCTCTCTTTCAGAGGTATCTCCTCTGCTATCGGTAACAGTGCACCTATGGTTGTTGTGCTCATTGTCGGTATTATTATTAAGGCCGCAAACGGCAACAAAGAGAATCCGGAATTGAACTACATAATTTCGTCAATCATCTGCGGTGCAATGGGCACAATTACAATGCTTATCGGTATGCGTTACATTAAAGAGCGTACGGTTTATTCCTCCAAAAGAGAAAATCCTCTTTTAGGTTTCGTAGATATTATAAAAAGCCCCTATGCCCGTACAATTGTTTTAAGTGAATTTCTCAAAGCTTTCAGAGGTGTTGCTACCTTTATGGAGACCTTTATGGCTGTTGCCGTTTTAGGCTCTGCAAGTAAGAAGATTATCTTCGTGCTTCCTGTCGGTATCGGTACATTCGTTGGTATGCTTGTTGTCAAGGCTCTGCTTAAAAAGTTCAACTCAAAGCAGCTTTACATCGCTTCAGGTGTTTACTCACTTTGTATCAACTGCGTTGCATTCGGCGTAGGTTATGCTCAGTTTACTATGGAGAATAACGGTCAAGACCCCGGAATTTTACAGTACATCTTCATTGTCTGCCTTTTCCTTACAGGTATTCAGTTCGGCGCGTCAAATCTTCTTCCCTCAATGTTCCAGGCAGACGCACTTGACGACCTTGAGCTTAAAACAGGCAAACGTCTTGACGCATCACTTCCCTTTGTCATTGGCTTAGGCACTGTTATCAGCGGTACAATCGCAAGTGCTGTCGCTCCCCAAATTCTTTACGGTAAAATCAACATCATCGGTTACATTCAGGGTACGGAAGCTAATCCCTATCCCGCACAGAGCTATGAAACAAAAATCAAGCTTCTTTTCTTCTACACAATCGTTCACGGTATTATGATGCTTCTTGCAGGTCTGCCTTACCTTACCTACAAGCTTACAGGCAAAACTAAAGACGATATGCACGAAAAACTCCTTGCTTACCGCGAAAGCATTAAGCAGGAGGAAAGCAGATAAGCTTAAAACAGTTACGCCCCTTAAAGCACTGCACTTTAAGGGGTGTTTTATATCAAATCAAAAATAAATATATAAAACTGTTGAAATATCAGCTTTAATATGATAATCTTTTTTCGGGTGATAATTTATGAATAAAAGCATTATAAAAAGCAACTATCCCAACCCGCAGTTTGTAAGGGAAGACATTGTCCTTTTAAACGGTCAGTGGGATTTCGGCTTTCAGAAAGCGAAAAAAGGCTTCCGCTTTTCAAGAAATGAAAGCCGCGCCGAAGAAATAAGAAACAACTGCACCTATACCCGTAAAATCAATGTACCCTTTTGCATTGAAAGTGAGCTTTCGGGTATCGGCTACACCGATTTTGTAAATATGGTATGGTACAAAAAAAGCGTTGAAATAAACAAAAAGGGACGCCGTGTGTTTTTACATTTCGGCGCCGCCGATCACTTGACAACGGTGCTTATAAACGGCAAATTTGCCGGCAGACACAAGGGCGGTTACACCTCTTTTTCCTTTGACATCACAGGCCTTGTCCGCGACGGCTTAAATGAAGTTTTTGTCCTTTGTGAGGACAGTGTTAAAAACCCCTTTGTTATAAGAGGCAAGCAGAGCGAAAAGAAAAAAAGCCACGGCTGTGACTACACCAGAACAACGGGTATCTGGCAAAGTGTTTACCTTGAATATGTGCCTGAAAGCTATGTTGATACTTTCAAGCTCTACCCCGACTCTCAAAACGGACTTGTCACCGTTTCACTTAATCTCAAAGGCAAAGCCGACCTTAAAATTGAAGCTTTCTATAGGGGCGAAAGCGTCGGTAAAGGTGAGCTGAAAAAGGCTTGCGGTAACGCAGTTATACAGCTTAGTCTTTCACAAATCCACTTGTGGGAAGTAGGCAAGGGTGAGCTTTATGACCTTGAAATCACCTTTGGCGAGGATAAGGTTTACTCCTACTTCGGTCTTCGCAATGTAAGGCTTGACGGTTATCGCTTCCTTATAAATGAAAAGAGCGTTTTTCAACGTCTCGTGCTCGATCAAGGCTTTTACAAAAAAGGAATTTATACCGCACCTGATGACAAGGCTTTGCTCAAGGATATTGAGCTTTCAATGAACCTGGGCTTTAACGGTGCAAGGCTTCACCAAAAGGTTTTTGACCCGAAATTCCTGTATTATTGTGACATAAAAGGCTACATAGTCTGGGGTGAATATGCCAATTGGGGACTTGACTACTCAAAGCCTGCCGCAGTTGACATTTTCCTTAAGGAATGGGCAGAGGCAGTAAGCCGCGACTTTAACCATCCTGCAATTATAGGTTGGTGCCCCTTTAATGAAACCTGGGACTACAAAGGCAAAAAGCAATATGATCCCCTGCTTTCCACAGTTTACGATTACACAAAGGCAATTGACCCCACTCGCCCCTGCATTGATACAAGCGGTAACTTCCACGTTAAAACCGATATTTACGATTTGCACGATTACACCTTTGACGTTAAGCTCTTCAAGTCAAATTATGACCGCTTTATGACAGAGGGCTTCCTTTATGAGCACGTTTTAAAGGATAACCCCAACCGTCAAAAATACGGCGGACAGCCTGTTTTCATAAGTGAATACGGCGGAATTAAATGGGTAAGCGACAAGTCAATCAAATCCTGGGGTTACGGTGATGACGTTAAAACTCCCGAAGAATTTGCCGAGCGTTATGCAGGTCTGACCGAAACAATTTTATCTAACAGTAAAATGTTCGGCTTTTGTTACACTCAGCTTTATGACATTGAGCAGGAGCAAAACGGACTTTATACATACGACAGGAAGAAAAAGTTTAACGACAGCATCTACAAAAAAATCCTTACCGTAAACACAAAAAAAGCGGCTATAGAGTAAAAAAACAAGGTCAACTTTAAAGCAAAAAGTTGACCTTTAATTTTATAAAGTTACTCCGCTTTTCATAATTGCAATTTCTCGGTAACCGTTTTCCTCACTGCGGGTCTTTTTACCCTCTGCAACCTCTTTAATAAGCTCCATAAGTGAGTTTTCGTCACCTGTTTGAGCATCAAAGTCTATCCATTGAGGCTTTTTTTCATAGAGAGCCGTATTCGTTGCGATTTTTACAGTCGGTACAGGAGCGCCTAAGGGAGTGCCCCTGCCTGTTGTGAACAAAATCAGATGACAGCCTGCCGCCGTAAGATTTGTAATGGCAACAATGTCATTACCGGGGCCGTCAAGCAAGCTGAGACCGCTGTTTTTTACCCTTTCGCCGTAGGTTAATACGTCGGTAATCGGCGCAGTGCCGCCCTTTGTAACGCAACCGAGTGACTTTTCTTCAAGGGTGGTTATACCGCCCGCTTTATTTCCCGGCGAAGGATTTTCGCTTATAGGCTCACCGTGAGCAACAAAGTAATTTTTATAGTCCCTGATAAGCTTGTCGGCTTTCAAAAAGACGACTTCATTTTCACAGCGTGAAAAAATAACCCTCTCCGCGCCGAACATTTCGGGCACTTCAGTAAGTGCCGCACAGCCGCCCATGGAAGTGAGCATATCGGTAATTTTACCGCACAAGGGGTTTGCGGTAATACCTGAAAGTCCGTCACTTCCACCGCATTTCATACCTATTTTAAGCTTTGATACAGGCACATTCTTACGTTTATCCCTTTTACAAATCGCCTTTAATTCAGCGATAATTTTTTCACCCTCGGCAATTTCATCGCCTACATCCTGACAGTTAAGAAAGCGTATTCTTTCCCCGTCAACCTCACCGAGAATTTTTTTAAATTCACCGATATTGTTATTTTCACAGCCTAAGCCTAAAACAAGCACACCGCCGGCATTAGGGTGTTTGACTAAGCCTTTTAAAACAAGCTGAGTGCGTTTATGGTCACCGCCTAACTGACTGCATCCGTAAGGGTGAGTAAAGGCAAAAGCACCTGTTTTTTGTGAAAGCTTTTCTGCAATTTTGTTTACACAGCCTACGGTGGGAATAATCCAAATATCATTGCGAATACCTATTTCGC
Source organism: Acutalibacteraceae bacterium (assembly GCA_051880695.1). Taxonomy (GTDB): domain Bacteria; phylum Bacillota; class Clostridia; order Oscillospirales; family Acutalibacteraceae; genus UBA6857. Next base: position 136,511 of record JBJEOK010000010.1, on the reverse strand, counting down.
CGTTTTTACGCTCATAGGCATAAATTTCAAAGGGCTCTTTTTTTATTTCGGCTGTAAAATCAGGCTTATATTCATATTCATCGGTAATTTCAAGCGCAGTTTTTAGATTGTGAGAATGAACAGTATCGCCCTTTTTTATGTCTTCCGTCGCAACACCGATGGGATAGCCGTATTTTATAACCTTTTCACCTTTTTTGATATCCCTTACAGCAAGCTTATGACCTGTTTCAACAATTACAGTAACATCATCTTTTTCATTTATTCTGATAAAGCCCATATAATAGCCTCACTTATGCCCTCGGCAGAAATTTTATTATAAGCACTTTCAACGGCAGTGTAAAAGTCACTTATGTCTCTTTCCCAAAGCTTTTCATTTGAAAGTATAGCTTTTACAGAGTTGTTTTTGATAAATTCAACTGACTGCGCGTTGTCTGTAACTTCAAAGTTTTTGTAATAATATATCAGTGACCCAAGAGAAAGTGCTAAAGTCTTCGGTACCTCACCGAAAATATTTTTATAATCAAGCATTGTGGGTAAAACTCTTACAGCAAATTTACTTACACTGTTTAAAGATATAGCTTTCCACTGATGATGAATATAGGGATTTTTAAAACGCTCAATTACGGCATTAGCGAAAGCTTTTATTTCATCACTGTAACCTAAAACAGGCAAAATACATTTGTTGAGGTTTGCATTTAAAAGCTCACTTATAAGCTCATTGTTAAAGCTTTCCCCCACTGTTTCAACTCCGCTTAAAAGCGCAGGAAATACAGTAGAAGTGTGAGCACCGTTTAAAATACGCACTTTCATCTTTTTATAAGTTGAAACATCATTTGTCCATATTACGTTAAAGCCTGCCCTTTTAAGGGGAAGTTCATTTTCAAAATTGCCCTCAATTACCCACAGATGGAAAATTTCACCTGTATCGAGAAGCTTATCTTCATAGCCGATTTCGGAAAAAAGCTTTTCCGCCTCATCTTGAGGATAACCGGTCACAATGCGGTCAACAAGGGTGTTACAAAAGGTGTTTTCATTTTTCAGCCAGGTGATGAAGCCGTCGCCTAAATTCCAGAGCTTTGCGTATTTTATCACGCAGTCTTTGAGCATATCACCGTTACTGTCAATAAGCTCACAAGGTAAAATCACAAAACCGCCGAGTTTTGCCTTAAAGCGTTCAAATAAAAGCTGTGTAAGCTTACCGGGAAATGAAAGTGCGGGCTTATCGTCAAAGCTGCAGCTTTCATCAAAGATAATACCTGCTTCCGTTGTGTTTGAAACGATAAATCTAATATCGGGATTATGTGCCAAAGAAAGGTAGCTTTCATAGTCACCGTAAGGGTCAATAACCCTTTTAACGGAATGTATTTCCCTTTTTTCACAAATCTCCGTACCCTTTTCAATACCCCTTAAATAGAGGTTATAAACGCAGTTTTGCTCATTAAAAGCATCTATACTTCCCCTGTTTGTAGGCTTGACAATAACCACCTTACCGTCAAAGAGTTTCTTCTCATTTAATACGTCAATAAAGTAATCAACAAACCCCCTGAGGAAGTTTCCTGTTCCAAACTGAATGATTTTTTCCATTTATTTTTCCTCGCTGTCCGCTTTCCATTTTCTGTTTTTTACATCGGGGCATTTTTGCTTTTTAAATGCCGCCCTAAGCTCAACATAACAGCCGCATTTCATACAAACCCCACCGATAAGGTTGTCGCATTTTTTACAGCTGTCAAGCCTTGAAAAGTAAACTTCATCACTGACCTTTTCGCTTGCTTTAAGTCTTTTTATCGCCTGCTGTACACTTTGGTAAGCATCTTTTTCTGCCGCCTCCATAAGCAAGCACTTTTTACACTCTGCCATATTATTTTATAATAAACTTTACAACAGAGCAAGGCGGCAGCGAAGCTTCAAAGCCGTCACGCAGCTGTCTGTAATCGGTAAAAGCTTCCGTTTTGACAGCGTTTTTATTATCAAAGCTATTATGAGAATAAACGTCACCGCTTAAAATTTCAGCACTTATACTGCTGAGGTTAAAGTCGGCAATCTGGCAGTGAATTTCAGCTTCTCCGTCAAGTGAGGTGTTTACAATTGTTGACACAATTGTGCCGTTTTCATCTATTGACGCACTTTCAACAAGCTTAGGCAGTATGCCCTTTTGAGGAAGGTTGGACGTTGTGATAAAGGAGCCCAAAAGTGTATTTTCCTGATGATCCTTATACATTTTGAAAATATAGTATGTAGGCGTCAAAAGCATATCCTCGCCGTCGGTAAGGGCAACGGCTTGAAGCACATTTACCGTCTGGGCAATGTTTGCCATTTTAACCCTGTCACTGTGCTTGTTGAAAATGTTGAGGGTAAGACCTGCCACAACGGCATCCCTTAAAGTGTTATGCTGATAAAGGAAGCCGGGATTAGTACCCTCTTCCACATCATACCACGTGCCCCACTCGTCAACAATCAAACCGACACGCTTTTCAGGGTCATATCTATTCATAATTTCACTATGACGGGTGACAAGCTCCTCCATTTTATAGGCTTTTTCTATTGTATTGTAGTACTCCTCTTTTGTAAATTCAAGAGCTTTGCCCTTTTTATCCCAGGAATTGGGTACAGTGTAATAATGCAATGAAAGTCCGTTCATATTTTTGCCCGCTTTTTTCATAAGCACATCTGTCCAATTGTAATCAAAGGCATTTGCACCGCAAGCTATTTTATAAATCGGCTTATTGCTGTCATACTGACGGACAAAGGTTTCATAGCGTCTGTACTCGTCAGCATAATACTCGGGGTGCATATTGCCGCCGCAACCCCAGGATTCATTACCTACACCGAAATATTTTACTATCCACGGCTCTTTACTGCCGTTTTTCTCCCTGAGCTGTGCCATAGGTGAAAGTCCGTCAAAGGTCATATATTCCACCCATTCACTCATTTCCCGAACAGTGCCCGAGCCGACATTTCCGTTGACGTATGCGTCACATCCGAGCTGTTTGCAAAGCTCGAAAAATTCATGTGTACCAAAGGAGTTATCTTCAACAACACCGCCCCAATGGGTGTTAATCATTTTTTTACGGCTCTCTTTTTCGCCTATGCCGTCTTTCCAGTGATATTCGTCTGCAAAGCAGCCGCCCGGCCAGCGAAGTACGGGGATACCCATTTCTTTAAGAGCATTTACCACGTCACTTCGCATACCGTTAACATTAGGTATCGGTGAGTTTTCACCTACATAAAGTCCTTCATAAATACATCTGCCTAAATGCTCACTGAAGTGTCCGTAAATATCCTTGCTGATTTTTGAAAGCTTTTGATTGGGATTGATCAGATACTTTTCCATAAAGAAAACTCCTTAAAATTTAGTTGCTTTTATATTACACTATGTTTTCTTATAAGTAAAGGACAATTAATTTTTTTTATTGTCATGTAACAAAGCCTCTTGCTTTTTTTCAAGAAATGACTTGCCGTAGTACTTTTTTAAAAGCCGCTGTGTCTGTCTTTCACAAAGACCTATCATATTGGAAAGCTTTGTAAGAGTTAAGCTTTTTGAATCGTCAATAAAGGCATTTTCTATAATTAAAAAACGTCTGTCGTTCAAATTTTCGTTGACCTTAGTAACATCACTGAAATCAGGACGGTAAAGTCTTGTTATTTCTGTGAGAAGCTGACCGAATAATGCGGATAAGTAAGCTTCATATCCCCATTTTTTCTCATCATTTTCTCTTAGGATTTTTTCTAATACATCATAAAGCTTACTGTCATTTTCAAAATAGAAGTGATTTGCCAAAAATGTGGCAGTCAATGCTGAATTTGTTTTTTTACCGAAAGCTTGAAGATAAACGTATATTTCCTCGGTAGGATTATCTTTATCAATCAACTGCCGATGATATATGTTAGGACCCGTTACAAAAAAATCACCTTTTGAAAGCTTATACTGTTTTGTATCGGTAACAAGTGTACCGCTTCCCTTTGTTATATAGTGAAATTCATAGCTGTCTTTAGAGTGACTGTGTCCTGCTATATCCTTACGGATAATGCCTTTGCCAAGCTGAATTAAAGTGAAATTGATATTATCCCATTGAAAATTTAACATTCTTGTCACCTCACAGAAAATTTTATCACAAGTACGACATTTTGTAAATAATAATGTCGTACTCTTTTTAAGAAATATGTAGTAATATTGTAGGTAGAAAATAAAGGGAGATGTTTTTATGATTATCAAAAAGATAATTGCATTTTTTATGTCTGTTATTGCAATGCTTTCAGGACTTTGCAGTCCTGATGAAAATAATAAAACAGAAAGCGGAATAGTTGACAGCATTTTAACGGGAGGGCCTTTTGAAGTGAACAACCTTGATACATACAGCGTACCTGAATGGTTCCGTGATGCTAAATTCGGCATATTCATTCACTATGGAATTTACTCCGTACCTGCCTACGGTGACGAGTGGTACGGTCATTGGATGTACATAGACAACACCTCTGCTTACGGCGGAAGTGACATATATCAGCATCACCTTGACACCTACGGCGGAGCTTCCGCTTTCGGTTACAAGGATTTTATACCCGAATTTAATGAAAATTTAAAAGTATATAAGCAAAACGACACAGCCGAAAATTGGGCAGAGCTTTTCAGTAATGCCGGTGCAAAATATGTTATGCCCGTCGGTATTCACCACGACTCCTTTGCCCTTTATAACTCCGACATACAAAAAACCTATAATTCTGTTACACAAACAGGTATTGACTATGTAGGTGATTTACAAAAAGCCTGTAAGGACCGCGATATAAAATTCGGTATATCAAACCACTTTGCTGAAAACGACTGGTTCTTTGATGACGTGGCAGGTGCAGGTACTGACCTCTCGGAGAAAAACGCTGACGGCACACTTGTTTACGGTGAGCTTTACGGCGACGGTGAAAGCAAGTCTGAGGCTCATATTCACAAGTGGTATGACATTTCCATGGAAATTATTGAAAAATACAACCCTGATATTATTTACTATGACTTTGACTTAGTAAACGATGTTTTCAACAAATATGCCGATGCAAACAGGTATTTAATGCTTGCCGAGTATTACAACCACGCATTGGAAAACAATCCCGACGGTGTTGTTTGCTGTAACAAGCACGAGGCATTTTCCCAGGCACAAGCTCTGCTTGACAAAGAGCGTTCATCGCTCAACAGCATAAATCCGACACCTTGGCAAACAGATACCTCTGTAGGCAAAAAATCCTGGGGCTACACAACCGACGATATTTACCGCAGCGGTGAGGACTTTATCGGTTTGCTTGTTGATATTGTTTCAAAAAACGGAAATCTTTTATTAAATGTAGGCCCTAAGGCTGACGGCACAATTCCCGCTGAAGTTGAAGCTACTCTTTTAACAATAGGCAATTGGCTCAAAAAGTACGGCGATGCAATTTATGCCACAAGACCTTGGCTTGTTTCCGGCGAGGGTCCGACAAATGTTACAACAGATGATTTTACATATCAGTCAAGCGATATCCGCTTTACCCGCAGTAAGGATAACTCAAAGCTTTACATCACCGCTTTGGCCGCCCCCGAAAGTGATAAGCTGACCGTTAAAACTTTTGCAAAGGGCAAATGGAATGCTTCAACTGTTGAAAAGGTTTGCCTCATTAACGGCAGTGAGCGTAAGCAGTTAAGCTATCAGCAGACCGCAGACGGACTTGAAGTTAACATTTCAAATGAAGCTTTAAACAGTGCATATTCCCTTGAAATTACATTTTCTGACGGCAAAATCCCCTCTGTTGCCATTGATGCCACAAATACTATTCAGCCTTTTGACAGCTTTAACACTGACGGCATCACCTACGGCACATCAACAGTAAACGGCAGTTACACTGCCATAAATGAAAAAGACGGCGCTTACTTTGATATGAAGCTTGGCTTTTCAAAGAAAGTCGGCACTGCAAGCTTCTCAGTTTCTTCAAATTCCGAGGGCAGTATTGAAGTTGTTAATCTTCAAAACGGAAGCTCTCTGGGCAAGGCTGAAATTAAAAAAACTGACGGCAAATACAGAGATGTTACACTTAATATTGACAGCCCTAATTTAAACGGTGACGTTGATATTAGAATCATAATGAACGGAAATGTTGAAATCGACTCCTTTAACTTTATTCAAAAGAGAGAGCCAAACACAGAAATAGACGCTTCCAAATATGACCGAAAGCAAGGTAATGTAAGAGCCGAAGCAACCTCGGACACAGGCGGCGGTGAAAGTCTCGGTTATGTTTCATCAGGCGACTGGGTAATGTACAAAGACGTTGATTTTGGTAAGGGCTGCAATGAAATTATTTTACGAGCCGGTGCCGATAACAAAAAAGTAAATATTTACATTGATAATATGAATGTCTTTACTAAGGTTGCAAGCGGCAAAATTTCAACCGGCGGTTATAATAATTACGAAGATATTGCCCTTTCCATGCGCCGGACTTTCGGTGTACACGATGTATATATTGAATTTGTTGATGACGCCGCAAACCTTAATTGGTTTATGATTAAATGAGTTTTAGAGACAAATCATAATAAGGCTATTTTAAATTTTTTTGAAGCTTATATAAAAATTACTCCTTTCAAGCTTACGTTTTCTCAGCTTGAAAGGAGTAGCTTTATTCACTTATATACATAATTTTGGCAGTTTCAAATTGGGTATCAGCTGAATTTTTAATTTATCATTTTAAAAACACGGATAACCGATAGCATATATTGACACATTACTGTCAAACTCTTTCTTCACATTTTCAACCAATTCGTCATTTGCATAAATAAGCAGACACGTACCGAGGTTTTCAATTGAAGATTTTTCATTTATAACAAAAAAAGCCCCCTCGCCTCTATACTGATTATAAAAAATATTGTATTTATTATTAAGGCTTTTTACTACGACTTTCCAATTGCTGTATGAAATTGAATGAGTATTATTTACATTAAATCTACATGTAACCAAATAAAAATCATTTGGAGATTCTTCAAACAGTTTCATATATTTTTCAGAATCACCGCAGAAATCATCAATAACGGTTGAATCTTCTAAATATTCAACATCAAAATCAACCACATCAACAGTCATTGCATTAAGTTTCGTGTATGAAATTCCGAATAATACAATCACAGTAATGCATATAAATGCAACGATTATTAAAATCTTTTTTTTCATAAAAAGCTCTCCTGTACAGCTTTATTCTTAAAATCTCACAAATATTTTTTCATACAAATGCATATACAAAAAAGCTCCCGACAACAAAATCGAGAGCTTTTAAAATTAGGTTAATTAGTCGTTGATAGCAACAACAACACCTGAACCAACTGTTCTACCGCCTTCACGGATAGCGAAACGAAGACCTTCTTCGATAGCGATTTCTGTGATAAGCTCAACATCCATTTCAACGTTGTCACCGGGCATACACATTTCTGTGCCTTCGGGAAGCTTAACGATACCTGTTACGTCAGTTGTACGGAAATAGAACTGGGGACGATAGTTGTTGAAGAAAGGTGTGTGACGGCCGCCTTCGTCCTTAGTAAGAACGTAAACCTGACCACGGAACTTTGTGTGGGGGTGAATTGAGCCGGGCTTTGCAAGAACCTGTCCACGCTCGATTTCTGATCTCTGGATACCACGAAGAAGAGCACCGATGTTATCGCCTGCTTCAGCGTAGTCAAGAATCTTACGGAACATTTCGATACCTGTACAAACAGTCTTTCTCTTTTCTTCTGTAAGACCAACGATTTCAAGTTCCTCACCGGTCTTGAGCTGACCTCTTTCAACTCTACCTGTTGCAACAGTACCACGGCCTGTGATTGTGAATACGTCTTCAACGGGCATAAGGAAGGGAAGGTCTGCCTTACGGTCGGGAGTGGGGATGTAGCTGTCTACTGCAGCCATGAGTTCCCAAATGGGAGCAAGCTCAGGAGCGTTAACGTCGTTACCTGAATATTCAAGAGCCTTGAGAGCTGAACCCTTGATGATGGGTGTATCATCGCCGGGGAATTCATATTCGTCAAGAGTCTCACGGATTTCCATTTCAACGAGTTCAAGAAGCTCTTCATCGTCTACTTGGTCAACCTTGTTCATGAATACGATGATGTAAGGAACGCCAACCTGACGAGCAAGAAGAAGGTGTTCTTTTGTCTGAGCCATGGGGCCGTCTGTTGCAGCGATAACAAGGATAGCACCGTCCATCTGTGCAGCACCTGTGATCATGTTCTTAATGTAGTCGGCGTGGCCCGGGCAGTCAACGTGAGCGTAGTGACGTGTTTCTGTCTCATACTCAACGTGTGCTGTGTTAATTGTGATACCTCTTTCTCTCTCTTCGGGAGCCTTATCGATGTTTGCGTAATCGATGAAGTCAGCGCCGCCCTTCATAGCGAGGGTCTTTGTGATAGCTGCTGTAAGAGTTGTTTTACCGTGGTCAACGTGGCCGATTGTACCAATGTTAACGTGGGGCTTGGTTCTTTCAAATTTTGCTTTTGCCATTGGAATCTCCTCCTTAATATTAGCATAAATAATTTATAGATTGCAGAACAAACTGCATTGTCTATATTGTATCAATAATAGACAATAATTTCAAGTGTTTTTTAAGAAAAAATTAGTCTCTCTTAGCTCTTTCTGAAACAATTGACTCAGAAATTGACTTGGGAATTTCCTTGTAGCCGTCGGGTTCCATTACGTACTGACCGCGACCCTGTGTTTTTGAACGAAGGTCGGTAGCATAACCGAACATCTCTGCAAGGGGCACACGTGCGTTAATCTGCTTAACACCTGTTCTGTCCTCAAAGCCTTGGATTTCGCCGCGGCGTGAGTTAAGGTCGCCGATAACGTCGCCCATATAGTCTTCCGGTGTGATAACAACAACCTTCATAATGGGCTCAAGAAGAACGGGCTGAGCTTTCTTGGCAGCATCCTTGAATGCCATTGAACCGGCAATCTTAAATGCCATTTCAGAGGAGTCAACCTCGTGATATGAACCGTCATAAAGAGTAACCTTAACGTCAACCATGCTGTAACCGGCAATAACACCTGACTGCATAGCGCCCTGGATACCTGCGTCAACGGGTGCAATGTATTCCTTGGGAATAGCACCGCCGACAATGTTGTTAACAAACTCGTAGCCCTTGTCCGGGTTGGGTTCGATGTTGATCTTAACGTGACCGTACTGACCCTTACCGCCTGACTGACGGGCATACTTTGTATCGGATGAAGCTGTACCTCTGATGGTTTCTCTGTAAGCAACCTGAGGCTTACCTACGTTAGCTTCAACCTTGAATTCACGAAGAAGACGGTCAACGATAATCTCAAGGTGAAGCTCACCCATACCTGCGATAATTGTTTGTCCTGTTTCTTCGTCAGTGTAGCAACGGAATGTGGGGTCTTCTTCAGCAAGCTTCTGAAGTCCGATACCCATCTTTTCCTGACCTGCTTTGGTCTTAGGCTCAATTGCAACACGGATAACCGGCTCGGGGAAGTTCATTGACTCAAGAATAATAGGAGCCTTCTGGTCGCAAAGAGTATCACCTGTGGTGGTGCTCTTAAGACCGACTGCTGCGGCGATATCACCTGCATAAACAGTGTCAATGTCTTCTCTGTGGTTAGCGTGCATTTGAAGAATACGACCGAATCTTTCTCTTGTATCTTTAACAGAGTTGTAAACGGTTGTACCTGCATCAACTGTACCTGAATATACACGGAAGAAGCAAAGCTTACCTACAAAGGGGTCAGTTGCAATCTTGAAAGCAAGAGCTGCAAAAGGCTCTTCGTCTGATGAATGTCTTACTTCGTTTTCTTCTGTGTCGGGATTAACACCCTTGATAGCCTCAATGTCTGTGGGAGCAGGCATATAATCCACAATAGCGTCAAGCAAAGGCTGAACACCCTTGTTACGGTAAGCTGTACCGCAGCAAATGGGTACCATTTCATTTGAAAGGGTTGCCTTACGGATAACCTTTTTCATTTCTGCTACTGTGGGCTCAATACCCTCAAAGTATTTTTCCATAAGCTCCTCGTCCATTTCAACAATAGATTCGATAAGCTTACTTCTGTATTCTTCAGCAAGGTCTTTCATATCTTCGGGAATTTCTTCCACGCGAACATCCTTACCGAGGTCGTCATAATAAACGATGGCGTTATTATTTAAAAGGTCAATAATACCTTTGAATGTGTCCTCTGAACCGATGGGGAGCTGAACGGGTACACCGTTGCAGTTGAAACGCTCCTTAACCATTGTAAGAACACGGTAGAAGTCAGCACCTGTGATGTCCATCTTGTTGACGAAAATCATACGGGGTACTTTATATTCGTCGGCCTGACGCCAAACTGTTTCACTCTGGGGCTCAACACCGCCCTTTGCACAAAGAACGGTTACTGAACCGTCAAGTACACGCAGTGAACGCTGAACTTCAACTGTAAAGTCAACGTGGCCCGGAGTGTCAATAATATTGATTCTGTGCTCTTTCCAGAAGCAAGTGGTAGCAGCGGAGGTAATTGTAATACCTCTTTCCTGCTCCTGAGCCATCCAGTCCATTGTTGCAGAACCGTCATGAGTCTCACCAAGCTTATGGTTAACACCGGTGTAATACAAAATTCTTTCGGTAGTTGTTGTTTTACCGGCGTCAATATGAGCCATGATACCAATATTTCTTGTTTTTTCAAGAGATACCTTTCTTGGCATAATGTCCTCCAATAAATTAAACGATTTAAGTAGTTATTACCATCTGAAATGTGCGAAAGCTTTGTTAGCTTCTGCCATCTTATGGGTATCCTCACGCTTCTTAAATGCTGAACCTGTTTCGTTTACAGCATCAATGATTTCGTTGGCAAGTCTTTCCTTCATTGTTCTTTCCGAACGCTGACGGCTGTAAAGAGTAATCCAACGAAGACCTAATGTCTGACGTCTTTCGGGACGAACATCCATAGGAACCTGGTAAGTGGAACCACCTACACGGCGAGCCTTAACTTCAAGTAAAGGCATAACGTTTTCCATTGCAGCTTCAAAAACTTCAAGGGGGTCCTTACCTGTCTTTTCTTTAATAATGTCAAAAGCATCGTAAACGATCTTTTGTGCAACACCCTTCTTACCGTCGTACATAACGTTGTTGATAAGACGTGTTACAAGCTTTGAATTGTAAAGCGGATCGGGCAAAACATCACGTTTTGCAATCTGGCCTCTTCTTGGCACTGCGCTTCCCTCCTTCATAATAATGATATCATAGGTACTCGAGTGACAAATTCCCGACGGCACCAATGCAGAGGTATATACAATCCAAAGAATATATATACACTCTTACATCGCATTTTCATGCCTGCAAGAAGATTTGTCAATTCATAGTGTTTCCGCCTGACTGCGGAATTATTTTTTCGGTTTTGAGAAGTCCGAAATTACTTCTTAGCTGCCTTAGGACGCTTAGCACCGTACTTTGAACGGGACTGCATTCTTCCGTTAACGCCCTGAGTATCAAGTGTACCGCGGACGATATGGTAACGAACACCGGGAAGGTCCTTAACACGGCCGCCACGGATAAGAACAACGCTGTGTTCCTGAAGATTATGACCTACGCCGGGAATGTAAGCTGAAACTTCGATTCCGTTTGTAAGACGTACTCTTGCAATTTTACGAAGAGCTGAGTTAGGCTTCTTCGGGGTAGCTGTCTTAACTGCGGTGCAAACGCCGCGCTTTTGAGGAGAGTTATGGTCTGTCATAACATTCTTCTTTGAGTTAAGTCCCTTTAAAAGAGCAGGAGCCTTAGGCTTCTTAACAAGTGTTTCTCTACCGTTACGAACTAATTGGTTAAAGGTAGGCAAGTTGTAGCATCTCCTTTCCTAAATAATAAGTAAGCGCATAACGCGTACTGCTGTATTATAACCCACAAGAATAAATATGTCAATAGAAAAATTAAAAAAGTCCTCGTTTTTCGGGAACTTTTTCACAAATCAGCCGATTATTTCATACATAAGTCCTGCATCATTTTTTGTTGCATGTTCAGTTACAACAAGCACCCTTGCTTTAAGGAGGTTTTCGCCCATTTGAATTTCAATCACGTCCCCCACCTTTACATCATAAGACGCCCTTGCAATTTTGCCGTTAACCGTAACGTGCTTTGCATCACAGACCTCATTTGCAACAGTACGTCTTTTAATCAGCCGTGACACTTTAAGGTATTTATCAAGTCTCATAACCATCCTCAACAAAAACGCCTGCTCACAAGGAACAGGCATTCTTTCGTTTACTTATTTTACAGCTGTTTTAAGTGATGCGCCTGCTTTGAAAGAGGGAACCTTTGTTGCTGCAATAGTGATAGCCTCACCTGTAAGGGGATTATGACCGCTTCTTGCTGCTCTTTCCTTAACCTCGAATGTACCAAAGCCGATAAGCTGAACCTTGTCACCCTTTGCGAGTGCTTCTTCAATTGAAGCAAAAACAGCAGCTACTGCTTTGTCTGCGTCTTTCTTTGAAATTTCTGCTTTAGCTGCAACTGCAGCGATAAGTTCTGTTTTATTCATTTTTTTGTCCTCCAAAAAATTATATTTTCCACAAGCTTACGCTTGATTGGATGCTAAGTTAACTTTCGCCTGTGCCCAAAGCTCATCAAGCTCCGAGAGGCTTTTTTCTGTCATAATAATGTTTCTTTCTTTGCAAATACGTTCAACTTCAAGAAAACGCTTTATAAACTTCTCATTTGATTTTGTAAGAGCCTGCTCAGGGTCAACCTTTAAAAAGCGGGAAACATTTACACAGGAAAAGAGCACATCTCCCATTTCGTTTTCAAGCTCTGCACTGTCACCGCCGAGCATTGCCTCTTTAAGCTCTTTAATCTCACTTTCAAGGGCATCAAAAGCACCGCTTACCTCGTCCCAATCGAAGCCCGATTTTTTAGCCTTCTTTTGGATTTTCTCACTTCTCATAAGAGCCGGTAATTCTTTAGGGATTTTCTCCATGGAACTGCCCTGAGTTTTTTGCCCTTTGCTTTTACGTTTGATGGTGTCCCAATTTGAAAGCACCTCATCGGTTGAGTCGACCTCAACAGTACCGAACACATGGGGATGACGCTCAACAAGCTTTTTGCAAATACCGTCACATACATCGGAAAAATCAAAACTGCCTTTTTCCTTTTCCATTTGTGCGTGGAACACAACCTGTAAAAGCACGTCGCCTAATTCTTCCTGTAAAAGCTCTCTGTCCTTTTTATTGATGGCTTCCACAACCTCATAGGTTTCCTCAATGAAGTTTGCCTTTATACTTTCATGGTCTTGTTCAGCATCCCAAGGGCAACCGCCCGGAGAGCGTAAAAGCTCCATTATATGAAGTAAATCCTCAATATTATATTTTTCCTTAAAGTTAAAATCTATCATAATAAAAACCTCAACGTGGCTATTTTACCCTAATACTTTAAATTTTTCAAGGACTTTTGCAATTTTTTTTCCTTTCGGAAGCATTTCTACGTCATCTTTTGCAATCCCTTTGATGAAAAGCAACACAATTGCATAAACTGTTGCACCTGCACCTATTGAAATTATGCAAGAAAGCTTACTTGAAAGTGCCAAATTCTCATAAAGAAGCGTAAACACACCCTTTGCCGCACCGCCGCAAAAGGCAGCAGCCACAAGCGGCTTAATGAAAACGGATATAAAATCAAGCTTAATCCCCGTCGTTTTTATAAGCTGAATTAAATTTAGACCTGTCATAATAAAATAACAGAGCACCGAGCCGTACATAGCGCCTTTTATGTTAATCTGCGGGTCGGCTATGAAAATCCAGTTATATATAAATTTTGCAACGGAGCCTGCCGCTATACTTATTATGGGTGCTTTTGTGTTACCCACCGCCTGAAGCATATTGGTAAGAGGTGAAGCCGCCGCAAAAAGAAACATTCCGTAGCCGCAAAAACGAAGCATAGGTGCCGCAATGGGCACGATTTCACTTGTAGATGAGTAAAGCAAGTCCAAAATCGGCTCACTTAAAGCGGCGATTCCCAAGCCTGCCGGTAAGGCGAGCATCATTGTCACCCTGAGGGCAGACTGACAGGAAAGCTTTACCGCTTTTTTATCCTTTGCAGTCCAAGCCTTTGAAAGGACGGGAATTGCACTGATACCTAAAGTAAGTGTTATTGTCGGAATAAGATTTCTTATATTATTGACCGAGCCGTTTATACCGTAAAGATAAACCGGTATATTTTCAAAAAGAGTTTGTGACTTTTCAAAAGAGTCGGCATACATATTTTCAATTACTCCGCCGCCGGTTTCAAGCGCGTAGGCGAGTCTGCCTTTTATTGTAAGCTCATCAATTATATTTGTAAGGTTGAGTATAAGGGAAGAAACGGCGACAGGCACTGCAATTGTCACAAGCTCACGGATAATGTCCTTTTTATCTCTCACCCTTTGAGAGTTTACAAGCTCCTGCCTTGTAAAGCCGTCACCTTTGATTTTAAACAGTATGTAAAGATAAATAAAGCCGAAAACCGAGCCTAAGGTTACTCCCATTACCGCCACGGCGGCGGCGTAAGGATAAATTACACTCAGTGCCGTAGCTTCGTCGGTAACGCTTCTGCCAAAAAGCACCATAACGCCGTCGACAGCATTTTCGTGATAGTAGCTGAGGGACCACTTCATAAAAGCATAGGCTCCCGCAAGGCCGAAAAGAAGCTTAGTAACAGCCTCAATAACCTGAGAAACACCGGTGGGCGTCATATTGTTAAGTCCCTCGTAATAGCCTCTGTAAGCCGACATCAGACAGCAAAAGAAAATACAAGGTGAAATGACCCAAATGCTTATGTAATTGTCGGGAGTGTTAATCAGCGCCGAATTTGAATAAGGCACCGCAAAAGCTATGAGCAGAGCCGTGCAAAAGATGCCTATAAAAAAGAAGATTTTTTTTGAAATTTTAAAAATAAGCTGTGCATCTTTGATTTTACCCTGCTCTACGCTTTGGGAAACCATTTTTGCAACGGCAACGGGAAGTCCCGCCATTGAAATTGCATAAACGGGCGTGTATACGGCATAAGCACCGGTAAAATAGCCGAAGCCCTCAACACCGATTAAATTGGTAAGGGGTATTTTATAAAGGGCGCCTATCAGCTTTACAATAACCGTTGCAATAGCAAGCACACCTGCACCTGTTAAAAGTGACTGACTTTTTCTTTCTGTCAAGGGTAATCAACTCCGCAATAAGTTTTAACCTATAAATTCATGTAAAAGTGAGTTATCGGGAATGTCTTCTTTTTGGATGGTTTCAAAAAGGGAGAGCCTTTGTATCAATGAGTTTGCATTTTCAAAATACTCGCTGTCAGCTTTTACGTGGGAAAGAAGCTTTATCGCCTCGCTTTTAAAAAGGCACGGCTCGTAAGGATGAATTGAGTTAAGCTTTACGTCGGCAGTACCAATAAAGGGAAAAAGATATCTGTCCTCACCCATTCTCACCGCTTTCCACAGGTAGTAGGTATACTCCACCTCACTACTTCTGTGGTGGTAATCTCTTATGAGACGGCGGAGAAAACGTAAGTCTCTTTTTGAAAACAGGACATCTTCACCGTCGCATATTCTTGAAGAAACACTTACATAAAGCTTAAATAAGTTTTCGTCGTTTAAAGGCTGACAAATTTTCGGATTCAGAGCGTGAAGCCCCTCTATAATAAAAATTTCGTCCTCGGCGGCAGTGACCTTCTTGTAACCGCTGCGTCTTTTTACTTTAAAGCTAAACTCAGGCAGCATACTTTCACCCTGATGTATAAGCTCCCTGAGGCACTTTACTATAAGGGGCACTTCAAGAGCTTCTACTGTTTCGTAGTCGACCGTGCCGTCGGGGAAAAAATAAGTGACGTCCTGATTTCTGTAAAAATCGTCAAGGGAAACAACCGTTGCTTTTCTTCCTAAACCGCCTAATTTTTCTTTAAGCAGTCTTGCGGTTGTTGTTTTCCCCGAGGAGCTGGGTCCTGCAAGCATAATAAGGTGTCTGCCCTTTTCCTTTGCTTTAAGCTGTGCAATTTTATCAAGTTGACTTTCATAGGCTTTTTCACATTCACAAATAAAGGCAGTTTTATTTTCACTGATTTTTAAATTGATTTCATCCTTTTGAAAGTTTTTCAAAATTGTCACCCCGTATAAAATTCAGTAATTTTGTTTTTACGTTTAAGTATTTCATCAAAGCCGCTTATATATTCGTATGGGTATTTATAGTTAAAAATTCTTTCAATTTCATTCCCGCCGAATTTTTTAAGCTTTGTCACCGCACCTGCGCCTACGGCAAGAATTGTATGACACTCTTCCATCATATAAACATTATAAAGTCCCTCAAAGCCCTCTTTTGTCCAGCCGACATTCTCAAGGTTGCCTAAGGATTTGCTTTGACGGTACATATAGTAAGGTATGTAGCCTTTTTCTCTCAACCGCTTGTTTGTAAGCGACAGCATTTCGGCGGCAATTTCACCTGAATTTGTACGCTTGCTTTCAGTTACAATAGTTGAGGATCGCTTTAAGGCTAAGGTATGCACCGTAATGTTTTCAGGCTCAAGAGAAAGGACTGTATCAAGGGTTTTGTTGAAAGAATCAACAGTATCGGTGGGAAGACCTGCAATTAAATCCATGTTGATAAAATCAAAGCCCTCTTTCCTTGCAAGAGAAAACGCTTCAAGGGTTTGCTGTGAGGCGTGATTTCTGCCGATTTCCTTTAAAACGCTGTCATTAAAGGTCTGGGGATTTATGCTTATTCTGTTACAGCCGCAGTTTTTCATAACCTCAAATTTTTCCTTTGTAACACTGTCGGGTCTTCCGGCTTCAATTGTGTATTCCTTTATATCAGACAGATCAAAGCTTTCGCTTACGGCATCGGTGACAAGCTTTAACTGCTCTGCCGAAAGCGCCGTAGGTGTGCCGCCGCCGAAATAGACGCTCTCTAATTTTAAGCCGAGATTTTTTGCAAGAAAACCTGTTTGACGAATTTCCTCACAGAGCTTTTGCGTATAAGAGGGCATAAGCTTTTTTGCGCTTTCATTTGAATGTGAAATAAAAGAACAGTAGCTGCACCTTGTAGGGCAAAAAGGCACCGAAACATAAAGTGAAAAAGACTTTTCTTCACTTGCATTTTTTATTATATCGGCTTCTTTTTTTGCAACGCAAAAAGCGAGGAGAGTTTTTTCCTCACTTACCATAAGCTCATTTTTAAAATAGTCCTGTGCCTGTTCGTCAGTCATTGAAGAAAAAAGCCTGCCCATCAATTTCGCAGGTCTTACACCCGTGAGAATACCCCAAGGCGGTCTGTAACCTGTGGCAGAGGTCAAAAGCTCAAACATAACCTTTGCAAGGCTTCTTTCAAGAAAAGCCTCTTTTGTATCATCGGACAAGGCTTCGCTTAAAGTATATGCTTTTTTAAGGCTGAAATTTTCCGCTGAGTTAAAAAAAGAGCATAAAATTTCATTTTCAGTTATTTCCGTAATGAAATAAGGCTCACTCTCTTCTATATCCTCTTTTAAAGCAATTGATTTTTCAGGGAAAAACACCCTTAAAAGGTTTTCTGTTTCATAGTTAAAGCTGTGATTTATATTTTTTAACTGAAGCATTTATTTTAAAGTCCTTTCATAAAAGGATTGGTTTTTCTTTCTGTGTCAAGTGTTGTGCTTTCGCCGTGACCGGGATAAACGGTGTAATCGCCCTCCATATCACGAAGCCTTTTTAAGGATGCCGCCATTTCAATGTTGCTTCCGCCGGGAAAATCCGTCCTGCCCATAGAACCGCAAAAAAGTGTGTCACCCGAAAAAATAACGTCACCTAAAATGTAACACACACTGCCTTTTGTATGACCCGGAGTATGCATAACCTTGATTTTTTCATTTGCAAAATCAAGGCTGTCGCCCTCAGTGATAATTATATCGGCGTCAGCAAATTCATGCTTTAAACCAAAGTAATCACCAAGCGAAGCATTGCTGTCAGTAAGGCAGAGCGCATCGTTTTTATGAATAACAATTTCACCGCCGAAGGTGTCACGAAGCTGTTTTACACCCATTATGTGGTCAAAATGACCGTGAGTTAAAAGAATGTACTTGAATTTTTCAATGCTCATTTCTTTTATAAGTCTAACAAGGCGGTTATCAAAAGTGCCTGCGTCAACTATGAAAGCTTCACCGCTGACGCTGTCTTTTACAATATAGCACTCGGCACTGAAAGAGCCGTCGGAATAAGACTTGATTTCAAGGCTCATTTTGTCCCCTTCTTCCATTCGTCGGTATTCATTATAATCGTAACAGGTCCGTCATTTAAAAGCTCAACCTTCATATCGGCACCGAAAACACCCTTTTCCACCTTTTTGACACCTAAGCTTAAAAGCTCACTGCAAAAATGCTCATAAAGAGCCTCTGCCGCATCAGGCTTTGCAGAGGGTGTGAAAGACGGACGTCTGCCGTGAGAAATGTCGGCGCACAGGGTAAACTGACTTACGGCAAGGACACTGCCGTCAATTTGTTCAAGCGAAAGGTTCATCTTGTCATTTTCATCGGTAAAAATACGAATTTCCTTTACCTTTTTTGCCATAAGCTCTGCTTCTGCCCTTGTGTCACCGTCCATAACACCCAAAAGCACAAGAAAGCCCTGCCCTATTTCCCCTGTTATTTTTCCGTCAACTGTTACCGAAGCGTGACTTACACGCTGAACAACTGCTTTCATATTTACCTCCGTTTTTCAAAAGTTGACTATAAACCTGACCTTTCGGTAGACAGTACACCTTTTACCTTTTTAAGCTTTTCGCAAACACTTTTAAGGTGCTCGGCTCCGTTGACGGTAATAGTAACGTAAATAGTGGTTCTGCCGTCATTACTGTCCTTTGTGAAAATTGAGTGAATCATAACGTGCATATTTGCTATGACCGCCGAAAGGTCGGCGAGAAGTCCCAGACGGTCAATACCCGTTACGGCAATTGTAACGCGGTAGCTGTTTTGCACCTTTGTATCCCACCAGGCATTTATCCACCTTTCAGGCTCAGGTGCAAGAGAAATATCCTTAGGCACATTTGCACATTTTTTTGTATGGATTGAAACACCGTGACCTCTTGTTATGAAACCGATAATTTCATCACCGGGCAAGGGGTCGCAGCAGCGTGAAAACTTAATAAGGCAATTGTCAATGCCCTCAACAATTATGCCCTCGGCACTTTTTGTAAGCTTTTTAGGCTGACTTTGAGGAAGCTTTTGTACAGACTCGACTTCCGGATTTTGCTCCTTGACAAGCTTCTGATACTCGTCCTTGATACGGGGAATGATGTTTGTAAGTATAAGTCCGCCGTAGCCTATTGCGGCAAAAAAGTCGTCCGCTGTGTTGAGATGCTGCCTTTCGGCAATTTTTGTTATAAATTCAAGGAGCTGTTTTTCGGGAAGAATTATATTGTTACGCTTAAACTCCCTTTCAACCTCGGCTCTGCCCTCAATTATGTTTTCCTCACGTTTTTCCTTTTTAAACCAAGCCTTAATCTTTGACCTTGCAGAGGAAGTTTTTGCAATTTTAAGCCAATCTCTGCTGGGACCCTTACCCTGTGAGGAGGTGGTAAGAATTTCAATAATTTCGCCGTTTGCAACCTTGTGGTCGAGGGTAGTAATTCTGCCGTCAACCTTGGCGCCTATCATTTTGTTGCCTACACCTGAATGTATGGCATAGGCAAAGTCGATAATACAAGAGCCCATAGGTAAGCTGATAACGTCACCCTTGGGAGTAAAGGCGAAAACTTCCTCAGGGACAAAGTCTGTTTTTATGGTTTTTACAATATCTTCAACGTCATCACTGTCCTGCTGACTTTCAAGGAGCTGTCTTATCCAGGAAAGGCGTTCTTCAAATTTAACCTTACCGCTTACACCCTGCTTGTATTTCCAGTGGGCGGCAATACCGTATTCGGCAGTGTGGTGCATCTCCCAGGTTCTTATCTGCACTTCAAAGGGCACACCTGCCTTACCTATAACAGTGGTATGAAGCGACTGATACATATTCGGCTTGGGAGTAGAAATATAATCTTTAAATCTGCCGGGGATGGGATTGAACATATCGTGAATGATACCTAAGCAGTTATAACACTCATAAATGGAGTCAACAATAAGTCTTACGGCATAAATATCGTAAATTTCATCAAAGGTTTTACCTTTCATATAGGTTTTACGGTAAATTCCGTGAACAGACTTAATTCTGCCGGCAATATGAACATTGGGCACATCCTGACGTACCCTTTCATAAATATCATTTTTTATTTCTTCAAGAAATGCCTGGCGTGAAGCAACTTGAGTTTCAAGGGTTTTTGCAATTTCATTATAAGCAACGGGGTCAAGAAAGCTGATTGCCAAATCCTCAAGCTCATCTTTAAAAGCACGTATACCTAAGCGGTGAGCAATGGGGGCGTAAATTTCAAGAGTTTCCCTTGCAATGTAACGCCTTTTCACTTCCGGCATAAACTGTAAGGTTCTCATATTGTGAACGCGGTCTGCAAGCTTGATAATAATAACACGAATGTCACGGCTCATAGCAAGGAACATTTTTCTGATATTTTCGCTTTGCTGTTCCTCTTTACTTGCGTTTTTGGGTATCTGACCGAGCTTTGTAACACCGTCAACAAGATGTTCAATACTTTCGCCGAACATTTCACGGATTTCCTCGCTTGTTGTTTCCGTATCTTCAACAACATCATGTAAAAGTGCGGCACAGACGCTTTCTGCATCCATACCCATATCAAAAAGAATTTTTGCAACGCAAACAGGGTGAATAATATAAGGCTCACCCGAGCGACGCTTTTGTCCCTCATGGGCTTTTAACGCAACCTCAAATGCCAGGCCGATTTTATCGGCATCGGCAGGTGAAAAGTTATCTGTAACAAGCTTCTTTAATTTTTCAAATTCTGCTTTGTAAGCTTCCATTATTATTCATCCCCCTTTACACATTTTTCAAATATTTTATGAGCTTTGAATTTTCAAGGTCAACCTTGTTTTGGTTTTGAGAAAGCCTGTAGCTTTCACCGTCTTTATTCAGCACACCCATTTCACAAAGCACATTCAGGGCACAAAGCACCTTACAGGCGTGACTTACTTCAACACCGAGCCTTTGACAAAGCACATCTGTGTCAAAGCTCCAGCTGCCGCTTGCCCTGATAAAACGGAAAAGCTCCGCACACAGGCTTCTTTCGGGAATGATAAAGTCCGCTTCTTTTTTTATAAGGCGGTCTTTACGCATAAACTTTTCAAAAAGCCTTATACTTTTGAGGTATTTTTCGTCATCGGTACCGCTGAGCCTCAGGTCTTTTACGTATATACTTACCTTAATCTGACCCATATATTCATTTTTTTCAAGTCTCACGGCAAGGTCAAGAACATCTCCCGGAAGATAAGGAAAGTCCTTTTCCGCAGTGCCGAAAAGCAATGCCGTAATATCTGCATCGCCTTTTCTGAAGCTTAAACGCAGGTGCTTTCCTCCGCCGATAGGCTTTACAGAAGAAAGCGTCATACCGTAAAGACCGAAAAGCGGTTGAGGATTTCCCGCACCGAAAGGCTCAAAAGCCTCAATCACGGGAAGAATGTCAGCATTTATAAATTCAGGGCGGAGCTTACAGTCAAGCTCAACCGTAGGAAAGGGCATTTCAACTGTTTTGGCATAGCTTTCTACCGCCTTTTTGAAAAGAGGCAGGTTTTCGCTTTTCATAGAAAATCCTGCCGCCAGCACGTGACCTCCGTAATGAGTCAGCAGGTCACTTGCACTGCTTACGCAATCATAAAGTGAAAAGCCGTCAATGCTTCTTGCCGAGCCTTTTGCCTGCTCGCCGTCGTCGGTTATAACCAAACAAGGCTTGCCGTACTTTTGCAAAAGCCTTGCGGCAACAATACCTATTACACCGCCGTGCCAATTTTTACCTGAAAAAATCAGCACACGGTTATTAAGCATTTCGGGGGTTTCTTCGGCTTGCTTTTGTGCCTGTAAGGTAATTTCACGTTCTGTTTCCTGCCGTTTAATATTGTCTTGATCAATTTCCTTTGCAAGAGCTTCTGCCCTTTCATAGCTTTCACTGAGTAAAAGCTCCAGAGCCTTTGAAGCGTGGCTCATTCTGCCTACTGCATTTATTCTGGGCACAAGTGAAAAAGCAACGGTTCCGGCAGTAAGACTTTTTCCGCTGACACCTGCTACCTCTTTTAAAGCCTCAATTCCAGGCCTTGTGTGACCGTTTAAAATTTCAAGACCTCTTTTAACAATAAAACGGTTTTCACCCGTAAGTGACACAATATCGCCGACAGTGCCCACCGTAACAAGGTCACCGAACATTGAAAGCGCCTCTTCACTGTCACCGCAAAGGGCGCACACCAGCTTAAAGGCAACGCCCACACCGGCAAAATGCTTGAAAGGGCTTTCACAGTCAAGTCTGTGAGGATTTACAACAGCCACCGCTTCTGGAATTTCAGCACTTGCCTTATGGTGGTCGGTAATAACAAGGTCAATACCGAGGCTTTTTATGTATCTCGCCTCATCAAAGGCAGAAATTCCGTTATCAACGGTGATAATAAGGCTTACACCCTGCCCTTTAAGATAATCAATCGCCTTGAGATTAAGACCGTAGCCCTCACTGCTTCTGTCGGGAATATAGGGAATGTAACGACAGCCGTTCATGCTTAAAAAGTCGCACATAAGAGCCGTTGCGGTAACGCCGTCAGCATCATAGTCGCCGTAAACGGCAATAAGCTCGTCATTTTCCATAGCCAGGCTGATTCTGTCTACCGCCTTGTCCATATCCTTTAAGGTAAAGGGGTCGCTTAATTGACCCTCACCTGAAAAAAAGTCCTTTATTTCACTGTCATTTTTTATTTCTCTTGACGAAAGAAGTAATGCGGCAAAAGGATCAATAGAATATTTGTCGGAAATTTCGCAGGCAAGTTCCTTGTCGAATTCACGGACAACCCACTTTTTTCGGCTCATCAAATCAATCCTTTCCTTTTTTTAAATAATCTTTATTATATCATTTGCAAAAAAGTTTTTCAATAAAAAACAACAGAATTTATCATTTTTATCGGTTTTCTTCACAATGCTTAACAATAAGCGAAACAAACTTTGCTCCATACTTTTTACTTTTACTGAAGCTTACACCTGAAATCTTCTCAAAATCATTTATATTTTTAGGCTTTAAACGTACCATTTCAAGCAGTGTTGCATCGGTAAAAACAATAAAATCAGGCAAGCTTGCCGCTTTCGCGCACTGTCTCCTGAGAGCTTTGAGTTTAATATAAAGATTGACGTCAACCTGATTTTCTTTATGCTTCACACTGCTGTCACTTTTAGTTTTAGCAGATGCCTGTAACAAGTTTACCTTGCGGCAAAAAGAACAGTCACCGCAGTTTTCGATATTTTCATCAAAATAGGAAAGCATATATTTTCTAAGGCAAAATTCACTTTCACAGTAAGCCGTCATAATCGCAAGCTTTCTTTGTCTTAATAGTTTAATGTTTTGTTTTTGCTCTAAAGTAAGCGCCTCGTTTTCCTCGGGATTATTTATAAAAAATCTTTGTATGCCAATATCGGACTTATTATAAAATAATATGCAATAAGCTCTTTTTCCGTCACGTCCTGCTCTGCCTGCCTCCTGATAATAGCTTTCAAGGTCACCGGGCATATTATAGTGAATTACAAAGGATACATTCGATTTATCAATACCCATACCGAAAGCATTTGTTGCGATAATTATACGCTTATCATCACGTGAAAATCGGTCTTGAGATAATTTGCGCTCTTGCTTTGTCATTCCTGCGTGATACTTAGAGACACTGTAACCCTCATTTATGAGCGTTTCATAAAGCATATCAACATTCTTTCTCGAAGCACAATAGACGATGCCGCTTCTGTTTTTAAAAAGAGTCAGATATTTTTTAAGGCAAAGGAGCTTATCGTCAGGCTCAATAACCTCAAAGTAAAGATTTTTTCTGTCAAAGCTTGTTATTACGGTTTCCGGCTGTTTTAAACCCAAAAATTCCTTAATATCCTCTCTTACATGTAAGGTTGCCGTAGCCGTAAAAGCAGAAACAACGGGTCTATATCCAAGCTGAGAGATAAAATCCTTTATTTCAAGGTAACTCGGCCTGAAGTCCTGACCCCACTGTGAAACACAATGAGCCTCATCAACGGCGATGAGGCTTATTTTAACTTTTTTGCACAGTTGTAAAAAATGGTTGCTGAACAGCCTTTCGGGGGCAACATAAACAAGCTTACTCTTGCCCTCATAAATAAGCCTGAGAGTTCTCCTAAGCTCATCGCTTGACAGTGTGCTGTTTATGTATGCAGCAGATATGTCACACTGTGCAAGGCTTTCAACTTGGTCTTTCATAAGGGAAATAAGCGGTGAAATAACAAGAGTGATGCCGTCGAGCAACATTGCCGGCACTTGAAAGCAAATGGATTTTCCTGCACCGG
Organism: Acutalibacteraceae bacterium; assembly: GCA_051880695.1. Taxonomy (GTDB): domain Bacteria; phylum Bacillota; class Clostridia; order Oscillospirales; family Acutalibacteraceae; genus UBA6857. The sequence goes on along the minus strand of JBJEOK010000010.1, from coordinate 112,101 downwards.
TAGGCATAACTCCAAAGGCGTCCCGACCTGACAGAATTGCGTCTATTACCTTTTCCTGACCGTCTCTGAAGCTGTTGTAACCAAAGTACTTTTGTAATACGGAATACTTATCCAAGGTTTGCCTCCGTCAAGTGAAAAATCTTTTTGTGATATATCTTCTGACACTTTTACTTTTATAACAGTAACAAAGAAAGGCAATAATAAACAGGCAGGATATAAATACGATTATGCCGATATATCCCATAATCTTAATTCCCAAACCGACGGAAATAATAAGACCGCCGAAAAGTGAAAACAGGGAAAAGTCAATAAAAAGATGTAAAACCTTTAATATAATATGACGTTCCCTTTTCCTTACCCACAACATATAAATGAAAACCATAAAGCTGACAATAAGAATTATGGGAAGCGCCGTATCGTAATACCAAGTTCTTGTATCGGTGCCCATAACAAAAAAGAAATAAACATAAAAAATTACACTCAGCGTATCAAAAGCCCACATTCTGTAGGGCTTCAGTTTGCTTGTGAAAAAAGGAAAAACAAACATTACCCACAGAAGAAGGCTTGTTGCCGCAATGTAAAGGGACCAGAATTCGCCGTTGAAAAATACTGCATTTGCAAGCAGGCAGACAATATTCGGTATGAGCATTACCATTGAAATTACATAAGCTACAAACTTTTTCGGTAAGCTTTCGGGAATATGTGCCTGATCGGAAAAAGCCGGCTGCACTTTCGGTTCGTTTTTTTCTTTGGGGTTTATTACCTCTGTATCGCAAAGAGGACATTTTCTTATGCTCTTTTCAAGCTCCACACCGCAGTTTACACAGTATGACATACTTTCTCTCCTATCTGTTACTTTCAATTTTTACGTGTACGCCCATTTTTACAAGCCTTGTGAAAAACTCCCTTTCCAGGCAGTTTTCTTCATAGCAGTTTGAAAAGGTAAAAACAAGCTTGTCACCTAAAGAAACAGCCGCACATCTGCCGCCGTTAAGCTTACCGGGACCTGTGAAAAACAGCAGCTTTTCAATATGGCAAGCAACGTCCTCAGGTAAATTTATGGCACCTAAGTTTGAAATTAAGGTTGTTGTAGTTTGCTCGCCTGTTATCATAAAGCTTATGCCTACTCCTATATTTTTTATAGGCAAAGGTAAATATCTCATAAAGGGATTTTTTTCAAGCTTCATATTCTGGGTCATCAACGCGTTTACAGGCTTTTTATCATTTGCAAGCCTTAACTGTAAGCTGACTGCTCTTAATATTTCCTCAAAAGTGTATTCGCCTAAGTTGGGGTCAATTTTAACCCTCAGGCACAAAACAAAATTACGTAAGGTTTCCGAGGGAAAAGCCTTTCTTAAATTCAGCGGTATTTGCACACTGACGTCTTTTAACTTTTTCGGATTTTGTTCAAGCTGTTTTCTGTAATGAATATCAATAAGCAAGGCGGCAAAAAGCTCCGTCACCGTAACACCGTAAGACTTACTTACCGCGTGAAGCTCCCTAAAGGACATTATTCCTATAACGTAGTTGAAGTTGTGCATAGGAAGCTTTGTACCCTTAAAGTGATATGCCCAGTTATCGGAACGCTGAAACTTTGCCTTTGAATCGGCGTAGCGGTGATATGCGTCCTCAATCTCACTTTCACGCGGCTTTTCCGTCACATCAAGGACAAAGTTATTATGGCTGATTTTTTCGCCTTGCAGCTTTAGATATTCTCCTACTAAGGTACAAAGGAAAACAGTTGCACCGTAACCGTCGCTTAAAGCGTGATAGACGTCCATACTGATGCGGTTACCTCTGTAATAAACCCTGAAAAGAAAGCCTTTATTTTCTTTAAAGTTAATTCGGTAGCAAATATTTTTTATATCGGGATTTATGGGACATTCGTTGGGATTTTTTTCAAAGTAAAACCAAAAAGCACCCATTCTTATTCTCACATTAAAGCAAGGTATTCTTTTAAGAGTGCTGTTTAACGCCTTTCTTAAAAGGGCGGGGTCAACCTCTTTTTTCATTTCAGCGGCAACACGAAAAACATTTGACCATGAACGTGAATTTTGTCCGGGGAAAATTGTTGCCGCATTATCAAGCCTTAACCATTCAAATGAGTTTTTTCTCATAACACTTTCCTTTTAATAATGAATTTTGCCCATAGCAACCTTTTTAAGGTGAGCGCCGTAATCGCTTTTGCCGTATCTTTCGGCACAGGCAAGAAGCTCGTCACGGTTAATCCATCCGTTAATATAAGCGATTTCCTCAGGTGCGGAAATCATAATTGACTGACGCTTTTCAACTATGCGTACATACTCCCCTGCCTGACTGAGGCTTTCCATTGTACCTGTGTCAAGCCAGGCAAAACCTCTGCCTAAAAGCTGAACCTTGAGTGAATCAAGCTCAAGATACTTTACATTGAGGTCGGTGATTTCGTATTCACCCCTTGCACTTTTTTCCACTGTTTTTGCAAGAGCACAAACACGTTTATCGTAAAAATAAAGACCTGTTACACAATAATTTGACTTCGGATTTTCAGGCTTTTCTTCAATGGAAACAGCCTTGCCCTCACTGTCAAATTCAACAACGCCGTAACGCTCGGGGTCGTCAACATAATAGCCGAAAACAGTAGCCTTACCGTTTTCCGCGTCTTCTTTTGCCTTAGTAAGGATTTTACGAAAGCCGTTGCCGTAAAAAATGTTGTCACCTAAAACCATAGCACAGCAATCGTCACCGATAAACTCCTCGCCTATGTGAAAAGCTTGTGCAAGGCCGTCGGGTGAGGGCTGCTCGGCATAAGAAAGCTTCAAGCCGAAGCTGCTTCCGTCACCTAAAAGCTTCTTAAAGTTAGGCAAATCGTGAGGTGTTGAAATGATAAGTATTTCCCTTATACCGGCAAGCATAAGCGTTGAAAGCGGATAATAAATCATCGGCTTATCATAAACGGGCAAAAGCTGTTTTGACATAACCATTGTAAGGGGATAAAGCCTTGTGCCGGAGCCTCCGGCAAGAATAATACCTTTCATAAAAGTACAACCTTTCTATCAGTTTCTAATCTCATTTTTTGTAAGAAGATTTCTTGACAGGAAAAATAAAACCGCTGTAAGGACAAAATTTACGGGAATTGCCAAAAGGAATGATAAAGCAAGGCTATTATACCATATCATAGACGATAAGTACATAACAGCCACGGCAGGGACACTGAAAACCATAGCAACAAGGGAATTTATCAAAATATGCGCTCTGCCGATTTTTCCTTTAGGCAATATTTTATAAGTGAGCAAGCTGCTCGAAAGCATAAGCATACCAAAAGAGACCCTTGATAGTACCATAGCGATAAAGTCAAAGGGCAAAAGCCTTGCAATAATAAGTGCAGGCAAAAGACAAATGATGCTTTCTGCAAAGAGCACGGGCGCTTGTTCAAGACAGGCAAAAAACAGCTTTTTCACAGGCGACTGAGGTATTAAATAAATGTAGGGTTTACCAAGCTCACTGTACCACCTTGCGCTTAAAACACTAAGGCTCATAATACTTATGCTTCCTACAAAAACCGATATTATATCACCCATTGAAAACATTGAAGCCACAACAAAAACCAAGGATATAACTGTTGTGCCTGTAATAAAAAGCCTTTTTGAACGGAAGTTTTCTTTTATATGCTTAGAGAAAATCGCCGCCGCACCACTGCCAAAGCCTAAACCTGACTTACCTAAGCTACCGCTGTCTCTGACTTTTGACGGCGCACTTTCCGAAGTCATATTATCGGCAGAGGTGCTTTTTGTTGAGCTTAATACAACATCCTCATAGTAGCTTCTTTTACTTTTTGTTAGAACAAGAAAGCTTATGAAAACAAAGAGGCCAATCAAGCAAAGGCAAATTATTACAGGTGTAAGCCTGCCTGTCATATAACCCTCTATTGCCCATAACATTACACCGCTTACGGGAAAAAGCTTCACATAAGGCGAAGTAACACCTTTGAGAAGACTTTCAAGGGAAAAGCCGTTATAAAGCTCACCCTCTATAATAATTGTTGCCGCTAAAAGTAAAAGAATTAAGAAAAACGCTGTTTTAAAAAGCTTCTTTTTATTTTCGTCACCGCAGGAAAAGAAATATATTATCATAGATATTATCCTTGAAAGAAAAACAGTAAGACCGAAAAATAAAAGTATTACGGCAAAATCAGCAAAGCTTAAATTATAACTGCTCATAAGAAGCGGATATTCATAAATAAATGCAAGGCCGAAAACCACCGAAGCACCAAGGCGGTTAAGCATACCGTAAAGAATAATCAGAGACGGCTTAACGGGTGACGGAAAAAGAAAAGTGACATCACTTAAAGAAAAAATCGTGCCGCCGGAATTAAAGCCCTCATAAACCGTAACGGCAAAATTCAAGGTAAAAAAGCCGAAAATAATGGCATAAAGCTCGTTTATATCACGGCTTTGAGACGAAAGACCGCCACGGAAAACATTGAAAAATATAAAGGCAAAAAACAAAAGGTACATTATTATTCTGCCGGGGTGACTTAGCATATTCCTGAATTTGTTTTTTGCAGTTGTCAGCGTAAGATAAATTAAACTGCTCATTTATTTTCACCCTCTGTTACGGCAAAAAACAACTGCTCAAGACTTTCTTCACCGTCACCGGAAGTTTTTTTCGCTTTAAGAACGCCGTCAACCATAATGTAGGCGGTATCCCACAAATTTTCAACGCTGTCAATAATATGGGTGCTTATTATAACGGCACAACCGCTTTGTTTTAATTCAAGAATAATCTCTTTAAGCTTTTTGATGGCGTGGGGATCAAGACCTACCATAGGTTCATCAAAAATTACAAGAGACGGCTTATGTAAAAGAGCACAGCATAAGGAAAGCTTTTGCTGCATACCCTTTGAAAGCTCCTTGCCTAACTTGTTTTGCTTTTCGGTAAGTTCAAAAACATCAAGAAGCTCTTTAGCATAAGCATCATCTTTAACCTTATAGGCTCTTGAAATAAATTCAAGGTGCTCGCCCACAGTAAGGTAATCGTATACACAGGGGCTTTCAGGCGCATAACCCAAAAGCTTTTTTGCCTCGGTACTTTTACAGTTAAATCCGCCGATTGTAATTTCACCGTCAAAATTCAAAAGACCGCAAATGCACTTAATAAGTGTTGACTTGCCTGCTCCGTTAGGTCCGAGTAAAAGTGCAATTTCACCTTTTTTTACTTGTAAGCAAACACTGTCATTTGCCTTTAGGCTTTTATATTTTTTTGTCACATTTACAACATCAAGCATCATTATCACAGTCCGTTTCAATTAAATAAGTACAATTGAGTGTATTATAGCATAATATATCAATTTTGAACAGACGAAAAGCTTAAAAAATACTGTATTTTTACAGATAGGAATACAAACTTTTACAACATTTTATTATTTTTAAATCTCAGTGATTTTTTTGCTACAAAGTGTTGCAAAATCTAAAAATTTGATGTATAATAGCCTCAGTAATTTGAATTGTGTATATTCAGGAGGAAGAAAAATGAAAGAAAATCTGCAAAAAAGCGAAGGCCGCAGAGTAAAAATGACTAAGATGCTTTTAAAACAAAGCCTTATTTCACTTATGCGTGACAAATCAATCCACGCAATAAGCATTAAGGAAATTTGCCAGGGTGCTGACATCAACCGCAGTACATTTTACCGCCACTTCAACAATCAGTACGAGCTTTATGACGAGGTACTTGATGATATAGCAGACGATATTGCAAAAATTTTTGCAGAGTGTTCCGGCGGTGATTACACAACTACACTGTTTATTACAAAGGTGCTTGAATACATTGAAGCTCACCGTGAAATGTTCCTTGTTGTTTTAAGTGACAAAAGCAACATCAGTATGGGTGAAACCTATAACCGTTTTACAAACCGCTTCATAAACAGCGATACCTCAAGTGAGCTCACAATTTACATAATACAATTTGTTTCAGCCGGTATGGCAAGCTTTTTGTGGACTTGGCTCAATAAAGAAAACCGTCGCAGCGCCGCAGAGGTTGCCGCTATTTTCAATACAATTTTAATGCACGGCATTAAACGTGCTATGGATTTTTCAAAAATACTTAAAAAATAAATATCTCAACACTACAATAATAAACAGTCAGATGTGATATTTAACGTCTGCCTGTTTATATTATAGCTAAAGGGGCTGAAAAAACTTTCGTTTTTTTACAGCCCCTTATACATTTTATGATAGCGCCCTATTCAAATTCCGCCATTACATAAGCCAGTTCATTTACAACATCCATCGGTAACATTCCCCTTTTTGATGTGCGTTCACTTACAGCGTCACCCGTACAGCCGTGAATGTAAACTGCCGCAGTAAGAGCATCGCCGACTTCCATTGACTGTGCTATAAGTCCGCCGATAAGACCGGCTAAAACGTCACCGCTTCCACCCTTGGAAAGGCCTGTGTTACCGGTGCTGTTAACATAAACGGACTTGCTTTCGGGACTGCTTACAACAGTGTTTGCACCCTTTAAAGCTACATAAGTACCGCTTTGACTTGAAAGTGCCGACGCGTAGGAAACTCTGTTTTGCATAACCTTGTCCGTTTCGAGACCTGTAAGACGTGCAAACTCACCTGCATGAGGTGTCAGAACAACTTTACACTGAACATTCTCTAAAATTGAAATATCCTTTGAAAGGATTGTAAGTCCGTCAGCATCAATTACAACGGGCACCTTACTGTTTTGTAAAACTGCCCTTAAAATTTCCGTTGTGTCCTCATTTACACCAAGGCCGCAACCGATAACTATACTGTCAAATTTATCAAGTTTACCTATAAGCTCCTTTAAACAGTCGGCAGAAAGTGTACCCTTTTCATTTTCGGGCAAGGGCATTAAAAGAGCCTCTGTAAGCTTTGACGAAACAGTGCCGTAAAGCACCTCAGGAAAAGCAAGGGTTACAAGTCCTGCACCGCTTCTGAGAGCCGCCGAGGCACAAAGCACAGGCGCTCCTGCCATGGTTTTGCTTCCGCAAATGCAAAGCACGTGACCGAAAGTGCCCTTGTGACCCTTGGGATCTCTCATAGGTAAAAGTGCCCTTACCTCAGCCTTACTGTAAGTATATAAGCTGTCTTTCACAACACGGTAGCTTTCTTCCGGTATACCTATATTTGCTATGATAATATCGCCGCATCTTTCACAAGAGGGCTCAAGAACATGTGCCGGCTTTAAAGCGGAAATTGCAATGGTAAAGTCTGCCGTAAAACAACCTACACTGCAAAATCCACTGTCACAATGGACGCCGCTTGGCAAATCAATGGCAAACTTAACTGCTGACGAAAGGCTCATTTCATTTAAAAGCTCTGCCATCTCATCGCTGAGAGTGCCGTGAAAGCTAAAGCCGAAAACACAGTCCACAACCACATCGGCAGTTTTTATTGTTTGCAAGCATTTGATTTTATCGGCATCATACCACAAATTAGGTACAGCCTGGTCAAGCAGAAGCTTATACATATAGGTCGCTTCCTGGCTTGACGGATAGCCTGCGGCTAAAATAACACAAACGTTGTGTCCGTTTTCAGAAAGCTTTCTGGCAATTACAAAACCGTCACCGCCGTTGTTGCCTCTGCCGCAAACAACGGCAATCTTTTTTCTTTCAAAGCTGTCCTTTTCTATTTCATTACGAATATTTCTGGCACAGGCAGTACCTGCATTTTCCATCATACGTTGATATGACAGACCCAGTCTGGAAGCGTATAGCTCCACTTCTTTCATTTGTTCACTTGATAAAATCTTCATAATAAATCACAAGGGTGATATCCTAAGACATCACCCTACTCCTAAATAAAATTAAAATGTAATGCCTGAAAAAACTTATTTTTCAAAAACAATTGTTGTAATGCTGTTTGCCGGAATTGAAACGCCGCCGAACATTCCGCTGCCCTCATAGGAAAGCTCAAGGTTTCTTTCACTGTCTGTTGTGTAAGCCTTAACACTGAAGAAAGGCATACAGTAGCTGATTTTTTTATCCTCGCCCTCATTTACAACAACGGCAACATAGTCACCGTCAGGTGTTTTGAAAGTTGAAACAGTCATTTTGTTTTCGATAAGGTAAACGGGATATTCCTCACCGTCAATTTCCTGTGTCCACCAGGCCTTCTCAGCAGTAATGTCACCTACACTGATGTCAAAATCAACTGCGTGACTTCCCACCGGAACAAACTTTGAAAAATGTGCCAAAGCATAGTAACGCTTAGCAACTGTGTAGCTGTTACAGTCATAAGAAGCACCTATCATACTGTCAGCATAAACCTCGTTTTCATTTACGGCAACCCAAGAGCTCCAGCTGTTTACACCTGTAAGGGCAGTATCCTCTGCAATGGTGCGTGCCATAATAAGGGCACCCTCTATTTGGTCTGTTGTAGTCTCACAGGGAAGCTCACACCACTCACTCATTTCAAGGTGTGTTTTCGGATAATTCTTTTTCATATATGAGCCGTAGGCACTCTTTAAAAGCGGGTCGCCCGACCAATAGCTATGATATGAATATGTGCCCAAAACATCAACTATGTCTTGATTTTCATAAATTTTATCAATACAGTCAACCGTTAAGTCACAAATCGCTCCGCTTTCTGCAAGGGAAAGCTTAACGTCAAGACCTCTTTGCTTAATCTCTGCGGCAAAGGCTTTACCTACTTCGATGATTTCGTCAAGCTCGTAATGGCAGCCTTCCTGACCTACCCAGTCACCGCCCCAATCCCATTGAGACTCATTGATAGGACTGATGTACTTTACGGGAACACCTTTACCGATAAAGTATTCTGCTATGTCAAGCATATACTTTGCGAAGTCGTCATAACAGTCTTCCCTGAGGTTGCTGACTGCAGGCTGAAGTCCGCCTGAAGCCTGACCTGAAACTGTCATTGAATAATGGGGTGAATTTGCAAAAAGCACAACGGTGTCAATACAGCCGTAGCTCATACATAAGTCGAGCATATTTTGTGCAGCGGCGTCCTGCGTCCAATCATAGACATATTCGCCTGACTGTTCGTCATAAACGAGGAAGCTCTCTGTACTTCTCCAAGAATTTCTGTCAAGGCGACTGTTCGGATTTTCCTTTTCACCTGCACCTACGTTGTAACGGTATACGTTAAGGCCAAGACCATCTTCAGAGTAAAGCAGCTTTGCATAATCGTCTGCCTTTTCACTTTTGCCTGCCATTTGTGACCACCAGGCGGCAGAAGTACCCCAACCGGTAATTTCCTGCTCTTGACAGATTGTGTCAAATTTAAGCATAATATGATCCGCTTTTACACCGAACCAACCGGCAACGGTAGCCATAACATATAACATAAGTGAAATTCTGTAAATCAGCTTTTTTATTGATGCTCTTTCCATATTTTCCTCCAAAATTCATATTTTTTTCATTTTAACATAAGTTTTATAAAAAGGTCAACAGTTTTTATTTAATTTAATTATATTTAGCCTGTCTTCCTTGATTTTTAATATAACGGGTGTTATAATGTTAGTCACAATTGAGAAAAGGATGATTTAATATGTCGAAAACTCTTGTAATTGCACACAGAGGTGCAAACAAATATGCTCCCCAAAACACACTTGCCGCCTTTAAAAAAGCTTATGAAATAGGCTGTGACGGTTTTGAAACCGATGTACATATCACAAAAGACGGCAAAATTGTTATTTGCCACAACTATACAATTGACGAAACCTCTACCGGCAAAGGCGAAATTTCACAAATGACCCTCGCTGAGCTTAAAAGCTATGATTTCGGTTCATATTTCAGCAAAAAATTTGAGGGTACGGAAATTCCTACAATTGACGAATTTCTTTCTTTTGTTGAAACAACGGACATCTCTGTTTTAAACATTGAGATTAAAAGTCCCAAGGAAAATGAAACCGCCATTGTTAAAGAAACACTCAAGGCAGTTAAAGACCACGGACTTTTCCCGAAGCTTCTTATCTCCTCTTTTGACCCTAAGCTTTTACTTGAAGCTAAAGCCCTTGACAAAAACTGTAAAACAGGTTTTCTTTTCTCCCCCACAAGCAAGGCTTACAAAAAAGTTTTTTATAAAACAATTGATTTTGCAAAAGAAATCAATTGCGACGCCATTCACCCTATGTACCTGCAAATCAATGAAAAGTACATTCAAAATGCTCACGCAAAAGGTCTTATGGTAAATCCTTGGACAGTTAATTCTCCCAAGGCTATTGACAAGCTTCTTGTGTTCGGTGCAGACGCCATTATCACCGACCTGCCCGATGTTGTAGGCGGTATGAGAGAAAGATATCTTTAATTTACAATAAGTATAAAAGCACTCTTAAAGAAGGCAATTTCTTTAAGAGTGCTGAATTTTTAACAAGCCGATTTCATACTCGCTTAACCAAAAGCAGAAATCGGCTTGTTAGTATATCAGACTGTATAATTATTTAGTGAAAATAATTTCAAGACCGTCAATGTCAAGACCGTTATTTGTGGGGAACCACTTTTCACCTAAAATAAGGTCACTCTCCTTATTTTCAACTGTCACCTTTTTAAGGTTGGTACAGTTGTAAAAAGCATAGTCTCCTATTTCGGTAACCTTTGAGGGGATTACTATTTCCTCAAGGCTTGAGCAATATGCAAAAGCGTCTTTACCGATAAAGGTTAAATTTTCTGGCAGCTTTAAAGAGGTGAACTTGCAACGCATAAAGACTTTTTCTTCAATTACTTTCACACTGTCGGGAATTATGAGATTTGTAAGTGCATCACATCTGTAAAAGGCCTTGGTGCGTATTGTTTCAACACCGTCGGGAATTTCATAAGTAAGCTCTTTAGTTTCGGTATATCTGTCAATTTTTGTCACCTTAACGTCCCTTGCTAAAGGATAGAAAAGTAAGGTTTTCATATCCTTTGTGAAAAGTACGCCGTCTACATCACAAAAGTATTCATTTTCCGCGTCAACGTGGAAAGCCGTAACCTTTTGGTTGTTTTCAAATGCCCAAAGACCGATTTCCTTTACGTTTTTACCGATTGTAATTTCCGTTACATTTTCAAGGTTAACAGCGGCAAAATCGGCAACTTTAGTAAGGGGGACACCTTCATACTCATCGGGAATGACAATGTGATTGAGCACTGTTTTGTCGGGTACGCCTGTTAAAACAGCCTCGCCGTCAACAATATCTATTGTAAGAGACAGGTCACCGGTGGAAATTGCAGAAAGGGTGTCGGTACAACCTGTTAAAGCTAAACAAAGTAAAGCTGCAACAAATGTTATTATAAGTAATCTCTTTTTCATTGTGCGTCACCTCCGGCAGGAATTTGCTCAAGGGAAGCTTCTTGTTCCTGAGCCTGTAAACGTTTTTTAAGCTCCTCAACGCACATATCATGCTTTTCCTTTGTTAAATCGTAGAAAATAAAAGGCACGGTAACAAGCACTGTACCTACAACTGAAAGCCAAGTGTAAATACTGAACACGCTTTTGAGTATGTTTGGGTCAAGAAGTGCGTCCCAGTCAGATGTGAAGCCGCAACGGGCAAGCATCCAGGGAAGAATGAGACCTACGCCCGCGTTGATTGGGTTGAGGAACCAGTCAAAAATACCTGAGGTTGAGTCGCATCTTTCACCGTATTTCCAATGGTGGTAGTTTTGAATATCGGCAGCAAGACCAATACCAATACCGTCTATAACCGGTTGGAATGTGTTACGAAGGAACATAGAAACAATAAAGATTACGATATTGTTCATCTTAACGGCAAGCAAAATGCCGAAAATACATACGATTGAAATACCTCTGAAAACAATAAGGATATCTCTTTTTTGGAATTTCTTTGTAAGTATGGGACAAAGCAGATTGCCGGCTGTCATACCTATTACAACAATGTTTGCCGCAACACCTGAAAACCACTCCATACGAAGTGAATAAACAAACCATAAGCTTAAAAGATTGCCTACAAGACCGCTCCACTGTGCGAAAACATTTGATAGCTTTGTTATCCACAAATACTTATTTTTAAGCACGTACTTTGCGCCTTTAAAGAAAGTAACTTTCTCTCTTTTTTCAATAGAAGCTTCAAAAACTCTCTCCTTACAAAAAGCGCCGCAAAGCGTTATAAGTCCGCCGATAATAGCAAAAATAGGCACGAAGATTTTATATGTAGTAATACTTCTGTATCCGCCTGACGATGCAATAAGTATGGGGAAGAACATACTTATTATTGAGGGGAAAAGCCCTGTAATAATAGGTACGATTGAGTGAAGTCTCTGTCTCTCCTGTGAATTGGGCGTCATAAAGGTAACTAAGGTATTTACACCGATGAAATTATTATAAAAGAAATTCATAAATGTAAATGCAAAGTGAAGAATAACAAGCTTAGTTGTATAAGGCAGTGACCCGACAGGAAGATAAGGAATTATTGAAATAATTATTGTAGCGGGTATACAGCAAGAAAGAAGCATAGGCTTAAAACGTCCGTGCTTTGCACAGAATTTTCTTCTGATAAACCATGTAAAATAATTACCGATACCGGTTACTACAAGAATATTACCTACAAGCTGAGGCAAGCCGTTGATTACCGATTCAAAAATTGTCGGCGGTATAAAATAACATGCTATACCGATAACAAGCTCACCCAAATAAGCAATGTGAGCCAGAATTTTTGTATTTTTTGTAAGGCGTCCGTGGTTTTCATAAATAAGTACACCGATAGGGTTAATGAAAATCAAAGCATAGCCTATGATTGTACTGATAAGGTTAATGATACTGAAATCCATTGCCTTAATGCCCATAATGTCACCGCAAAAGTATGCCGCAGAGAACACCATAAGACCTGAAGCGGTTAAGAAAATATATGTACCCGCTTGCGCCGCCGTATAAGCAACAAACTCTTTAAGAGGAACATACTCACCCTCGTTCGGTGTGTTCCAGTGCTCCTTAACGTAAGCAGGAGCACCTTTTACCATTGAAAAAACCTGCTGAATTTTTCCCATTTCTCCATCTCCTTGTTTTCTTCATCTTTTATAAGTTTTCTTCACCTGCGGCTTCTCTTTTCTCCCTGTTTTTAGTAACAATTTCTGTTACCTCGTCCATAAATGAGCCGTGAAGCTTAAACTTCTTAGTGAAGATAATCAGCGAAATAATAAACAGTACCGCAGGAATTACCGAAAGCATAAGTATAATTGCAAGCTTTGCTTCTTCGCCGTTGCGGTTGTGAAGATTTCCGTCATAGTTTGAAAGACCGAGGGAACCGAAAAGAATAATCGTCTGTAAGGTATAAGCCATCTTTTGAAGAAAGCCTTTCATTGAGAAAGTAATAGATTCTGCTCTAAAGCCCATTTTAACTTCACCGTAGTCAACAACGTCTGCAAGGAAAATTGTTTGTGCAATAAACATTGAAGCCATACCGATACCGCAAATACAGTAAAAGATATTCATAAGCATAAACTGATTTGTAAATGCGCCTACGCTTATACCTACATAACCGACAGCGGCAATAATAAGCGAGGTTTGATATGCCTTACGCTTTGACATATACTTTGTAAGCAAGGGAAGAAGCAGCATACCTAAAACAGAGCCTACTGCCTGGAATGTTGAAAATCCTGACTGTTTAGCCGGGTCGCCTGCAACAACATCAAAATAATAAGTTGCTACACCGGAAGTAAGGTACCAACCGGCATTTGAAATCATTGCAAAAACCATAAATACAATAAGCTGGTCATTTGACTTGATAATTGAAAGTGCCTTTTTAAAGGAGAACTTTTCAGGTGCCTTTGTTGAAACTCTCTCCTTAGTTGTTGAAACGGAAAGGATTGAGAAAAGGATAAGACATACGGCACAGACAAGTGCTGCCACAAAATAACTGCGTTCATCGTGAACCTTTGACATTTCACCGTTTTCATTAACCGCTTCAGTAACGCTTACCATAGTCATAAGTATAGGCGCACCGATGGTTACGATACCTTGACCGATACCCGAAAAAGCACGTGCAATTGTGGAAATGAGGTTTCTTTCCTTAGGGTCACTTGTAAATGAGGGAACCATTGACCAATAGGGAATATCTGCCATTGTGTTTGTCATACCCCACGCGATGTACATTACGGCAACGTAAACCATAAGTGCAACGCCTGTAAGCTTAAACGGATTTGTAAAAAGCAGAACAAGAACTACCGCATTAGCAAATGAACCGCGCAAAATCCAAGGTCTGTATTTACCCATTTTTGTGTGGGTATTATCAACGATTGTACCCATCATAGGGTCATTTATTCCGTCCCAGATTCTTGCAATAGGTGTAAGTAAAAGCAAAAAGCCTGCTTTTAAGCCTAAAATATCCGTAAGATATTTTGCAAGAAACGAGTAGAACATTCCGTAGCTCAGGTCAAGTCCCACAGCACCGACACCGTAACCGAGCTTACTTTTAATAAATTTAAGCGCTTTCATAAAAGCCTCCTTTTAATTACATATTTATTTCAATTATAAATTTCCTTAATTTGAGAAAGCTCAATTTCTTTAAAGCCTTCTTTTCCCGTAAAGCCGCACACAGAAAAACAGGCACCGCCGTATTTTTTCAATGTAAAGCACATATCGAATTTTTCAAAGTATTCCTTTTTCAAGCTGTCTGCAAAATCATAAGTTGAAAGTCCGCCCGAAAGTCCCTCACCTGTATTTTTAAGTGCCGACTCTTTAAGGCACCAAAGTGCGGTGAAGTCCTCATCGGGATTTTCACTTTTTTCAAGATACAGGCTTTCTTTTTCAGTGAAATGCCTTTTTGCCACTTTCATATTACAAGGGACAATTTCCTGAACATCACAGCCCACTTCTTTTTCACTTATGCTTATAAGTGCAAAGCTCTTACTGTGACTTATGCTGATTTTATACAATGAGTTTTTTAAATAAGGCTTTCCCCTGCTGTCAAAACATAGCTCAACATCAGCTTCACCGTAAAATTTGCTCATCACATAAAGTAAAAGTGCTCTTGCAAAAAGTGAGGTGTTCGGCATTTTTCCGTTCTTTAAAAGAAATGACTTTGAAAGAGCCTTTCTTATCAGGTCAATGTCCTCTTTTTCGGCTTTTTCAAAATTTATCAGATACGTCATTTATTTTGATTTTCAAAGGCGACAAGAGTATTTTTCATTAAAAGTGCAATTGTCATCGGTCCGCAGCCACCGGGAACAGGTGTTATAAATGATGCCTTTTCCTTTACCGTCTCAAAATCAACGTCACCGCAAAGCTTACCGTCTGCATTACGGTTAATACCTACATCAATAACAACAGCGTCCTCCTTTACCATATCGGCAGTGACAAAATTTGCTCTGCCGACGGCGGCAACTATAATATCAGCATTTTTTGTATGTGAAATTAAGTCAGCCGTTTTTGAATGGCAAACAGTTACGGTGGCATTTTTTTCAAGAAGAAGTGCCGCCATAGGCTTTCCCACAATATTGCTTCTGCCGATAATTACACAGTTTTTTCCGCAAGGGTCAATGTCATAGTATTTGAGAAGCTCCATAACGCCCATAGGAGTGCAGGGGAAAAGGTCATAGTCGCCAATCCAAAGCTTACCTACATTTACATTTGTAAAGCCGTCAACATCTTTACTCGGTAAAATTGCTTCAATTACATTCTTTTCATTGATGTGCCCGGGAACGGGAAGCTGACACAAAATACCGTTTACACTTTCGTCTGCATTGAGCTTTTTAATAAGTGAAAGAAGCTCTTGCTCTGTTGTGTCTTCACTGAGTGCGAACTCAAGCGATTTAAAGCCTACATATTCACAGGCTTTCTTCTTGTTATTGACATAAACCCTTGAAGCAGGGTCACTGCCTACAATAATAACCGCAAGGGTAATTTCCTTACCCTCCTTTTTAAGCTCGGCTGTCCTTTCCTTAACAGTGTCTTTAATATAAGCAGACACCTTTTTGCCGTCAATTAAATTATACATAAGCTATCCTCCTTATTCTTCATCATCGGCAGCTTCGGCCTCTGTTTCGGCAGATTCGTTTTCATCAAAGGAAACCTCTTTTACGTTTCTTTCGTCCTTTCGCTCACGGCGGGTTTTCATAACCATTTTACCGTCTTCGATTTTTGTTTGATGAAGCTGTTTTTTAAGCTGTTTTTTCTCTTGCTTTTTCTTTTCTGCCAAAAGCTCTTTTTCGGTTTTCGGCGGGAAGAAATCAACACCCTCAATAGGCTTCGGATTTTTAGTGTACTTAACGGTAAAGAGAATGAGAAGTGTGGCACATACAATTACAAGCACCATTGAAATAAGCTGTGAAACCCTCAAAGAGGTGTTGCCGAGATAAAGGCTGTCCGTTCTCATACCCTCTACTATCATTCTTTCAAGTCCGTACCATAAGCCGTAGCAAAGGAAAAGCTGTCCGCTGAATTTACGGTACTTTTTAAGAATGATGTAAAGAACAAAGAAACCTAAAATACACCAGACCGACTCATAAAAAAATGTGGGGTGAACAAAAAGGTTGTTTTCCTCAACATATTTTGTTACAGCCTCAACACCTGTTATGCCCTCAATACCGAATTTTGACGGGTCACGGGCGATGTATTCAATAACCTTATCGCTCATCATACCCCAGTTTCCGCCGGTAAAACCGCCGAAAGCCTCTTGATTTGCATAATTGCCCCAACGACCGATACCCTGACCGATAAGAAGGCTCATGCCAACTAAGTCAAGCAGGTTATAAAAGTTAAGCTTTTCAAATTTACAGACAAAGTAAGCCGCAACTATACCGCCGATTATACCGCCGTAAATTGCAAGGCCGCCTTCCCAGATTTTGAAAATATCCAATAGGTTGTCTTTATAGCTTCCCCATTCAAAGGCAACATAATAAAGCCTTGCACCTATTATTGCAAAAACCGTGCCGTATAAAAGCACGTCTATCATTTTATCAAGGTTAATTTTCCAAACATAAGCTATTCTGCCGCCGAAAAGCACTGCAAGAGTAAAGCCGAAAGCAATAATTGCACCGTACCACCTTACGGTTGTAAAGCCTAAGTCAATATAATTTGACACCTCAAAAGCTTTATCAATTCCGGCAAAGTAAACGGGTAAACCGCTGAATATATCAGACATTTACTATTCCTCCAAATTCTTCTGTACAGCATTTTCTTTTTCACTTTCTATTTTTTCAATTACCGCCTTTACTAAGAAGAAAGCAAACAAGCTGAAAAGAAAATCTGCAAGATTAAAGGGATACTGCTTATTTACAAAAGCACCACCCGTAAGGGTAAAAGCAAGCCTTGAAGCGTTAATGCCAAAAGCAATTACCGCACCTGAAAGTCCGCAGGAGACAAGCTTTCCTCTGCCCTCGTCGGAATAGATATTGCTTACGAGCTGAGCTACTGCAAGAAAGAACAGAAGCATAAACGAATAAAGGAAAAGCTCAAAAAACAAATCAGAAACCTTGATGTAATTGATTTTTTTGATAAAACGCGAAATAAGCTTGAAGCCTGCCCAAACAACAGGCATAAGGGCAAGTATTCTGTGCTTTGAAGCCGTAGTGGTTCCCTTTAAAAAGTCCTTTGCTAAAAAGAAGATATAAAATGCAGATACGATTGCAAAAATGCTTTGCATAATTGCAGGGAAAACACCCGAGGTCATCATATCGGAAAACTCACTGCCGATAAAACCTGTTTCGGCTAAATTTATGCTTTGAAAAAAGCTGTCAAAGCAGTCATAAACAAGCGCAATACCAAATGCAACTGAAAATGCACCGGCAGTCTTATTTTTTATACCGTAAAGGTCAATGCTTGCTGTGTCCTTTGAAAAATAGCCTATTAAAATAAAGGCAACTGCCAAAGCCGCCGCTATACCGTAAACGAAACCGGTAATAAAATCCGAACCGATAGAAAAACCTGTTTCGGGATCAATGAATTTTGCAGTTTGCAAACATCTTAAAACAGCGAAAACAAGCCCTGAAATAAAGCCGAGTGTCACTAACAGCTTTAAGGATATGTCTTTTGAATGTTTAAGCTTCATTTTTTTCCACCTCTTTGTCATATAAGATTTCGTCAGAGGGAACATAGCTGTCAAGTGAGCGATAATTTTCTATTCTTTCATCAATGGGTACATACTGCTTTGCAAGGGCTATGTTTTTATAAGCAGGTCTTATAATTCTGCCGCCGCTGATAAGCTCCTCAAGGCGGTGTGCCGACCAGCCTACAATTCTTGCACAGGCAAAAAGCGGTGTGTATAAATCCTCGGGAATACGAAGCATTTTATAAATGAGTCCGGAATAAAGATCTACGTTTGCGCACATAACCTTGTTTACACCCTTAACCTTGTGGAAAACCTCGGGAGCAAGACGCTCAATTGAACTGATAAGCTCAAAGTCCTTTTCAAAGCCATTTTTGTAGGCAAACTCCTTGGCTTTTCTTTTAAGTATAACAGCTCTCGGGTCAGAAAGAGTATAAACAGCGTGACCCATACCGTAAATAAGACCTTTTTTGTCATAAGCTTCCTTACGGATAATCTTCTCAAGGTATGCGGCGATCTCCCCATCATCAGAGATATCGTTAACGTGAGCCTTAATATCTTCAATCATGTGACTTACCTGAATATTTGCGCCGCCGTGTCTGCCGCCTTTAAGTGCGCCGATTGCTGCGGCAAAAGCTGAATATGTATCGGTTCCGCTTGAAGTGAGCACACGGTTTGCAAAAGTGGAGTTATTGCCGCCGCCGTGCTCTGCGTGAAGAATAAGGCAAATGTCAAGAAGCTTGGCCTCTTCGTCGGTGAATTTTCTGTCAGCTCTGAGTGAGCGTAAAATTGTTTCCGCCGTTGAAAGCTCAGGCTTTTCAGGGTGGAAGTACATACTTTTTCCGTAATATTTAAGCCTTTTTACCTGATATGCATAACAGAGCATAACAGGAATCTGAGCTATCATCTGAATCGACTGACGAAGCACGTTTTCAATTGAAATATCGTCAGGGTTTTCATCAAAGGAGTATGAGATAAGTATACATCTTGCAAGCTTGTTCATAACGTCAATAGAAGCATTTTTCATCAAAACATCCTCAATATATGTGTCGGGAAGCACTCTGCAAACACCGAGAATATCCCTGAAAAGCTTAACCTGCTCGTGTGTGGGCAGTGAGCCGAAAATAAGAAGATATGCCACTTCTTCAAAGCCGAAGCGGTCTTCTTTTTCACAAGCTTCAACAATGCTGTTGACGTTTATTCCCCTGTACTTGAGCACACCCTCTTTAGGCATTCTTTCGCCGTCGTTTACATAATAGCCCTCAACAGAGCAGATATTTGTAAGTCCTGCCATAACACCGGTGCCGTCGGGATTTCTCAAACCTCTTTTAACGCCGTATTTCCAAAAGGCGTCTAAATCTATACGGCTCTTCTTTTCAATCTTATCGCTCATGGTTTTAAGAAGCTCCGGCGATATGGGATTTATTTTATCATACATACTTTTACCTCGCTGAATATTAAATCTACTGTAAATTGTAATCAACATATATTTTATAACATACAAATTATAAAGTCAATATTTATAAGTAAACATAATTTATCTACAGCCAAAAAAGAAGGGATATTTTACCTTGAAAGCCTATTTAACCTTAACCCTTATAATCACAGGTGTTTTAATTATACTGACATTTATACCGTCTGCCGTTCAAAAAAAACCGGAAGATATTTCTGTCTCCTCTACCGAAAAAGCTTCTGTGACGGGAACTTCAAAGCTTGTGAATGAAACAACAGAAGCTGAAAATACTGAAGCTGTGCGTGTTTTACGTGTGTCTTCAGGCAGGGTTGAAACGGTAGACCTGAAAAAATATCTTATTGGCGCCGTTGCCGGTGAAATGCCTGCATCATTTTCCCTTGAAGCACTGAAAGCACAGGCGGTTGTAAGTTACAGCTACATAAAATGGATTATGGCAAATGCCGAAAACCCTGAGGCAAGTCTGTCGGATATAACAGATTCTGCCTCAAATCATCAAAGCTATATTGACGAAAGTCAGATGAAAGAAAAGTGGGGCGATGATTACGAGAAAAACCTCAAAAAAATCGAAAGTGCCGTAAATGCCGTATACGGACAAATGCTCACTTATAACGGTGAGCCTGCCTTTACTGTTTTTCACGCTCTGTCATCGGGTTACACCCTTGACGCAGAAGATATATGGGGTAAGAAAGTGCCTTACCTTACCTCGATAGAAGCTCCCGGTGACAGCCTAAGTGCAAATTTTGAGGAGACAATTACAATTACACCCGAAGATTTTAAGGCTCTTTTTTCAAAAGAAAACAGCCTTAAATTAACCGATGATGACCCGACAAAATGGGCAAAGGTAACAAAAAAAGATGAAAGAGGCTATATACTGAGCCTTACGGTATTTGACAAGACCTACACACGGACAGATGTGAAAAGGATTTTATCCCTGCCCGGAATTTGCTTTAAAGCTACAATCAAAGACGGTAACTTTGTTTTTACCGTACACGGAAAGGGTCACGGACTCGGTATGAGCCAATACAGTGCCGACTTTATGGCACGTCAAGGCAGTACCTACGATGAAATACTGCTTCATTTTTACAAAGGTACCACACTTGAAAAATAAGCATTTACAAATAAGAAATTTGATAGTATAATGTGTTAAAGCTGAAAAAAGGATTGATAAAAATGTTTGTTAAAATCAACAGTATGGGACTTAACGGACTTGACGGCTACGAGGTTGGAATAGAAGCCTCTATCGACAACGGAATGGGCCGTTTTGACATTGTAGGCTTACCTGACACCGCCGTCAGCGAGTCAAGGGACCGCGTGCGCTCCGCAATGAAAAACAGCGGATATAAATTTCCAAGCTCAAGAATCACCGTAAACTTAACTCCTGCCGACATTAAAAAAGAGGGCTCGATTTATGACTTGCCTATTTTGGTAGCCCTTTTAATTGCAACGGGTCAGCTTACCTGCAACACCGAAAAGGCTTGCTTTTTAGGTGAGCTTTCACTAAACGGAAAAGTGAGAAAAGTAAGCGGTGCTTTACCTATGACAATAAAAGCACAGGAGTTAGGTTACAAAGAAATATATGTGCCCTTTGACAATATTAACGAATGTTGTGTTGTTAAAGGCATTGACATTTATCCGATAGAAAACGTAAAAAAGCTTTATGACCACCTTACAGGTATAAAGCCCATTGAAAAATCCGACCTGAGATATTATTTTGAACAGCTTTCATATAAAGAATACATACCCGATTTTTCCGACGTTATGGGACAAAGCCAAGCAAAACGTGCCCTTGAAATTGCCGCTGCCGGCGGACACAATGTGCTTATGATAGGTCCTCCCGGCTCAGGCAAAAGTATGCTTGCAAAAAGGCTTCCCTCGATTTTACCCGATATGACCTTTGAAGAAAGCCTTGAGGTTACAAAGCTTTACTCAATTTCAGGCGTCCTTGAAAACAATGTATCGCTTATAAAGGTCAGACCCTTTCGCTCACCGCACCACTCAATTTCCGCGGCGGGTCTTTCAGGCGGCGGACGTATTCCCCACCCCGGTGAAATAAGCCTTTCGCATCACGGAGTGCTTTTCCTTGATGAGCTTCCCGAATTTTCACGCGCCTCCATTGAGGCATTGCGTCAACCTATCGAGGACGGAAGAATTACAATTTCACGTGTGTCCGGCTCTTTTACTTACCCCTGCAATGTTATGCTTGTCTGTGCTATGAACCCCTGCCCTTGCGGATATTACGGTCACCCCACAAAGCAATGCACCTGCGGTAAGGGTGCTTCGGCAAAGTATATTTCAAGGGTAAGCGGACCCGTTTTAGACCGGCTTGACATTCACGTTGAAGTGCCTCAGGTAGACTTTGAAAAGCTTTCAAGTAAGGTTAAAGCCGAGTCCTCGGAGGAAATCAAAAAGCGTGTTAATAAAGCCAGAAACATTCAAAATATCCGTTTCAAAGGTCAGAACGTAAGCTGTAATGCAAAAATGACGCCTGAGCTTACAAGAAAGTACTGTGTGCTTGACGAAAAAAGCTCAAAGCTTTTGCAAAAATGCTTTGACACTCTCGGTCTTTCGGCAAGAGCCTATGACAAAATACTTAAAATTGCAAGGACTATTGCCGACCTTGATGCAAGCGAAAACATTGAGCTTGAGCACATTACCGAAGCGGTACAGTACAGATCCCTTGACAGAAAGTTTTGGAATAACTGAATAAAACAGCAATCCCTCTTGTGATTTAACCGACACAAGAGGGATATTTTTTCAGTTTGTTTTATTTCATAAAGAAAATTGTAAGTGCTATCATATACTGGCCTATGTAATAGGTAAGGTGGTTAATTACAAAGTTGAAAGGTGTATTCTTGCCCACACCGAAATACATCGGTGAAAGAATAAGGTCGGAAAGCAAGAAGAAAACAGCACCCACAGCATAAATTATGAAAGCCGTCTGCCCTGTTTTTACCGCCGCCATAACCGCAGTACCGAGAGTAAGCGCAAGTACAAAGCCGTAAATTGCAAGTACGGGTCTGAATTTGCCGAAGTCCTGCTTCATAGGCTTTTCCAAGATAAGATTAGCCACTGCAACTACAAGACCTGTAATAAGCGGTATAATCATATCCTTAGGTGAAAACTCTGCCTTAATGTACATACCTGCCACGTAAACAATGTGACCTATACCAAAGCAAGTAAAACCTGCTGCAAGGTACTTGTTGTCGTCAGGCGGATAAACCCACTTCTGGTCAAGATAAATATCGCCTAACATACCGAAAGCCAGACCTGTAATAACCGTGAGAGCATACTGCCAATGCTCACCGTTAAGGTAAGTGCCCAAAACGGCAGTAATAATAAAGAACATACTTACGGTATTTTTAAGGAAAACACCGCCGACGCTTCTTTTTTTGTTGCACTTAACCATAAATGCAACAAGTGTAATTGCACCTAAAATTACAGGAACATAAATCATTATGAAACCCCCTCTGTCATTTATTCGTCAATTTTAATTCCGCGTTCTTTTCTCAATTGTGCAAGCTCACTGAATACCTTTTGTTTCTTTTCGCCTGTAAGGTCATAGAAGAAAAGAGGTATTGCACAAAGAAGAAGACTGATACCGGGAACAATTGTTACAAGTGAGAACATTGCAAAGTTCTGTGTTGTGGAAAGACCGTTGATTGCCTCAACAACGGCAGCACCCTCACCGATGTTAAGCTTTTCAACGTCGATGTTAACAAGCATATACATAACGATAATCATAACCGTTGCAAATGCATTGCCGATTTTGTTAACGAATGACTGACAGGCTGAGCCGAGACCTGTATTTCTAAAGCCTGTTTTCCACTCAATGTAGTCAAGGCAGTCACATACCATCGCAAAGGAAACATTATTGATAACACCCAGAGGTATACTTGAAATAAGCATAAAGGGAATACAAAGGAGAAGATTTTTTGTTGTCCAGCCGATAACAAGTGTAAAGCAGGTTGCAATAAAGCCGCCGATACAGGCAACTATCATAATTCTCTTGTACTCAAACTTTTTGTAAAGCTTGGGCAAAACAAGCATTGCACCGAACATACCGATAGCGGCACAGACCTGAATAACAAGTGAAACTGTTGCAATGTTTTTGTTATATTCTCCAACTGTGGTGGGCTTGCTGCCGAGATAAAAGCCCGAATAACGTGCAACGTGAGGCGCTGCAGCCTGAAGCATATATCTGCCGAATGAAAGCACACCTGAAAGGACAACCAGCATCAAGGGCTTGCAGGTGAAAATTCTCTTTACAGATGAAGGCTCACCCTTGGGACGCTTTGTTGCGTTGGGAAGCTGTATTCTCTCTTTAGCGGTAAAAGAGACCGTTGCAAACAAGGGCATACCTATTATTGCCATTGTGACAGCCATAATAGCATACTTTAAAATGCTGGCTTCCATAGGAGCCATATCTTTAAGGAAGAAGCCTACGATAATAGGAAGTGCAACCGTAACAGCAGAACCGATACCGTTCACTGTTTTTGCAACAGAGATGATAACGCCTCTCTCTTTCGGGTTAGGCGTCATAACATTAGGCAGTCCCCAATATGTAACGTCACTTACCGTATAGGTCATACCCCAGACGACGTAAACCACCGTAACAAAAACATAAAGCCAGATGCTCTGACTGTCTTTGGCTGTGTTAAAGCCGGGATTTACAAACATAAGAATTGTAAGAGCCGCAATAGGCAATGCGGTAATAACGGGATAAGGCTTCATTCTGCCCCACTTTGTTGTAAAGCGGTCAGAAATCATACCCATCATCGGGTCATTAACGGCGTCCCATACTCTTGCAAGGAGCATAAGAAGAATAACGAACATCGCATCGAGCATAAGTACATTCATATAATAGTCCGTAATATAGCTTGACATACAGCTGTATACAAGACCTTGACCTAAGCCTGCAAGGGCAAAGGCGCGTGCCTCTTTTTTAGGCACATAGTTTTTTTCGGCTAAAGCAGATGTACTGACTGCTTTAACATTGTCTTTTTTTGCCATAACTTCCTCCAAAAAATACATAGTTTTGTTAATTTTAACATATTCTTTTAAAAATTTCCATTAAGTTGCAATATTTGTTAGGTAGAAAATCATAATATATTTTTGTGCGTTTTGCCAAAAGTTTTTTACACGGTTGAAATATATTAAAAAAATCTATATTATATAGTATGTATAAGAATATGAAAGGACACCTATAAAATGAATAAACCCACAAAATATTTTACGGACACATTCTCTTGCAACACCGATATCAAAACAGACGAAAGCCTTATCATAAGAAAAAACAACGTGCGTCTTTCGCTTTTGACCGAAAGGCTTCTGCGTGTTGAGGTTGACCCTGACAGGGAATTTATCGACGCACCTACACAGACAGTTATCAACAGAAACTTCTGTAAGCCTCAGATAAGAACCGCCGAAGACGGCGATATTGTCATAATCATGACAACAAAAACTATTTTCCGTTACGATACCAAAAACGAAAAGATGATAGGCATCTCACTGAAAGACGGCAAAAATCTTACACAATTCAACAAAGGCAACCTGAAAGGTACATACAGAACCCTTGATATGACAACGGGTCCAATCGCTTTGGGTGACGGACTTATGTCAACCGACGGTGTTGCCGTTATTGACGACTCCCTTTCACTTACTCTCAACTCTGACGGAACTTTAAGCGAGAGAAAAGGCAGTAAAAAGGACGAGTACTACTTCTGCTACAACCACGATTACAGAGCTTGCCTTAAAGATTTCTTCTCCCTTTGCGGTGAAGTGCCCCTTGTGCCGAGATATTGTCTGGGCAACTGGTGGAGCCGTTATAAGGCATACACTCAGCAAGAATACATTGACCTTATGAACAAGTTTATAGAAAAAGAGATACCCATTACAGTTGCTACAATTGATATGGACTGGCACTGGGTTGACGTAAAAAAACGTTTTAACATGCCAAGAAATAAGCTTGGATTTATCACCGACAGAACCGGCTTTTTCTTACAGGGCGACGGCTGGACAGGCTACAGCTGGAACACGGAGCTTTTCCCCGATTACAAGGGCTTTTTAAAGTGGCTTCACGAAAAGAATTTCAAGGTTACCGTTAATCTTCACCCTGCTCAAGGCGTGCGTTTTTTTGAGGACATGTATGAAGAAATGTGCGAAAAAATGGGTGTTGACCCCAAGACAAAAGCACGCATTGAATTTGACATAACCGACCCGAAATATGTTGACGCATACTTTAACGTACTTCACAAGCCTTATGAAAATGACGGCGTAGACTTTTGGTGGATTGACTGGCAACAGGGCAAAAACACCAAGCTTAAAAATCTTGACCCACTCTGGGCGCTTAACCACTACCACACCCTTGCAAACACCGACGGCAAAAAACGTCCCCTTATTCTTTCACGTTATGCTGAGGTCGGCTCCCACCGTTATCCCTTAGGCTTTTCAGGTGACACAAAAATTTGTTGGAGCTGTCTTGATTTTCAGCCCTACTTTACCGCAACGGCAACAAACATCGGCTACACCTGGTGGAGCCATGACATAGGCGGTCACATGAGCGGCTCAAAAGATGACGAGCTTTACACACGCTGGGTACAGTACGGCATTTACAGCCCCATTATGAGACTTCACTCAACAAGCAATGAATTTATGGGCAAAGAGCCGTGGAAGCACGAGTATCAGGCAGAAGCCCTTGCAGTTAAGGCTCTGCGTGAAAGACACGCCTTTATCCCCTACCTGTATTCAATGAACTATCGCACACATAAAAAATGTCTTGCTCTTTGTGAGCCTATGTATTATGAGTATCCCGAAAACGAAGAAGCTTACAAGGTAAAAAATCAGTATTTCTTCGGCTCAGAGCTTATGGTGGCACCCATAACAACAAAGCTCAACCCGAAAACCAACCTCGCTTGTGTTAACGTATGGCTCCCCGAGGGCAGATGGACAGACATTTACACCGGTGCAATTTACGAGGGCGGAAAAATGCTTGAGATGTACCGCGGTATTGAATCAATCCCCGTGCTTGCAAAAGAGGGCGCTATTATTCCCCTTTCGGCAAATGACAGAGACAATGACTGCTCCAATCCCAAGGATATGCTTATTCGCATTTACAGAGGCAACAACGAGTTTGAGCTTTATGAAGACGACGGCGAAACAAACGAATTTAAAAAGGGCAATTTTGCAATTACAAAATATAACGTAAGCGAAAAGGAAAGTGACGTTGAATTTACAGTCTCCCCTGCCGAGGGTAACACAAGCTCACTGCCGCAAAGAAGAAACTACACCTTTAAGTTTGAGGACATTGTTGATGCAAAGGAAATTTCCGTTACTGTAAACGGCAAGCAGACAAAATTTGACCTTATAAAAAATGTTAACTCACTTACGGTTTGCGTTAAGGGCATTACACCCAAAGGCAGTTGTAAAGTACTTCTTTCAGGTATTACGGCAAGGGAAAACAGCAGTAAAAAAGAAATGCTTATAGACCTTGTTACAAAATATCAGCTTCCCGTTGACTATAAGCGTGTTAAATTTAACGGCTTTGTTAAAAATCCCGTCAAGCTTCCCAAATGTGACAAATGCTTAGCCGGTCCCCTTAATGAAGTGCTCAATATGAAATAAGGCGAAAGGTTGATTAAAATGATATTTTCAAAAAAAGTAGAGAGCATCTACCAAAATCAAGTGTTAAGCCGTTTTGACGACCACGGCACAATTTTCTATTTCAGCGAAAAGGATTTTCCCGGTCTTAAAAAGGAAAACTTTTGTTTCAACGGCTCAGAGGGTCAAAAGCTTCAAGGCTACTTTTACTTTTATGACAGCGTGAAAGAGGACAAGCTTATAATTTTCGACCACGGTATGGGCGGAGGTCATCGCTCCTATTTCAGAGAAATAGAAATGCTTTGCAAAAAAGGTTACCTTGTTTTTTCCTACGACCACACCGGCTGTATGGAAAGCGAGGGTGAAAGTCCGAGAGGGTTTTCACAGTCTTTAAATGACCTTGTTCAATGTATGACTGCTTTAAAAGAAAGCGGAAAGCTTGAAAATAAAACGGTAGATGTTATGGGTCACAGCTGGGGCGCGTTCGCCGCGATGAATATACCGAAGTATTTTCCCGAAATAAACCACGTTGTAGCAATGTCGGGTTTTATATGCCCCTATGATATGATTAAGCAGGTAACCTGCAACATAAAGGGACTTTACAGCCGATTTTTTGCAATAGAGGAAGAAAACAACCCGGAATATTGCCGGGTAAATGTAATCGACAGCCTTAAAAATACAAAAACAAAGGTGCTTATCATTCAGTCCGACGATGACAAAACCGTTAAAATTAAAAATCACTTTAACAAAATGAAAGAGGGCTTAAAAGGCAACAAAAACGTCACATTTATGGCTGTCAGCGGTAAAAATCACAACCCGAATTACACCTTTGAGGCTGTTGGGCTTATGGGAGATTTCTTTAAAGAGCTTTCAGCTAAAATTAAAAAGAAGGCTTTTACAACAGCCGAGGACAAGAAAAGCTTCAAAAATTCCTTTGACTGGTGGAAGATAACCGAGCAGGACGAGGAAGTCTGGGAAAAGATTTACGCACATTTGGAAAGTTGAGAAGAATATATAAATAGATTTTGATAATTTAAATCTATTATTGGCTCTTGCAGTATTATTACATAAACATTAAAGAGCTATTGTTTCATTCAATCATAACACTGGTTGAACCATTGGTTTTGATTGAATAAAACTTTTATTATATTCTCTTTCACACAGAAAACATTCAAAATTGAAATTTTATACAAAAAATTAAAAATATTTTCTTTTGTTTACAGCACAACAAAAAAATATGTAGAAAACAAAAAATAATTATCGTCATTTTAAATATAAAAGGATAAAAACACTTGTGTAAAAACATTTTTCGTGGTATATTAACTTTATAAAGCAGTTTTAATATAAAAGGTACTATTTTTTTATTTTTACAGGTGTCTTGTGCCCATTTTATTTAATCTGCATTTAGTATTTTTTAAAAGTACAAATTTCATTCGGTCGATTGAGCATAGTGCCATTCTATTAAAATTGTTTTCAGTAATTAGAGCTTGTGTTTTTTATTAAAATTTTAATAAAAAGGAGGGGTTGCATATTTTTCTATATTAAAAATCGCTTAAAATCAAAATTTATGAAAGAGGTAATTTTATGAAAAAATTATTTACTATTATTCTTGCTTTTACGCTGGCATTATCATTAGTAGCATGCGGAGGAAACACTGAAATTAAAGTTGATTACGAAAACGAAGTAACCTTTGAAGAAGCTCTTAACAATGGCGAAGAAATGACAAATAAAACTGTTACATTCACAGTCAACGAACTTTCTCCCAATAGTGCGTTTGGATATAATCTTCAAACAGGCGAACATTTGAATTTTTGCTCACCAAACAATCCGGGTGTAAAAGTTGGAGATACCATAACAGTTAAAGTTACAGAAGTTTCATCCATACTCGGCTCATATATTATAAGTTATGAAATAATAAAATAGTTGCAAACACTATAAACTTATATTGAGGGTAGTTTTTAGGGAAAAGAATACATAATTTATTTTATGATAGTTCTATTACTTCTTCTATAACCATAAAAAATTATTATATAGGAGCTATTACTTCTGAAATTGAAAAGTCCCTGTTTTCAAACGAAAGCAGGGGCTTTTAATATTATTATCAGCAGTAAGATTAAAACACATCTGTTAAAATCCCAATAACTATTTTAGCAAAAAAGTGATTTATGTTGCATATATGACTTGCAATTTTTCTTTAGTTGCATTTATGACACTATACTGCGTATTAGACCCTAACACACCAAATGTTTTATAGGAAGTATCGTTGTCGCTTATTTTATTGACGGGGGTGGTAATTTTTGTTAGAATTGTCCCGGTTAACAAAATAACCAAGAGAAATTTAAAGAGGAGATTGAAGTATGAGTGATGTGAAAAGTGTCAGAGAGCTTGTCAGGCATGCTGCTGACAGCTACGGGGAAAAGATATTTTGCAGATATTATATCGGTGACCAATTGCAGGAAAAGAGCTTTACGGAATTTTATGAAAACTGCCTTGCCGTTGCCCGATATATCAGAAGCGTATCTGAAAAAAGAATGCATATCGCTTTTATCGGCAAAACCGGCTATGAATACATTGCCTGCCTTACAGGTATGATTTTCAGCGGCAATGTGGTGGTACCCTTCGCTCCGGATATCACCGTTGAGGAGGCAGTGAAGCTTTTTGACGATGCGGATATCGAAATGCTTTTCTGCGAAGACGATTTTCTGCCGCGCGCTAAAGAAATATCCGAAAAATACACAAGATTACAGCAGGTTATTTCTCTTGGTGATTTAAAGTGGTTCGGCGATATTTTCAAAAAATATGACAAAAACAGCGAATATGCACCTTTGTCCGAAGTTGAGGTTGATCCCGACGCCTGTGCGTTGATTGTTTACACCTCCGGAACAACCGGTGACCGCAAGGGTGTTATGCTCTCAAACAGAAATATGGCGGCCAACACCTGCTATAACGAATACAATATGGATACCGAGGATGTCAGCTTCTCTGTACTTCCGATGCACCATGTTTTCTGTTACTGCTGTGATGTGCTCAAAACCATCTATGACGGGGGCACGCTTTGTCTCAACGGTGATATGAAAAATTTATATAAAAACTTCCTGCGGTTTGAACCTACCATAATGCGAATCGTTCCCTCACTGTGTAAGTCCATTCTTACCCGAATCAAGATAACACAGAAGAATAATCCCGACCTTTCAAAAAGAGAGGCTGCAGAAAAGGTCGTCGGTAAAAACTTCAGAAGAATGATTGCCGGCAGTGCTTTTCTCAGCGGAAAGCTCATTGACGAGTTTGAACAGTATGGCATTACCGCCCGTCAAGGCTACGGAATGAGTGAATGCAGTCCCAGAATTACCACTTCGGATTTCTCGGACAACTGTAAGTATTCCAACGGTAAAATTCTTTCCGTCAATGAAGTCAGATCCGAAGACGGCGAAATTCAAGTCAAGGGTCCCTCGGTTATGATAGGATATTATAAACGTCCGGAGCAAACCAAAGCCGCATTTACCGATGACGGATTTTTGCACACGGGAGATCTCGGTTTTGTAAAGGACGGACATATTTATCTGGTAGGCCGCAAAAAGAACCTCATTATTCTTTCCAACGGAGAGAATGTTTCACCGGAGGAAATCGAAAACCTCTTTGCCGACGAGAGTATCGTCAAGGAAGTTGTCGTCTACGGCGAGAACGATGTAATCGTATGCGAAGTATTTCCCGACAGAGAGCTTTACAGTGACAAGAGCGAGGATGAGCTTAAAGCTATGATTGATGAAATTGTTTCAAAAATCAATGAAAATTCACCGCAAATCAGAAGAATCGCACAAGTGAAGCTCAGGGACAAGCCCTTTGCAAGAACACCTTCGGGTAAAATAAAAAGAACAGAATTTTATTTCGATAAGGGGGAAAACAAATAATGGAAAAGACCTTACAAGACGGCAGAACGGTAAATGCTATACCGTTAACAATCCCTCAACAGTTCATGCTCGGCTGCTCTATGCAGTACGGTCAGGGCGCCCTTGTCAATAATATCGCCTGCGGTTATTATTTCAAAAACGATTTCGATTTTGAAGTGATGAAAGACTCCATAATGGAAGCCGTAGCAAGATGCGACACAATGCGCCTGAGATTAATTCCCGACGAGCAGTTTAAGGTTCTGCAGTATGTTGAGGAAAAGAGCACAATGGAAATCGAAACTCTTGACCTTAGCCATCTCAGTCAGGAAGATGCTGACGCTAAGCTTATGGAAATCGCCCACGGACCGGTTCCTATGTTTGGCTGTGAGTTACACATGATTAAGCTTGTCAAGCTCACCAACGGCTATAACGGCATTTTCTTCAAGCTTCAGCACTTGGCTATGGATGCTTTTTCAGTCAAGGTTTTCCTCAAGGACATAATGGAAATTTATTTGAGCAAAACCCAAGGCAAGCCTTATCCCAAGCCTATGAGACCTTATCTCCCCGAGGCTATGAAGGAGCTGGCTTATATCAATTCACCCAAGCATGACGCTGACCGCAAGTACTGGTTTGATTCACTTGCCACCACCACCGAGCCTATATTTACCGATTATCTGCTTGACAACAGACTTAAAAAGCAGCAGGAGAAATTCCCTGACAGACGCTATTGCGACATTCATTCCGGCACACCCGAAGCGGGACTTAAAATCTTCCACATGAGCAATGAAGAATCGCAGAAAATTATGAATATGTGCAAGGAAAGAGGTCTTTCCGTATGTGCAGCTCTTTCCATGGGCGTAAGAACGGCGCTGTCAATTTTCAATGACAACGAGCAGGATGTCTCCTTTAAAATGATTGTCAACAGAAGAGGAAGCATCGGTGAAAAGAAATCCGGCGGTATCAGAATTAACTTCTTCCCTATGAGAAGCATCATTTCTCCCGACACCGACTTTGCTTCAGCCGTTGAAGAAATCGAGCAAATTCAAAGCGGCATCTATTCTCACTGTTCTCTTAGCTTTATGGAAATGTTGGCTCTGCGTCACAAGTCCATGCCGGAAACAGCTCTTCCCGACTCAACCTATGACAGTATGGGCTTCTCCTATCAGCCTTTAATGGTAATTCCCAATATTGACGAGGAAACAGAAAAGACTGCTAAAAGCTTCTGGTACAATAACGGTGCGTCCATGATACCTCTTTATTTAACTGTTCGTCACAGAGCCAACGATTCAGGCTTTGAGTTTGTCTTTGAATACAGAAAGACTCCGGATCCTAAAAACAGCATTGAAGTATTCTATGAAAAGATCAGGGCTGCTCTCCTTGCCGGAAGTGAAAACCCGGAAATTAAGGTAGGAGAAATTCTGGAAACAGCAAAAATTACACCGAAAGAGAGGATATAATTATGCAGGAACTGATTAGTATTATCGAAAACTATACCGAAGAAGAGGTTATCAATGCCGACACCAATCTTATGATGGATCTGGGACTTAGCTCCTTTGACGCCGCCTGTATCATTGATGAGGTTCAGTCTAAAACAGGTATATCCGTCAGTGTTAAGGAATTTTACAAGTGCACAACCATCGGTGAGCTTGCCGATTTTATCAACTCACAAAAATAAAATAAAAAGAGACTTAAAAACAGTCCGAATAAAAAATTACAAGTCTGCCGAAAACGGTAGGCTTGTAATTTTTTACAGTAAAATCACATATTCTCATTCACATTCAAAGCACACCCAACCGCCTTGCGTATGCCTTGCTTTAACCTTAAAGCCGTACTTTTTAAAAGCGTCAAGCACATCCTGTTCCCTTGTATCAATAATACCCGAGGTAATGAAAAGTCCTCCCTCTTTCATAAACGAAGCCACGTCTTTGCAAAACATAATTATAACGTCAGCCACAATGTTAGCCACAACAATGTCAAATTTACCCTCAACCTTGTCTGTAAGGTTGCCTTGTAAAATTGTGTATTCAGGCTCACGCAAGCCGTTGACCTCACCGTTTTCCTTTGCCGTTTTAACTGCAAGGGCGTCAATGTCAACACCTACCGCCTTTTTTGCACCGAGAAGCAGTGCCGCAATAGAAAGTATACCGCTGCCGCAGCCGATGTCAAGCACCGTCGTTTCGGGTGTGATGTGCTTTTCCAAGGTTTCAAGGCAAAGGCGGGTTGTTTCGTGTGTACCTGTACCGAAAGCAAGTCCCGGTTCAATGTTGAGAACGGTTCTGCCCTGCGCGTCAAATTCGTCTTCCCAAGTGGGTCTTATAAGAAGCTTTTCACCTATGGGCATGGGGTGGAAATACTGTTTCCAGTTGTTTTCCCAATCCTCATTTTTGCACTGATTTAAAATAATTTCGCTGTCAATACCCTCAGCAGAATATCTTTCACGCAAAAAAGCAACTGCCTCCTGAGGGTTTTCCTCAGGTGAAATATAAACGTGAACAATTGCTTTTGACCTGTCCTTTTTTAATAAGTCCTCATCAATAAGGTCAATGTGGGCAATTTCCCAGGCCTGACTTTCAAGATCGCGGTAATCCTCAATATAAATTCCGTAAGGCACAACCATTGAGGCTATGTCCCCTGCCCTATCAATATTTTCAGCATCAACGCTGATTTTTACCTCTGTCCAGTCGCTCATTTTTCATTCTCCTTTTTTAATATTATTGCATCAAGTCCCTGTATTTTTGCCTTTTGACCTAACATTTCACCGCCAAAGACTGCCTTCGCATTGTGCCAATCACAGGGAAGATAATATTCAATTTCGTGGTCGTTGCGGTTGACTATTACCATAATTTCCTCATCCTTAGCTTTCCTTACAAAGGCAAGACAGCCGAGCATTTCGGAAACAGTGTGATATTCACCGTCTTTTAAACAGGTAAGGCTCTTTCTCATTTTGCCTAAGTTCTTATAAAATTTAACAAGCTCTTTATTTTCCTTACCCCAAGGATAAAACCTGCGGTTAAAGGGGTCCTTATAGCCTTGCATACCCGCCTCGTCACCGTAATAAATACACGGCACACCGGGAAGCGTAAACTGTATAACTGCCGCTAACTTTAAAAGCTTCACACCTAAATCATACTGATTTTCATTTAAAAAGTGTTCACTTTGCCATTGTCTGTCGCGGTATTCACAGCTTTCACCTGCTAAGGCGGTAATTGCCCGCATTGTATCGTGGGTGCCGATGTGATTCATAAGCACGTCAACACAGCACTTTGGATAATTTTCAAGCACAGTCATAATTTTGTCGGAAAAGCCCTCAACAACACCGCTTCTTATAAAAGAAATTATCGCCTCGGCAAAGGGGTAATTCATAACGCTGTCAAGCTGTTTTCCGCCAAAATAACGCCGTCTTTGACCGTAGCTGCACTTGTTTGACGCGTCCTCCCACACCTCACCTAAAACCAAGGCCTCCGGGTTTTCCTGCTTAACGGCTTTACGAAGTGCGTCAAGAAAAACGTCGGGCAGCTCATCAGCAACATCAAGTCGCCAGCCTCTCGCGCCAAGACGCATCCATTTGCGGACTATACCCTTTTCCCCCGTAATAAAGTCGATAAATTCAGGAGAGCTTTCCTCAATTTCAGGCAGTATGCTTATGCCCCACCAAGAATGGTATTCGTGGGGAAAGTCAACGAATTTATACCAGGAGTGATACTTTGACTCACTCGACTGATAAGCACCTAAGGTTTCATATCTGCCGTACTTGTTAAAGTAAATGCTGTCGTCACCCGTGTGGCTGAAAACGCCGTCAAGTATAACAGAGATACCCTTTTTTCTCGCCTTTTCACAAAGCGAAATAAAATCAGCTTCCGTACCAAGCAAGGGGTCAATTTTGCTGTAATCGGAGGTGTCATAGCGGTGGTTACTCTGAGACTCAAAAATAGGGTTGAGATAAAGGCAAGTGACACCTAAGCTTTCAAGGTAAGAAAGCTTTTGTTCAATACCTTTGAGGTCGCCTTGAAAATAATCGTTATTTAAAACTTTACCGTCTTTTGTGGGTCTCCAATAAGGCTCGCCGTCAAAATCGGTGCGAAGTATTCTGTCAGAGGGCACATTCTTTTTCGCCTTGCCCGAAAAATTAAACCTATCGGGGAATATTTGATAAAAAACACCGCCCTTTAACCAATCGGGAGTGGAAAAATCCTTTGCGTAAACACTGAGCTGCCAGCTTTCGGTACCGCCCGAAAGTGAACCTAAACAGTCACCGTGATGCATTATTTTTGTACATCCCCAGGGTGTTTGATATTCAAAATAATAGAAATAAATGTCGGCACTTTCGGCAGTGTAACCAAGTGCCCACCATTCCTCACCGTCACCCTCCATTGAAAGCCAGGACATAGGAATATACTTATTTTCACCCTTGTCACTTTTTATAACAAGGTTTACGCCGCTGCACTGTAACGAACGGGGAAGCACAACCTTAAAAACAAAGTGTTCACCCTCTCTGACTGCTCCAAATGTGCTTTTATGTAAAAGATTTCTCGAATTATAGGGTATATAATCCATAAAACACCTCTCCGGATTTTTTGTTCTTAAAAATGAAACTCAAACATATATTTTTACAAACAGAAAGGTTGGTAATAATTATGTTTGTAGTTTCGATAAAGTCTGCTAAACTAAAAAAATACTTGATTTGCTTTCTTGCCGCAGCTTTAGTGGTTATAGGCGGAACCTTATCCGTTTCAAGTAACAAAACGGCAAATGTGGCCTCAATGAAAAACATTTCACTAAAAGCAGAGACAAACGAAGAAAGAGTAGCCTTTTTTAAACAATTCGGCTGGACAGTTAAGGCGGAGCCTCTTGAGGTAAAAGAGGTTGTCATTCCCGAAGAATTTGACACCGCCTATAACGAATATAATCTCATTCAAAAAGAGCAAAATCTCGACCTTGAAGATTACAAAGGTGTCCGTGTGAAATCATGGAGCTATGAAATCACCAACTATCCCGACCGCGAAAACTCCGACGGAGCCATTCGGGGCAACCTTTTGGTTTATAACGGAACTGTTATAGGCGGAGATATTTGCTCGGTAGAGCTGGGTGGCTTTATGCACGGTTTTTCTTTACCAAAAGAAGAAGAAACCACTGTTACACAAGCCACTGTTTCCCAAACTCAAGCAAGTTGATATCTATTGTAGCTTTCATATAAAGTCCCTCGGGACGGTACTGTTCCTCATGGACTATCCCCTCTTTACGGATTTTAGCGGCATAACCGCCCTCACTGAAGGGTATCAGCAGTTCAACGGTTTTTCTTGTGGGCGGAAGCTCTGCCAAAATCATATCAAGAAGCTTATCAAAGCCGCGTTTATTAAGTGCGGAAATCATAACCGTTTTACCGAAAGTAGGCATAGCATAAATGTCACCTACCAAATCACACTTGTTCATAACGGAAATAATGGGCTTATTTTCACAGTTAAGCTCATTTAACAAGTTTTTGGTAACCTCAAGGTGCTCTGCCGCGTGTTCGTCCGAGGCGTCGCACACATTTAAAATAACCGTTGCCGCTGAAGCTTCCTCTAAGGTGGACTTAAAAGCCTCCACTAATTTATGGGGCAGACGTCTTATAAGTCCTACGGTGTCAATTAACATAACCTGTCTGCCGTCGGGTAAAGTCAGCGCTCTTGAGGTGGGGTCCAAGGTTGCAAAAAGCTTGTTTTGTGCAAGGACGCCTGCATCGGTTAAAGCATTCATAAGTGTAGACTTGCCTGCATTGGTATAGCCGACTATGGCAACAGTCTGAACGCCGTCTTTTTCACGGCGTTTTCGCATTTGATTACGGCGCTTTTCCAGGGCCTGAAGCTCCTCTTCAAGCTTTTGTATTCTGCGTCTTATGTGACGTTTATCACTTTCAAGCTTTGTTTCACCGGGACCTCTTGTGCCGATACCACCGCCGAGCCTTGAAAGTGAGGTACCTTGACCGGCAAGCCGGGGCAGCTGATATTTAAGCTGTGCAAGCTCAACCTGAAGCTTACCCTCGGAGGTTCTTGCTCTCAAGGCAAAAATATCAAGAATCAGCATTGTGCGGTCGATAACACGCACCTTAGTGAGCTTTTCAAGGTTACGCTGCTGTGAGGGTGAAAGCTCGTTGTCAACTATAATAAGGTCAACGTCATTAGTTTCACAAAATGCAATAATTTCAGCAAGCTTACCCACACCTACATAAGTTGCCTTTTCAGGTGCTTCCCTTTTTTGTATAACCTTGCCTACAACTTCAGCACCTGCCGTAGATGCGAGTTCACCCAATTCATCAATGGACACCTCTGCATCAAAATCACCTGTGTCAACACTGACAAGCAAGGCTTTTTCCTGTTTTTCTTCCAGATCGTACAACATTAAAGCTCACCTCTTTTATAATAAGATTAACATAAGTTATAAAACTATTAGCTTTTTTTCACTATTGGTTAGATTTTCAATGCCGTCAGCCGTTACAAAAACCATATCTTCAATTCTCACACCGAATTCGCCCGGCAGATATATACCCGGCTCAACAGTGACAATGTAGCCCTCTTGTAAAACAGTTTCACTTGTAGGATTAAGTGACGGCGCTTCGTGAATTTCAACACCTACACCGTGACCTAAGCCGTGACCGAAGTATTCACCGTAACCGGCATTTTTAATGATGTTTCTTGCCACAGCGTCAACATCCTTACAGCTTTCCCCTGCCCTGATTTTTTTAAGGGCCTCTTTTTGTGCAGTGAGGACTGTTTCATAGACCTCTGCTTGATTTGAAGAAACTTCACCTACGGCAACTGTTCTTGTCATATCGCTGTGGTAAAAATCAACCACTGCGCCGTAATCCATTGTAATAAAATCGCCTTTTTCGATTTTTTTGTCGGTGGGCACTCCGTGGGGCATAGAACTGTTTTTACCGCTTACGGCAATTGTTTCAAAGGAAAGAGCGTCTGCGCCGTTTTTAAGCATAAAAAAGTCAAGCTCAAGGGCAATATCTTTTTCGGTTTTATCCGTATCAATAAAATGCAAAATATGGTCAAAGGCTTTTTCGGCAATACGCTGTGCCTTTATTATTTTTTCCTTTTGCTCAAGGCTTTTTATTATCCTGATATCGGAAATTGCCTTGTCAAGGCTGCCGTTACATATAACCTCGGCAAAGGGAATGAGGGAAGAAATTTCATTGTACCTTGCAACTGTTATTCTTTCGCTTTCAAGGTAAAGCTTTTTTATGTTAAGCGTTTCTAAAAGACCGACAACATCGCTTTTAAAGCTTTTTAAAAGCAACACTTCATCACAGGAGGTAATTTTGTTTTGTGCCGCTTCAATATATCTTGAATCGGTTAAAAAATATGACCTTTCACTTGTAACAATCAGGTAGCCGTTTGTTGAATGAAAGCAGGTAAAATAAGATACATTTTCCTCACTCATAATAAGTGCGGCTTCACCTTTTTTCAGGTAATCGGCTTTAAGCTTTGCTGTCATACGGGTCATCCTTTCATATATAAAGATAAATCACCCGAGGAAGAAGTCCACGGGTGATTTTAAAATTACTTAAACTTGCGCTTACGAGCAGCCTCAGACTTCTTTTTTCTTGCTACTGACGGCTTTTCGTAGTGTTCTCTTTTACGAACCTCCTGGATGATGCCATCACGTGAAGTCTGTCTCTTAAAACGTCTGAGAGCGCTGTCGAGTGACTCGTTCTCTTTAACTTTTACCTGACTCATTTATATTTCCCTCCCTTACCTGTTAGCAGGGGTTATTTCCACATACGGATTTGAAATAAATTATACAATAATAATTTAAACTTGTCAATAGTAATAGCGAGCAAATTTACATAATTTACGTTATTTTATCATTTTACAACGATATTTACAAGTCTGCCTTTAACGTAGAGTTCCTTGACAACAGTCTTTCCGCTGATTTCAGCAGCGACCTTTTCGTCCTTTTTAGCCATGGCAATTGCATCGGCAGCTTCAATTTCTGCGGGGACACTTAACTTTCCGCGAAGCTTTCCGTTGACCTGAACAACAATTTCAATTTCACTGTCAACACATTTTGCTTCATCATAATCAGGCCAGGGAGCAACGGCAAGAAGTGTTTCACCGCCGAGCTTTTCATAAAGCTCTTCTGTTACGTGAGGAGCAATGGGTCCTAAAAGTGAAATGAATGTTGTAAGCTCTTTCTTATTGATTGAGCCGACATCATAAATTTCGTTAAGAAGTGTCATAAGTGCGGCAATAGCTGTGTTATATTTAAGGTTTTCTAAGTCTTGTGAAACCTTTTTAACTGTCTTGTGGAAAGATGTTTCAAGCTTCTTTGAATATTCATCGCCGTCGGTTAAAATCTCTTGAAGATTCCATACTCTGTCAATGAAACGCTTACATCCCTTAACACTGCTTTCAGACCAGGGAGCAGCCTTTTCATAGTCACCCATAAAGAGGATATATGTACGAAGTACATCTGCACCGTAGGTTTCAACAACGTCGTTAGGGTCAACAACATTGCCCTTTGACTTGCTCATTTTGTCACCGTCGGGACCTAAAATAAGACCTTGAGCAGTTCTCTTGAGATAAGGCTCTGAATAAGGTACTTCACCGATGTCATAGAGGAACTTATGCCAGAAGCGTGAATAGATAAGGTGACGTGTAACGTGCTCCATACCGCCGTTATACCAGTCAACGGGACCCCAATATTCAAGCTTTTCTTTTGAGGCAAAGGCTTCATTGTTGTGGGGGTCAATATATCTTAAAAAGTACCATGATGAACCTGCCCACTGAGGCATTGTGTCAGTTTCTCTTTTTGCCTTTTTACCGCACTTAGGACAGGTGCAGTTAACAAAGGAGTCAATTTTTGCAAGGGGGCTTTCACCGTCCTGACCCGGCTCAAAATTTTCAACCTCAGGTAACTTTAACGGAAGCTCATCATAAGGCACGGCAACCATACCGCAGTCATCACAATATACAATGGGAATAGGCTCGCCCCAATAACGCTGACGGTTAAATGCCCAGTCCTTCATTTTGTACTGAACACCCTTTTCGCCAATGCCTTTTTCAGTGAGATATTCAAGCATTTTTTCAATTGAGGACTTCTTATCCTTATAGCCGTTAAGGAAGCCGGAATTTACCATTTCACCGTCACCGGTATAAGCTTCAACCGAGATATCGCCGCCTTTGATAACTTCTATTATGTCAATATCAAATTCCTTTGCAAAGTCATAGTCACGTTGGTCGTGTGCAGGCACAGCCATGATTGCGCCTGTACCGTAGCCCATCATAACATAGTCGGAAATGAAAATGGGGATTTCCTTACCGTTGACGGGGTTGACGGCAACAAAGCCCTCAAGCTTAACGCCTGTTTTATCTTTTACAAGCTGAGTTCTTTCAAACTCGGTTTTCTTTGCACATTCTTTTCTGTAAGCTTCAACCTTATTGAAGTTTGTGATTTTTTCACTGTACTTGTCAAGCATGGGATGCTCGGGAGCCATAACCATAAAGGTTACACCGAAAAGTGTATCGGGACGGGTTGTGTAAACTTTTAAAATTTCATCTGTATCTTTAACAGTGAAGTTTACAAAAGCACCTGTTGATTTACCAATCCAGTTTTCCTGCTGAAGCTTTACGTTGGGAAGATAATCAACCTCTTTAAGTCCCTCAAGAAGCTTATCGGC
This sequence comes from Acutalibacteraceae bacterium, assembly GCA_051880695.1. Classification (GTDB taxonomy): domain Bacteria; phylum Bacillota; class Clostridia; order Oscillospirales; family Acutalibacteraceae; genus UBA6857. The sequence continues at coordinate 71,534 of JBJEOK010000010.1, read as the reverse complement.
ATATTCTGTTATACGAAGATACCAAACGTCTTTACTCTTTTGAACAATATCGCTGTGGCAAATATCACACTTACCGCCCTGTGAGTCCTCATTTGAAAGCACAACCTTACAGGAGGGGCAGTAGTTAACAAGGGTCTTATCCCTGAAAGCAAGACCGTGTTCAAACATTTTAAGGAAAATCCACTGTGTCCACTTGTAGTAGTCCTCCTCGGTAGTGTCAACAACTCTGCTCCAGTCAAAAGAGAAGCCTACCTTTTTAAGCTGTGAGGTGAATTTTGCAATGTTGGTATCGGTAACCTGTCTCGGATGGATACCTGTTTTGATAGCGTAGTTTTCAGTGGGAAGTCCGTAAGCGTCAAAACCGATGGGGAAAAGTACGTTATAGCCCTCCATTCTCCTTTTACGTGAAACAACCTCAAGGCCTGAATAAGCCTTAATGTGACCTACGTGCATACCTGCACCGCTGGGATAAGGAAACTCTACAAGGGCATAAAACTTCTTTTTGTCAGAGCCGTCTTCAGCGTGAAAAACGCCTGCTTCTTCCCATTTGTCCTGCCACTTTTTTTCAGTGGCTTTAAAATCATAATACACTTTTATCACTCCGTTTTATAAATTAGTTTTCAGTAATAATATCGCTTATATCAACCTGTGCCGCATCTTGCCACAAGCGTTCAAGATTGTAATAATCTCTGCTTTCGCCTGTGAAAATGTGAACAAGTACACTGCCGTAATCAAGTAAAATCCAGCCTGTTGCTCTGCCCTCGATGTGAAGCGGTTCAATACCCTTTTGTGAAAGCTCATACTCAACTTCATTTGCAAGGGATTTTACGTGGGTATTTGATGTACCCGAAGCAATTACAAAATAGTCTGAAACGATTGTATGCTCCGCTGTTTCAATTGCTAAAATATCAGTCGCCTTTTTCTTATCAAGGACCTTGACAATTTCTTTTGTAATTTCAAGCTCTGTCATTTATTACGCTTTCCTTTCCGAAAATTTTATTGATAATTCATTGTAAAAATCAACACTGTCCCGGTGGATAACATATCCGCCGTCAGCAAGCTCTTTTATAGTATACTGCAAGCCGTAAAAAGAGGCCTCATCAATTCCCTCATTCCACGCAAGAGAGCGAATAACCTCAACGTCATCATAATCTCTGTCCTCGGAAATAAAGTCGGCTACAAAAATCACCTTTTCAAGCAAGGTCATACCGCCCCTGCCCGTTGTGTGATACCTTACGGCAGAAAGCACTTCGCTGTCATTTACACCGAGCTGTGTGCGAAGATAGGCTTCACCTGACATAGCGTGCCAGGTCTTTTTGCCCATTTTCTCAACACAGGAAAGCATTATACCACCTTTTTCAAGGATTTGCAACTGTTCATCATCTTTTGTTTGCTTGGTTATATCGTGCAAAAGGCCTGAAAGATAAGCTTTCTTTTTGTCGGCACCGTATTTTTCCGCGAGAAAATAAGCACTGTCGGCAACACACAAGGAATGAACAAGCCTTTTTTCTTTCAGCCTGCTTTTTAAAATTTCAATGTAATTATCATAGAGGCCGTTATATAAACCTCTGTCACAAATATATTCTGCCGTGTTTTTTTCACAAAACTCACTTATTTTTTCGCCGTTTTTTACCTTTTGCCTGAGCTTGGTTGAAGAGCAGGGATAAGGCTCTGCATTTATAATAAAAATATCGCCTTTTTCTTCATATAATCCTAAGCTTTCTTCGGCATAGCTTTTTAAAGCGGCGGAAGTTATTTCATTTTCACGGGAGATTACGCAAAGCTTAACTAAAGCCAAAATGTCCTTATACCTATACCATTTATCAAAAGAAAGAAGCATATCCGAGCCGATTATGAAATAAAGCTCACTTTCGGGATAAAGCTTTTTTAACTCGGTTACGGTGTCAAAGCTGTAGCTTTTACCCTCACGTTTAATTTCAATATCACTTACTTCAAAAATATCCTCCTTAAAAGTAAGCTTACACATTCTAAGCCTATCCTTTGAGCAAGCTAAATCCGAAGCCGCTTTATGCGGCGGAGTTGCCGTAGGGATAATGAGCACCTTATCAAGGCCTAATTTTTGAATTGCTTTTTCAGCTAACCTTTTGTGACCGAGATGCGGCGGATTAAAAGTACCGCCTAAAATACCTATTTTCATCATCTGTTACCCTTTGATTTTACTGAAAAGCGAAATTTCTTTTCTTCTTCTTTTCTTTTTTGGTACATCTTTTCTTTTTGAAGCTTTGCGGCTTTTTTCCTGTTCTTTTCCTTTTGAATTGCCTTTTCTTTAAGCTCGGGACTTTCCCTGTAAAGAACAATTACACCGCCTATTACCTGTATAACCTCTGCACCGGTTGCCTTTGCAAGCTCGTCGGCAGTTTCCCTCGGTGTTATGGGTGAAGATTCAAGTAAAACCTTAACCTTTATAAGCTCCCTTGCCCTGAGAGCGTCGTCTGTTTGCTTAATGAGTGCGTCACTCATACCGCCTTTACCTACCTGAAAAAGAGGCTCAAGATGGTTAGCCGCAGCTCTGAATTTTGCTCTTTCTTTTCCTGTCATGTATAAACTCCTATAAATTTATTTATTGATATATTGGGGTAAAATATCGGTGAGCTTTCTGAGTGCTTCACCTCTGTGGCTGACGGCGTCTTTTTCCTCAGCGGAAAGCTCTGCAAAGCTTTTTTCACCTACCATAAAAACAGGATCATAGCCGAAGCCGTCATTACCTCTTTTTTCAAAGCCGATTTTTCCATAGCATCTGCCCTCAACATCAAGCACTCTGCCGTCGGGAAAATATACACATACTGCCGATGCAAAGTATGCGCCCCTGTTTTCCTCGGGCACATCTTTCATCACGGTTAAAAGCTTTTGAATGTTGGCTTCATCGTCACCGTGCACACCGCTGTAACGGGCAGTATGTACACCCGGCTCACCGTTCAAAAAGTCAACGCAAAGTCCGCTGTCATCAGCTATACAGGGGTACCCGCTTTCCTTACAGCCAAGCTCTGCCTTAATTAAGGCATTTTCTTTAAAGGTTGCGCCTGTTTCCTCTGCGTCGGTAAGGCTTATACCTAACATCTCCGCCGTGTAAACCTCAACGCCTAAGGGTGAAAGTATACGGCTCATTTCGGCACATTTTTTCTTGTTGTGGGTTGCAATAATAAACTTCACGTTTATTCCTCCTCAGCTTCCTTTTCCTGCTTTGCAACGTCTTCAAAAAGAGCCTTTGCAAAAAGCTTGGGATTAAAGGGCTGTAAGTCATCAATCTGCTCGCCAACACCGATAAACTTTACGGGAAGCTTAAGCTCATTTTTAATTGTGAGCACAACACCACCCCTTGCTGTGCCGTCAAGCTTTGTAAGGGCAATACCCGTAAGCTCAGCAACATTCATAAATTCCTTTGCCTGGTTTACCGCATTCTGACCTGTTGTAGCGTCAAGAACCAAAAGAATTTCACGGTCGGCGTAGGGGAGCTTCTTTTCAACAACTCTGTAAATTTTAGCAAGCTCATCCATAAGGTTTTTCTTGTTGTGAAGTCTGCCTGCGGTGTCGCAAATGATAATGTCACAGTCACGGGAAATACCTGCTTCAATGGTATCGTAAACAACTGCGGCAGGGTCTGCACCCTCTTTATGCTTGATTATGTCTACACCTGCCCTTTCAGCCCAGATTTCAAGCTGTTCAATAGCGGCGGCACGGAAGGTATCGGCAGCCCCTAAAATTACCTTTTTGCCCTCTTTTTTATACATGGCGGCAAGCTTGCCTATTGTGGTAGTTTTACCTACACCGTTAACACCTATTACAAGGATAATTGACGGGATTGTAATAAGACCCATATCCTCACCGCCGTCGATCATTTCGGCAATAATATCCGAAATTACCATACCTGCGTGTTTGGGGTTTCTGACCTCGTTGCGGTTTACACGTTTACGAAGCTCCGACACAATATCTACGGCAGTTTTCATACCGATGTCGCCCATAATGAGAGCTTCCTCAAGGTCATCATAAAAATCGTCCGTAATTTCCTCATAAGCACCGAGTACGTCCTCTATTCTGCCTGTCATACCCTCACGGGTCTTTTTAAGGCCAAAGCCGAATTTCTTAAATATTCCCATAGTAATCCACCTTTATCCTGTTATTCCGAGCTGTTTTGCAAGCTCCGCTGTTTTAAGTTCAAGAAGCTTTGACACACCCTGCTCCTGCATTGTAATGCCGTAGAGCATATCTGCTTCTTCCATAGTGCCTCGTCTGTGAGTAATGAGGATAAACTGTGTGTTTTCCGTCATTTTTCTCACATACTGAGCATAACGTGTTACGTTAACATCGTCAAGGGCGGCTTCCACCTCGTCAAAAATACAAAAGGGAGCCGGATTAACTTTCATAATCGCAAACAAAAGTGCAATTGCCGAAAGTCCCTTTTCACCGCCTGAAAGGGAATCAAGACGCTTGACGTTTTTACCCGGTGGCTGAAGCTTAATATCAATGTTGCTTTCGAGTATATCCGTCGGGTCTTCTATTATAAGCTCTGCCTTGCCGCCGCCGAAAAGCTCACGGAAGGTATCGTTAAAGTTAGCGTTGATTTTTGTAAATTGCTCCCTGAATTGATAGGCCATTTTGTCAGTAAGTTCGGTTATCAGCTTGATAAGCTCTTTTTTACTCTTTTCAACGTCGGTTACCTGTTCATTCATAAACTCATAACGCTCTTTAACTTCCTTGTACTCCTCAATAGCACCCACATTAACTGAGCCCAGAGCGCGGATTTTTCCCTTGATTTCATTGAGAGTTTTTTGTGCGGCACGAATTTCCGCAGGCTTTTCCACTTCTGCTTCTGCCTCACGTCTTGTCAGCTGATACTCCTCAAAAAGCTTGTTTTCCGTATCAAGGTAATCCTTGTTCATTGCCTCTTTTCTCTCTTCAAGTCGGGCAAGCTCACCGCTTATTTTTTCTCTTTCGGAGGTTTTATTTCTTTCGTTAGTTCTTAAAACGCTTGACCTCTCCTCTTGACTTGCACGCTTTTTCTGCAAAGCAATAATTCTTTCGTTAGCTTCTTTCTTTTTAGCTTCAAAGCTTTCACAAAGCTTTGCAAGGTCAAGAATTTCCTTTTCAAGCCGGGAGTTTTTATTTTTAATTGCTTCAATTTCACTGTCAAGCTCTTTATCCTTATCCTCGTGACTTAAAAGTCTTGCCTTTAAAAGGTTGAGTGCCTGTGTTCTTGCACTGTGGTCTTTTCCTGCGCCGTGAATTTCAAGGCTCAGCTTGGAAATTTTTTCACCCAGTGCCTGACTTTGCTCAACAAAATCCTTGGACTTTTCATTTAAAAGCACAAGCTTTTCTTCGTCGTCTTTTATTCTCACGCTGTAGCTTTCAACAGTTTCGCGATATTTTTCGCACTCACTTTCAAGGTCATTAAGGCGGTCATCGGCACTGCCTTTTTCCTTTGTAAGCTCATCAAAGGCATTTTTTGCAGAAGTTAGCTGCTCATTTATAAGGTTAAACTGACCTTGAAGCCTGATTTTTTCCTCCTGACAAGCTGAAAGGCTCTTTTCACAAGTGGAAATTTCACGTTCAAGGGCACTCAATTCCGCAAGAATTTTTTCATAGCTTTCACTTAATTGCAAAACTTCCTTTTCGGTTTTGGTGCTTTTTTCCTTGAGCTTTTCAATTTCGGTGCTTCTTGTAAGAATACCCGTGCTTCTGTCCTGGGAGCCGCCGGTCATTGAGCCTCCGGCATTTATAACTTGTCCGTCAAGGGTAACAAGCTTAAAGCGGTGGCTGTACTTTTTTGCAATTGCAATGGCACTTGTCAAGTCCTCGCAAACAACGGTTTTACCTAAAAGCGATGAGATAATTTCACCGTAAATGCCGTCAAATTCAATAAGATTTACTGCCATGTCCACAAAGCCGTAACAGTCTTCAAGTCCCTTTTCCTCAAGGCTTTTACCCTTGATTGCCGAAATCGGCTGAAAGGTTGCACGGCCTAAGCTTGCATTTTTAAGGAAGTTGATTGCCGCCTTAGCATCGTTTTCACTGTCGGTTACAATGTTCTGTATGGTATTTCCCAGGGCGGTTTCAACAGCAACGGCATATTCACTTTCAACAGAAATAAGCTGTGAAATTGTGCCGTGAATACCCTTTAAGGCACCTTTTTCGCCCTCTTTTATAACACGTTTAACTGCGCCCGAATAACCCTCCATATTTTTTTCAAGTTCACCGAGCATTTTAATTTTTGAATTGATACGCTGATTTTCAAAGGACTTCTCATCAAGCTCACGCTTTAATTTGTCAGCCTTTTCATCTTTGCCCTTAAACATAAGTTTGTAACCGTCAAGGGCATTTTTAAGGGAAGAAATTTCCTCGTCGACCTTTGTGATTTGCTTTTGACAAGCAACTTTTCCACTTTCGGCAGCATTGACGGCAGCTTTTCTTTGAGAAAGCAAGCTGTCCACAATTTCCTTTCTTGAAAGGATTTCGTTTTTACTTGAAAGAGCCGTTGAAAGCTTTACTCTGTTATCGGCAAGAAGCGCAGTAAGGGCAGTGATTTCCCTTGAAATTTCGTCGCTTTCACTTTGAAGCTGACCGCTGTTTTGTTTGATTTTTTCAAGCTCTGCGTTAACCTCTTCAAGGGCCGTTGTTTTTTCCGCTTTGATTTTTTCAATTTGACTGATAAGCTTTTCTTCGGTTTCAATTTCCTTTAAAAGCTGATTTTTACTGTTTTCACTGTCATCACGGCTTCTTAAAATTCGCTCGATTGTCTCTTTATTATGCTCAATTGAGTTTCTCAAAACAGCTTGATTTCCCGCGGCATTTGCTGTTTCCTGCTCTAAAAGTGACAGGTTTTCACGAATTTCGTCAATTTCAATGTTGATGTCCTGAACTGCCTTAATCGTCTTTTCAATGTCCTGTTCAATTAAAGCGAGCTGACTTTCCACTTCGCCGTAATGACCTCTTGCAACGGTGAGCCTGTCCTCCTCGGTTCTTAAATCACTGCGTAATTTATCTATATGACAAAGCCACAAGCCGATTTCAAGTTTTTTCTTTTCCTCAGCTAAAACAATAAACTTCTGTGCCTTTTCACTTTGGGTTTTCAGGGGGCCTATCCTGCTTTCAAGCTCCGTAAGAATGTCCCTTAAACGGACGAGATTTTCCTCGGCTTGCGAAAGGCGCTTTAAGGAGTCATTTCTTCTGTAACGGTAAGAGGAAATTCCGGCTGCCTCTTCAAGCATTTCACGGCATTCCTTGCCTTTTCCGCTTACCATATCGGCAATTTTGCCCTGGCTGACCATTGAATAACCGTCACGGCCGAGACCTGTATCCATAAACATTTCGTGTACATCACGAAGACGCACACTTACTCCGTTGATTTTATATTCACTTTCGCCCGAACGGTAATATCTTCTTGTAACGGCAACCTCATCGGTATCGTAATTTTTAAGGCTTCTGTCTCTGTTATCAAGACGCAGTGTAACCTGAGCAAAGCCGTAGGGTTTTCTTACCTTAGTGCCGTCAAAAATAACGTCCTCCATTTTTGAGCCGCGCAGAGACTTGCTTGACTGCTCGCCTAAAACCCACCTTACGGCATCGGAAATATTACTTTTCCCACTGCCGTTAGGCCCTACAACTGCCGTTATGCCTTTGCCGAAATTTAAGGTTGTCTTTTCGGGAAAGGATTTAAAGCCTTGCATTTCAAGTGCTGTTAATATCATACTGTCAACCTCACGTCAATAGTGAATTATGTTTTCACCCTGACTTCATATTTTTCAAAGTCTTTATTTTGAATAAATTTTATATCATAGCCCATTTCTTTGAGCTTTTCTATGTTGCATTTTTTATGCCCCGTTGCCATGGAAATAAAGCTTGAGCCAACTTCTATTTGAGCTTTACCCGCTTTTATGCCCTCATTTTCAAGGGAAGATAAAATATTATCAAGGTAAATTTTACCCTCACAAAGCTCTTTAAAAGCAGGATGATAAGGTCCTGCAACAAAGCCTTCCTCAACATTTCCTCCCGAGTGCAGACCGAGACGGATAACCTTTACACCTGCCTCATTAAACATCACCATAAGCTTTTTGCAAAGCTCTGCCGCCTGCTCGGTCGACTGAGGAATATATTTCCCGTTTTTCAAAAAATTTTCAAGCTCGGTTTTTTCAAGGACAACTGTCGGATAAATTCTTACGGTATCGGGCTTTAAGGAAATAAGCTTATTTGCCGTTTTAATTGCACCCTCGTCAGTATCACCGTAAAGACCCGTCATCATTTGATGACCTAAGGAAAAGCCCCTTTTTTTAATCATTGCGGAAGCTTTCACAACGTCCTCTGCCGTGTGCCCCCTGCCGTTTAAAGCGAGCACTCTGTCATCCATGCTTTGACAGCCCAGTTCAATGGAAGTTACACCGTAAGAAGCAAGAATATCGAGTATTTCTTCGTCAATACAGTCGGGTCTTGTGGAAATTCTGATACCTTTAAAATATCCGCCTTTTACGTAAAAATAGGCTTTTTCAAGTAAGCTTATCATATAATCTCTGCCGATTGCAGTGAAGCTGCCACCGAAAAATGCGATTTCACCTTCATTACAACCGACCTTATTAAGTGCAATTTCAGCCGCTTTATCAACCTCATCAGGGTTCAGTCTATGCACCTTGCCGGAAATTGTTTTCTGATTACAAAAGCTGCAACGGTGAGGACAGCCCTCGTCCGGGACAAACAACGCTACATTTATGTGCTTCATTTTATAAGTCCCATAAGCTCAAGAGCTTGCTTTGCCGCTTGCTGTTCGGCATTCTTTTTGCTTTTACCCTTGCCGCAGCCTATAACATTGCTGTTAAGGTTAACCTCAACCTCAAAGCACTTGTCATGGTCGGGGCCGCTTTCAGCTACCAGGGTATAAGTTAAATGCTCGTCGGGGTTGCGCTGAATAACCTCTTGAAGCTCTGTTTTATAGTCTTTAAAACTCACCTGCTTGTCGGCGGCTTTTTTTACAAAATCAAGTACAAACTTTTTGGCTTCGTCAAGTCCGCCGTCAAGATAAATTGCCGCAATAACAGCTTCAAAGGCGTCGGCTAAAATTGACATTCTTTTTCTGCCGCCGCTGTTTTCCTCACCTCTGCCAAGGTAAAGATATTTACTAAGGTCAATTTCCTTTGCAAAGGAATAAAGCGACCTTTCACAAGCACAAGCAGCACGTTTTTTTGTCATTTCACCCTCAGGTAAATGATTGAGGTTGTGGTAAAAATATTCTGCCGTAATTACACCTAAAACAGAGTCGCCTAAAAATTCAAGCCTTTCATTACACTCACCGCCGGAAAGCTTTTCATTAGCATAAGATGAATGGGTCAGTGCTGTTTTTAAAAGTGCCTCGTTTTTAAAGGTATATCCTATTTTTGTTTGAAATTCTTTTAATAAACTCATATTTTATCACTCATTTCAAGATAAATTTTCATATCATTCAGCGCCCTTTCGCTCAAGGCGGCATAACGCCGGGTTTTATCTCTGATTTTCGGTTCAATGGGCGGTAACACACCGAAGTTTGCACCCATTGGCTGAAAATTCTTTACACTTTCATCGCTGATGTAATGACTTAAAGCACCCATCATTGTAGTTTTCGGTAAAACAATTTCATTTTTACTAAGAAGCTTTCTTGCCATGTTAAGACCTGCAAGAATACCCGATGAAGCTGATTCCATATATCCCTCAACACCTGTGATTTGCCCTGCAAAATAAAGGTTGTCCCTTTTTCTTAAAGAAAAATCTGCATTTAAAAGCCGCGGCGAATCAATAAAAGTATTGCGATGCATAACACCGTACCTGATAAATTCGGCATTTTTCAAAGCGGGAATCATTGAAAATACCCTTTTCTGCTCACCGAATTTTAGATTGGTCTGAAAGCCCACAAGATTCAACATTGTGCCGCCGCTGTTTTCTTTTCTGAGCTGTAACACCGCCCAAGGTCTGTGACCTGTTTTAGGATTAACAAGGCCTACGGGCTTTAAGGGACCGAAACGCATTGTGTCCTTACCCCTTGAAGCCATAACCTCAATTGGCATACAGCCCTCATAGACATCTTTTCGTTTGTCAAAGCTGTGCAAGGGGGCGCTTTCGGCATTTATAAGCGCTTCATAAAAAGCTTCATATTCCTCTTTATTCATCGGGCAGTTGATGTAATCATCGTCGCCGCCGCGCTCATACCTTGAAGCGGTAAAGGCATTTTCCATATCAATGCTGTCACGGCTGACAATAGGTGCCGCAGCATCAAAAAAGTGAAGTCCGTCACCGCAAAGCTTTGCAATAGCCTTGCTCAAGCTGTCGGAAGCTAAGGGTCCTGCGGCAATAATCACGTTGCCCTCTGGGATCTCCGTAATCTCCTGACGAATAAGAGTTATATTTTCATTACTTTCGATTTTTTCCGTGATGAGCTTTGCAAATTCGTCTCTGTCAACAGCAAGTGCACCGCCGGCAGGCACCTGACAAAGGTCAGCACACTCCATACAAAGTGAACCGAAAATACGCATTTCGCTTTTGAGAAGTCCTGCTGCGGACTCAAGCCTTTTTGCTTTAAGCGAATTTGAACAGACAAGCTCACCCAAAAGAGGCATTTTATGGGCAGGTGAAAACTTGACCGGCTTCATTTCGTAAAGCTTTACCTTGATATTATGTTTTGCAATTTGCCATGCCGCCTCAACACCGGCAAGACCGCCGCCGATAACTGTTACTTCATCTTTCAAGCTTTCACCCTCCTTTTATTCTTCCTCGGTTTTACTCTTTTTTCCTCTGACTTCTTTTGTTTTATAACCGCATTTTTCATCAAGGCAGGAAATTACACCGCCCCTGCCTTTGAAAAGGGACTTTCCGCAGTTAGGACACTTTTCCTTTGTGGGCTTATCCCATGTCATAAAGTTACATTCAGGCCATTTATCACAGCCGAAGAAGGTGTATCCCCTCTTGGATTTTTTGGAAATTACCTTTCCTCCGCAAAGAGGACAGGTGGCATCTGTTTCAACCACATAAGGCTTTGTTGTTTTACACTCGGGGTAACCGGGGCAAGCAAGGAATTTACCGAAACGGCCTGTTTTTATAACCATCATTCTTCCGCATTTATCACAAGGGATGTCTGTCTGGTCCTCCTGAAGCTTAATTTTAACGCCGTCCATTTCGCTTTTTACTTTCTGTAAATTCTGCTCAAAATCGTCATAGAAAGCATGGAGCATTTTAATGTAATCCTCCTGACCTACACCTACTTTGTCAAGGTCGGCTTCCATTTGTGCGGTAAATTTAACATTGACTATATTTTTAAACTTATCCTTTAAAAGACCCACAATTGCCTCGCCGAGCTCAGTGGGAATAAGCTGTTTTGCTTTTCTTGTAACGTACTCCCTTTTAACAATTGTTGAAATGATTGTTGCGTAAGTACTCGGTCTGCCCACACCGTTTTCTTCAAGGGTTTTGATAAGGGATTCTTCAGTGAAACGTGCAGGCGGTTGTGTGAAGTGCTGAGCCTTATTGAGCTCTTTCATTTTAAGGCTGTCGTTACTGCAAAGTCCGTCGGGAAGCTTTGATTTTTCCTCGTCACCTAAATCACATAAAACGGTAAAGCCGTCAAACTTAACAGAATAACCGCTTGCGGTAAAAGTGCAGTATTCACTTTCGAGCTGTCCGCTTTTAGTGCTTCTGATTTCAAGCTTTGTGGTGTTTTGTATTGAAGAAGCCATCATACTTGCAACAAAGCGTTTCCAGATAAGGTTATAAAGCTTATACTGCTCGGCAGAAAGGCTCTCTTTAATGCTGTCGGGTGTGATTGAAACCGTTGAGGGTCTTATAGCCTCGTGACCGTCCTGCGCGTTACTTCTTGACTTATAGTAACGGGGCTTTTCGGGATTATATTTGTCACCGTAAGTACTTGAAATAAAGCTTGCCGTAGCCTGCCTTGCTTCCTCGGAAATACGAAGTGAATCCGTTCTCATATAAGTTATAAGACCGATTGAGCCAAAGCCGGGAATGTTGACACCCTCATAAAGCTCCTGTGCTATTTTCATTGTTCTTTCAGCCCTGAAGCCGAGCCTTTTTGAGGCTTCCTGCTGTAAGGTTGAAGTGATAAACGGAGGTGCGGGATTTTTCTTTCTTGTGCCGTTTTTAAGGGAGCTGATGTAATATGAAGCTCCGTCAAGACGTGAGATATACTCATCAACCTGTGCTTGTGTTTTAAGCTCAACCTTGCCTGTTTCGTCGCCGTAAAAATCGGCAGTGATAACCTTTCTTGAACAGCTGAACTTGCCCTCAAGGCTCCAATACTCCTCAGGCACAAAGGCTCTTATTTCATTTTCTCTGTCGACAATAATTCTAAGTGCAACGCTCTGTACACGGCCTGCGGAAAGTCCTCTCCTTATTTTTTGTGAAACAAAGGGACTTAATTTATAACCCACAAGCCGGTCAAGAATACGCCTTGCCTGCTGTGCATTAACAAGGTCAATGTCAACCTTACGGGGATTTGCCATACCGTTTTTAACACCGGTTTTTGTTATTTCGTTAAAGGTTACACGGTTTTCCTCACTTAAATCAAGACCTAAAATTTCCGCAAGGTGCCAGGAAATTGCCTCTCCCTCACGGTCAGGGTCGGTTGCAAGGTAAACTGCGTCACTTTCTGCAACTGCATCTTTAAGCTCCTTGACAAGCTTTTCCTTGCCTTTAACAATACTGTATTTCGGTGCGAAGTCCTTTTTTACATCAACACTGAGCCTTGCCGCCGGTAAATCCCTGATGTGACCTTTTGACGCCACAATGTTATAACCGCTTCCAAGATAATTTTTCAGTGTTTTTGCTTTTGAAGGAGACTCCACAATAATCAATTTTGCCATATATGTTCACCTTTTCTTCAGGGGTTTCCCTGCTAATTTATTTAAGTCGGTATCTGTTAGGTCCGTCGCTTTGAACTATGCCTTCAAGCTCAAGCTCTGTAAGTGCCGTAAGCACCTTGCGCACTTCAAGATTACACTGTGCCACAATAAAATCAAGCTCACAAATACCTTCGGACATTATATTATACACTAAAGCTGCGTTTTTAGAAATAGCTTCAAGGTTAATTTTTTCACTTTTTTGTGAATTTTCTGAAATTTCTTCATCATTTTTGGGGACTTCTTTCAAAATATCGGTTTTCTTTTTGGAAGACTTCTTTTTAGGCGAGCTTTTAACACCCTTGATTTTTGTCTTTGAAAATTCCGACTCAACATCAATTTTGTCAAAGGCCTTGCCTGTTTTAGCTTCCCCTTTAAAATGCTTGACCCGTAAATCAGGGTCATAATATGAAAGGATATCCTCTCCGGAAAAAACAGCGATTTCGCCCTCGCTTATAAGTCTGTTTGAACCGGAGAAATTACCGCTTTGTATGTCACCGGGCAAAACAAAAAGAGGTCTGCCCTGTTTTCTTGCGTGCCTTGCTGTGTTAAATGTGCCGCTTCTTTCAGCAGCTTCAATAATTGCAACACCCTTGCTGACACCTGAAATTATCCTGTTTCTTGCAGGAAAAGTTCCCCCGTTAATTGCAGCAAAGGGCGCATATTCGGTGACAAGGGCACCGTTATTTGCAACAAGCTTTCTGAGCTGTGTGTTTTCGGGAAGATACCTGTAGCCAAAGCCGTGGCCTAAAATAAGAGCAGTCTGCGTGCCGCTTTCAATTGCCGTTTTGTGAGCAATTGAATCTATACCTAAAGCACCGCCGCTTACAATAACGAGCTTTTCCCGTGAGAGACGTTCTGTAATGGTTTTTGCCGCCTGTTCACCGTAGACACAAGGAGTTCTGCTGCCGATTACGGCAAACATATCCCTGTTATAAAACACCTTTTCATTTCCCCTGAGGAACAAAACCGCAGGATAATCGTCAATTTCTCTGAGAAGCCCCGGATAATATTCACTGTCGGGTGTGAGAATGTGAATCTTATGCTTTTGGCAAAAATCAATAAGCTCATCGGAATCGGAAAGCTTTACATCCAGCATAGCCTTTGCCTTTGTCTCGCTTATGCCGGCATAGACCCAGCCCAATTCACCGGCTTCAAAAAATTCAACTACCGTAGGAAAGTTTTTGAGAAATCTTTGAAGCTTTGCACCGGGACCTAAGCACTTGTAGACCCACAGCCAATAAGGCAAATTATCAGCTTTCACTTCGCATCATCTCCCACATTGTAATTGCCGCCGCCATTGACGCGTTAAGGGATTCCGCCCTGCCGAGCATGGGAATTGTAAGCTTTTGACAAAGGGCAAATATTCCGTCACTTACACCGTTTCCCTCGTTGCCTATAACGGCAACAACACCGCCTGACATATCGGCTTTTGTAATTTTCAATGCCGAACTGTCGGGAGTAGTGGCATAAAGCTTCATTCCCTCGCCTTTCAGCTTTGTCAGAAGCTCTGCAAGGTTTTGCGTTTCAAACACGGGAAGCCTTAATGCAGAACCCATAGCCGCCCTTTGAGTTTTAGGGTTATATAAATCACAGCAAGAATATATTACAGCACCTTTTATGCCGAGAGCTTCCGCAGTACGGCAGACAGCGCCTAAATTAGCAGGGTCCTGAATATTTTCAAGGGCAATATACTTGCCGTCAAAATCAAAAGCAAAGCTGTTTTCTTTCATTTTGCAAAGGCAGAATATACCTTGAGGGGTCTGTGCCTGAGTAAGCTTTTTTTCAACCTGTGCGGACACTTCAAAACAGTTACCGCTTTTTTCACAGATGAATTTTACATCTTCGCCGTATCTCAAAAGTGCCGCCGAAGACACAAATGTACTTTCAATTTCATAGCCTGAAAGCGCCGCATCACGGCAAAGGCGCAAGCCCTCAAGAAAAAATAAACCCGTCTGTTTACGTGCCTTTGAAGACAAAGCAACCTTTACCGCAAGCTTTATTTTTTCGTTTGATACGCTTTCGATTTTCTGCATTTTTCATCACCTTTCACTGCAAAGAACATAAAAAAAATAAATGGTAAAAAACACAAATACGCCCGAGAGAAAATCTCGGACGCAATAAAATTTTGATTAAAGAGCTGCCTTTGCCTTTTCAACAAGAGCTGTGAAAGCAGCGGGGTCTGCAATTGCAATTTCGGAAAGCATCTTTCTGTTAAGAGTGATGTCTGCCTTTTTAAGACCGTTCATAAATGTTGAGTAATTTGTGCCGTTTGCCTTACAAGCTGCTGAAATTCTTGTAATCCAGAGACGGCGGAAATCTCTCTTCTTTTGCTTTCTGCCGATGTATGCATAATTGCCTGACTTCATAACAGCCTGCTTAGCTGTCTTGAAAAGGCTGTGCTTTGAGCCGTAATAACCCTTAGCAAGCTTTAATACTTTATTTCTTCTCTTACGAGTCATCATTGCGCCTTTAATACGAGCCATGATTAAGTACCTCCGTTTGTTATTATACTATTTTTTAATTTTTAATGTGCTTTATTATTTGTAAGGAATAAGACGCTTAATCTGCTTCTCGTTTGTCTTGTCAGCAACAACTGTTGTACGAAGACCTCTCTTACGCTTTGTATTCTTCTTTGTAAGAATGTGGGATTTGTTTGCATGATAACGGATAGGCTTACCGTTTTTGGAAAGCTTAAAACGTTTTTTTGCACCGCTGTGTGTTTTAATCTTAGGCATTGTAAATTCCTCCTGTTTATTACTTTTTCGGCTTTGGTGCCAAGAACATCATCATTGATTTGCCTTCAAGCTTTGCAGCTTTTTCAACATTGCTGAATTCTTCGCAAGCTTCGGCAAACTGCTTCATAGTTACAAGACCGTTTTCGGTGTGAGCCATTTCACGGCCCCTGAAACGGATTGAAACCTTAACCTTGTTGCCGCTTGTAAGAAAACGCTTTGCGTGATTGACCTTGGTTTCAAAATCGTGGGTGTCGATATTAAGTGAAAGTCTGATTTCCTTAATTTCAACAACGTGCTGATTTTTCTTTGCTTCTTTTTCTTTCTTAGCCTGTTCAAAACGGTACTTGCCGTAATCCATGATTTTGCACACGGGAGGAACAGCCTGAGGAGCAATTTTTACCAAGTCAAGGTTCTTTTCTTCAGCAATTTTAAGAGCCTCCTGAGCAGACATAATTCCGAGTGCTTCACCATCAGCGGTAACAACTCTTATTTCTTTGTCTCGGATCTCTTCATTGATTTGCATTTCTTTGATAGCGATGTTCATACACCTCCAAAATATTTCTCCGAGCTTTTTGTCGGATAAAAAATCAAAGCGTGAACAGAGAGCTGTTCACGCATCAATACACTAAAGTAAGTCTATTGACCTGACGGAAACGGAATTCCGTAGGTGAGAACGCAACTGCTCTGCTTTGTTTACCGCAATATGTTACCACAAGAAAATCCGTTTGTCAAGTGCTTTTTTATGTTTTTTTATCAATATTCAAAATTATGCTGTTCGAGATATTCCTCAAGGCAAATGTCCTGCTCCCAAATGGCTGTTGCATGGCTGATTCCCACAAAACGCCAGTGCCAAGGCTCAGGAATAATGCCCGTAATATCTTGCTTTTCTTCAGTGTAACGCTCAATAAAGCCGTATTTATGAGCATTTTCAACAAGCCAAGCATACTCCTCTGTTTCGTCAAAATCTTCATCAGTGCCGCAAATATCCATAGCTAAGCCGTAGTTATGCTCACTTGTTCCCGGAGGGAGAATCTCTGTTGCCGCAGCAGCTTCAGCTTCTTCGGCGGTCATGTCATTGTTTGCCATATACTCGTTCACAAGATATTCGTAATTAGTCTTTTGCCTTTCATAAGTCCTGTAACCGGAATAAGGTGTAAGCTCAATTCCATCTTCAAGGGCCGCCTCATACATTGCATCGTAATACTTGGCTATTCTGTAATCAAGTTCAACGTCAGAATCGGCAACAGCTGCAGTTTGAGGTACATAACCCTCAGGGAGCTCCCTGTTTTTATCAAGAACAAGAAGATACCAATATTTATGTGTCGGGTCGATTACCTTTCTGCCGGTCGGGGTGCCTGATGTTGCTGTTGCAGGAGCCGTTTTGGTAAGATAATCTTTGTAAATATAAGCGGTTGTGCCGTTGTAATTTACTTTTACCCAGCCCTCGGCATCAACACTGAAATACTCAACAGCAGTGTCCTTTTTAAGGGTAGCGATAATTTCAGCGTCCGTACTTGCGGCTAGTCTTACGTTTACGTCATCCTCGGTTATGTAAGCAAGCTTTTTGTTTTGAACAGTAGTTGAGGGAAGCGTTGATTCGGTTGTGGAGGGCTCATTTTGTTCAAGTATCTCCGGGTTAATTACACTTTGTGAAACATCGCCGTTTGACACCGGAGCTTTTTCGTCCCTGACATTTTTAACAATGCCCCATGCAAGAACACCCACAAGAAGTACAGCCGCAAGCACACAGCAAACGGTAAGTATTTTTATTGCTGTTTGAGTACCGCTTCTTTTTTTCTCAGAGGGGATTTCTTCATATTCGTCCTCTAAATAAGGTTCTTCAAAAAAACCGCCGTCATTTTTTTCGTTCTCGTTTAAATTTTCATCCTGATAATGTTTATCACTCATATCTATACCTCCGTTCTTTTTTCAATTATAGTATATTTGATAAATTATTTCAATAAATAATGAGAAATTTTTTGTTAATTCAAATTAAATTATAAAATAATATAACAAAAATGCAGATGCCTGAACACCTGCATTTCTTTATTAATCAATAACTTTCTTTAAGTCCCTCTTCATCATAAAGGAAAAGGGTATTAAAAGCAACCTCAAGGCACTTTTCAACTGTTTTCATATCCATATTATCAGCTGTGTCGCCTCTTGTATGGTAATATCTCGGTGGGCCGGGGTCCATAGCTGCAAAGGTAGCTGCGGGAACACCGAGCTTCTGAACAGCGGCAGCATCGGAAGCACCGATATACACTGAACTGTACGGAAGCTCAAGGCCTGCCTCTTGACCTGCTTTTTTAAGAAGTGCACAAACACGGCTGTCCATTTTGACAGTGCCGGTCATATCGCGTTGATAAATTGCCATACTGTCATAATCCCTTAAGGTTTCAAGACCTACGAAAATTGTGGGAATTTCATTGAGCTCGTCCATATGACGCTTAGTATAGTTACGGGCACCTCTGAGGCCTGATTCCTCGGCACCTGAAGCCAGAGCAACAACCTCTGTATTTTCAAAGCGGATGTCGTTGTCCTTGAGGAATTTCATAATGGCAACGGAAGCCATTGTACCTGTAAGGTTATCGTTAGCGCCCTCAACGGTACGCTTGAAGTTGACAAAGAACATAACAAGGAACATTGCAGGAACAAAAGCTAACTGAATCCATTGTAAAAGCTCAAGAAGGCTCATATTTTCGCTGATCATAACATTTGAAAAAATGCCGAAAGAAGCGAAAATTGAAACAACAAAAACATAGAGCATGGCAACAACACCGTAACCGCCTACCGCAAAAAGTAAAAGCTTTCCGCCGAGGTGTGTGTATGTCCATTCGTGTGATGAGTCAACGTGACCTGAAAAAATAATTCTCTGCTTTGCTTCACCTGAAGCATACCTTACACCGATTGTATTATGCGATACGGCTTTCTTGAAAAGGGCATCGTAAAATTCCCAATACATAAGAAACTCACAGAAAAGACAAACAAGTGCAATAAATGTTAAGCCCAATGATACGTAGGAAAGCTGAGGAATATCGGTAAAACGGCCGACAAATGAAAAGACAAGAGCCAAAAGAACAAGGATACTGTCAATTCTTACCCAACTCATAAAAGCTTCGGGTGAAAGCTTGAACTCCTCAATGTCTACTCTGTCACAACAGGTTTTCATTTCCTCTGCTATGTACTTGTGGGCATCGTATTCCTGCTGACTGCCCGCAATACGGGGACCTATGTTTTTACAGATTTTTTTGATTTCTCTGACAGTGTAATTAGTATACATTCTGACAGTTGATGCGTAATTGCTTACGCTTTCGCTGGCTTTCAAAACCATCTCTCCTTTACCTAAAAAATGCTTTTTAACGACAAATTTTACCACTACGATGCAAAATCACGTTAAGTAATGTGCTCATTGTACCACAAAAGGTTGATTTAGTCGAGTTTTTTTGTGAATGTTAAATATTTTTTTATAAATTTATTATTTTTTAAATATCTTTGAAATCAAAGTAAATTTTATGAATGTTTTATTAAAACTGTCTTAAAAACTCTTGTAATTGTGAGTGAATGCTCACTTAATTTTAAAAATGCTCAATACAGAGCTAACAAAAATAAGATACTTGTTGACAAACAGCTATAATTCTTGGTAAAATATAAAATAAATATCTTTTGAAAGGAAGTTTCTAAATGAATAAAGGCAAGTTTTATATAACAACAGCCATTGCATACACTTCAAGAAAACCCCATATCGGAAACAGCTATGAAATTGTACTAACCGATGCAATTGCAAGATACAAAAGACTTGTAGGCTATGACGTATTTTTTCTTACAGGCACCGATGAGCACGGTCAAAAAATTGAAGAATATGCAAAAAGCGCCAATGTAACCCCGAAAGAATATGTTGACAAGGTTGCAGGCGAAATCAGAGAAATTTGCGACAGCTTAAACTGCAAATACGATAAATTTATCCGCACAACAGATGATTACCACGAAAAGGCAGTGCAGAAAATCTTTAAGAAGCTTTATGACCAGGGCGACATTTACAAAAGCGAATATGAGGGACTTTACTGTACACCTTGTGAGTCTTTCTGGACAGAGGCTCAGCTTGTTGACGGCAAATGCCCCGACTGTGGCAGAGAAGTAAAAAAAGCAAAGGAAGAAGCTTACTTTTTACGTCTTTCAAAATATCAAAAACAGCTTGAAGAATATATCGAAAGCAACGAAAACTTCATTTATCCCGAAAGCCGTAAAAAAGAAATGCTCAACAACTTCATCAAGCCGGGACTTCAGGACCTCTGCGTTTCAAGAACATCCTTTAAATGGGGTATTCCCGTTACCTTTGATGACAAACACGTAATTTACGTTTGGATTGACGCACTTTCAAACTACATCACCGCTTTAGGCTATGACCCCGACGGCTCAGGTGAGCTTTATAATAAGTATTGGCCTGCTGACGTTCACATCATAGGCAAGGACATTGTCCGTTTCCACACCATCTATTGGCCTATTATGCTTATGGCTCTGGGCGAGCCCTTGCCTAAACAGGTTTACGGACATCCTTGGCTCCTTTTCGGCACTGATAAAATGAGCAAATCAAAGGGCAACATCATTTATGCCGATGACCTTTGTAAGCTTATAGGTGTTGACGCCGTAAGATATTATCTTCTTTCGGAGATGCCCCATGCAAATGACGGCTCAATTTCCTACGAAACCATTATTGAGCGCTTCAACTCCGACCTTGCAAACACCTTAGGCAACCTTGTAAACAGAACGGTCGCCATGACAAACAAATACTTTGACGGCGAAATCAAGGCTCCCTCAAAAGGTGACGACCTTGACCAACAGCTCAAGGCCTTTGCCCTTGAAACTGTTAAAAAGGTTGACGATAACATCAACAGCTATCACATTGCAGACGCAACTGCCGCAGTTATCGACCTTGCAAAGCGCTGCAACAAATATATTGACGAAACTGCTCCCTGGACACTTGCAAAAAATGAGGCTGACAGGGAAAGATTAGGCACTGTCCTTTATAATCTCCTTGAGGGCATACGCTTTATTGCCGTGCTTATTTCTCCCTTTATGCCCGAAACTGCAAAATCAATCCTTGCACAAATCAACTGCGACAAGGCTGACTATGAAAGCCTCTCTGCTTTCGGTGCAATTGAAAGCGGTAACAAGGTAGGCACTGCTACTCCCCTTTTCGCACGTATTGACAAGGATAAGATGCTTTCCGACATTGAAGAAAAGCAAAAGCAGGCTCAGGCCAATGAAAAAGCTTTCAATGAAATTGAGGGCATTGCAAAAATCGGCATTGAAGACTTTATGAAAGTTGACCTGCGTGTTGCAAAAATAACCGATTGCGAACCGGTTAAACGTGCAAAGAAGCTTTTGAAGCTTACACTCAATGACGGCACAGGTACCCCGAGAACAGTTGCTTCAGGTATTGCAAAATGGTACAAGCCCGAAGACCTTATCGGT
Source organism: Acutalibacteraceae bacterium (assembly GCA_051880695.1). GTDB lineage: Bacteria > Bacillota > Clostridia > Oscillospirales > Acutalibacteraceae > UBA6857. The sequence continues at coordinate 50,440 of JBJEOK010000010.1, read as the reverse complement.
AAGAGTGTTATTGTTGTTTCAAACTTAAAGCCTGCCGTACTTTGCGGTGTTGAAAGTCAAGGTATGATTCTTGCCGCTGACTGCTCAGAGGATGATGTAAAGGTTATTTTTGTCGACGGCATACCCGAGGGCTCACAGGTAAGATAATGTACAGTAATATTTTTGATACCCATGCTCACTATGACGACAGCAGGTTTGACGGGGACAGAGACGGGCTTATCTCCTCACTCAAAGATAAGGGGGTAAGCGGGATTATAAACTGCGGATGTGACCTTAGCTCAAGCCTTAAAACAGTTGAGCTTTCAAAAAAGCATGACTTCATTTATGCCGCCGTAGGTGTTCACCCTCACCAAGCAGAAGAATTGACAGACGGTGATGAAAAAGAAATAAAAAAGCTTTACTCTTATAAAAAGGTTGTTGCCGTAGGTGAGATAGGTCTTGATTATCATTATGACTTTTCACCCGGAGAAAGACAGCTTGAAGTATTTGAAAAACAGCTTATTTTGGCAAACGAGCTTTCTTTACCCGTCATTGTTCACGACAGAGAAGCTCACGAGGACACCTTTAACCTACTGAAAAAATACAGGCCTAAGGGTGTTGTACACTGCTTTTCCGGTTCAAAGGAAATGGCAAGAGAAATTATCAAGCTTGGTATGTATATAGGTTTAGGCGGTGCGGTTACCTTTAAAAATGCAGTAAAGCCTCTTGAGGTTGCAAAAGAGGTTCCCGTCGAAAGGCTTCTTTTGGAAACAGATGCACCCTATATGACGCCCGTTCCCTACCGCGGTAAAAGATGTGATTCTTCGTTTATTGCCTTGACGGCAGAAAAAATTGCAGAAGTTAAGGCTCTTGACACTCAAGAGTTTGTTAACCTGTGCAATGAAAACGCAAAAAAACTTTTTAATATATGATTTTTTAAGACCGCAATGTAACTTTGCGGTCTTTATTAAGGATTGTGATATAATGAACAGTGAAATTCAAAGCCGCCTTTGGGCGCTTCAGGATGAAAAATACAAGGCTTTCAGCAGTAAGCTTATTCCAAACATCAGTGAAGATAAAATAATCGGCGTCAGGACCCCTCAGCTCAGGGCTTTGGCAAAAGCCGTTATAAAAGAAAACAAGGCGGAGGCTTTTCTATCTTCACTCCCCCACGATTATCAGGAGGAAAACGGACTTCACGCTTTTATAATAAATGAGGAAAAGGACTATAATAAAGTCCTGATGCTTTTAAAGGATTTTCTGCCTTATGTTGATAACTGGGCCATTTGCGACGGACTAAGCCCCAAAATTTTCAAAAAACATAAGACGGAGCTTTTAAAGGAAATAGACAAGTGGCTCCTAAGCGAGCATATTTACACTGTGCGTTTTGCTATTGAGATGCTTATGACCCACTTTCTTGACGAAGATTTTGATGAAGTCTTTTGTCAAAAGGTTGCCGCAGTTAAAAGCGACGAATACTATTTAAAAATGATGGTAGCCTGGTATTTTGCAACTGCCCTTGCAAAGCAGTGGGACAGCGCTGTACCTTTTATTGAAAAAAGAACGCTTGATGAATGGACACACAGAAAAACAATTCAAAAAGCCGTAGAAAGCTACCGCATCACAGACGAACAAAAGACTTATTTGAGAAAGCTTAAATGACATAAATCGGCTTATTATTACAAAATTTTAACAAATATATCTTTTTAGAAAAAATAATGATATAATAAAACGGTTTTGCAGCGATGCAAAACACAAAGGAGGATTACCGTGAAAGGAAAAATGCGTAAAAACGGTTTTGTTGAAGGCGCAGTAATTGCTTATGCCGCCATAATGATAACCAAAATTTTAGGTGCATTTTACAATATTCCCTTTTATTCAATAATCGGCGAACACGGAAGTATTATTTACTCTTTCGCCTATAACATTTATGCCCTGTTTCTTGATATTTCAACCTCTGGTATTCCCATTGCCATAAGTATTGTAATCAGCGAATATGCCTCAAAGGGTATGTATCGCTCAAAAGAGAAATCCTATAAGTTAGGTCTTTATGCCGTTATGGGCTTTTCCTTTTCCGCCTTTTTGTTTATGCAGATTTTTTCAAAGCAAATCGGTCAATATTACATTTCCGATATGACAGAGGGTGTAACGGTTGAAGAAATTTCCCTTGCCGTAAGGTCAATTTCAATCTGCCTTCTTGTTGTGCCGTTTTTGAGCATGAGACGAGGCTACCTTCAAGGTCATAAATGTATGACAGCCTCCTCTGCAAGCCAGGTTATAGAACAGGTTGTTCGAATTGCCTTTGTGCTTATAGGTGCCTACCTTGCAATTTATGTTTTCAAATTAGGTGTAAGCGTCGGTGTTTCAATTTCACTTTTAGGTGCCGCCGTAGGTGCCTGCTTTGCGCTCATTTACATCATTAACGCAAAGCATAAAAACAAAGAGATGTTTGAAATTAAGGAAGACAACATCGAAGACGCACCCGAAAGCACCAAGCAAATTTATAAAAAAATCTTTACCTACTGCGCGTCAATTGTTATAATTTCCATTTCAACAAATCTTTATAACATTATTGATATGAAGCTGCTGCTTATAAGTCTCAAGGATTTACAGTACCCTGACGAGGTAACTCAAAACATTGCAAGTATAACATCAACCTGGATACCTAAAATTGCAATGATTATTGCCTCACTTTCTATGGGACTTACAAACAGTATCGCCCCTCACATGGCGGAAAGCTATGCAAAAAAGAAATTTGACGATATCAACTTCAAGCTCAATCAAGGTATGGGCACCATACTCGTTGCCGCCTTACCTATGGCAACAGGTATAATTCTTTTATCTGAGCCTGTTTACAGAATATTTTACGGTGCAAGTGAATACGGTAGCTCACTGCTTCAGCTTTCAATGGTATTAAACGTAGTGGGCAGCCTTGTATCCGTTGTAGGTATGGCAATGCAAAGCATTGACCGAGGCAAAGCCGTTTGCGCTTACAATATAGTAGGTATTATTCTCAACGGCGCTTTGGATATTCCCCTTATCTATCTTTTCCATTATATCGGTTTACCTGCTTATTTAGGTGCAACAACGGCAAGTATTGCAGGTCAGTTTATCACTTTATTACTTCTTCTCAGCTCACTTAAACGTCAGCTTAAATTTACCTATACCCCCACAGTAAAAACATTTTTCAAATGCATAATCCCACTTGCTCTTATGAGCACAGCGGTTATCGGGTTAAAGCTTCTGTGGCCCGTAGTTGACGGACGCGGTATAGTATTCTTTATTCAAATAGCCCTTTTCAGCGGAGTAGGTGCAGTTATTTATTGCCTTACGGCTTACAAAAGCGGTGTTGTTACGCAGGTTATGAGTGAGGAGACCATAAATAGATTTTTAAGGAAATTACACCTAAAAAAATAAATTTTTCAAAAAATCGGAGGACGTAAAATGGGAACAATTAAATTTATTATTGCCCTTTTCGGCGGTAAGCTTGCCTCGTGGCTGTGGAAAATAACCGGCAATGAGCGAGATGACCGCCCCGGTATGCTTTCGGTAAGAATTTGCAGCGATTTTTTAAAAAGAGTCGGCAAGCCTAAGCTTACGATTGTTGTTACCGGGACCAACGGAAAAACCTCAATTTCAAACACTCTTGCCAGCATTTTCAAAAGTGCCGGTATGACTGTCGCTTTCAATGACTGGGGCGCAAACCATCATGCAGGTCAGGCAAAGTGTCTGCTTGATGCAGTGAACATTTTCAACAGACCTATTAAGGACGTTGCAATAATTGAAGCCGATGAGCTTATTTCCCCCGAAAACATCCCTCAAATTCAGCCTGACTACATTATTATCAACAACCTTGCAAGGGACTCAATGCTCAGAAACGCTAACCCCGAATTTATAAGAGGACAGCTTGAAAAAGCCGTTTCACTTTCACCTGAGTCAACCCTTATTCTCTGTGCTGACGACCCACTCAGCTGCCTTATAGGAAGCCAATGTGACAATAAAAAGATTTACTTTGGTGTAAGCGATATGAAACGCAACCCCTTATCTAACCGCATAAATGACTTTTCCGTTTGTCCTAAATGCGGCGGCAGACCCGAATACACATACAGAAATTACCGCCACATAGGCTATTTTTACTGTACGGCCTGCGACTTCAAATCCTTTAAACGTGACTACTTTACAAAGGCATTAAACAAAAACACTAAGGAAATTACCGTAGCTGAAAATTCGGGTGATTTTACATATAAGGTAATTTCTTCATCAATTTACAGTGTATATAACTTCACTGCAATCATTTCACTTTTACGTGACTACGGCTTTTCACAAGAGAAAATTGCCGAGCTTTTCAAAACAGCAAAGCTCCCCTCTTCAAGAGAAACAAGAAACGATGTTTGCGACGTAAATATCGTAAAGCTTGCCTCAAAAGGTCAAAATCCGACTGCTTGTTCAACTGTTTTTGAAACCGTAAACAGAGATAAAAGAGAAAAAGAAGTTGTACTTATGCTCGACGAGGTTTTCAGTGACCCGAAAAAATCCGAGACAATCGCTTGGATTTATGACACCGACTACGAATTTTTAAACAGTCCCCATATCAGGAAAATCATTTGCGGCGGTGAGAGGTATCTCGACCATAAGCTTCGCTTACTTCTTGCAGGCATTCCCGAAGAAAAGATTATTTGCATAAGAGAGCCCCTTGAAACAGCAGAATATGTTAACGTACAAGACCTTGAGTGCATTTATGTTCTTCATGACGTTAACTCAATTACCCGCGGACGAATTGTATGCGAAAAAATTGAAGAAAGAATCAAGAATGAAAGGGGTGCTTTAATTGAAAATAGAAATTTTGTTTCCTGAGCTTTGTAACCTTTACGGTGACAGCTCTAATATGAGATACCTGAGCGCTTGTGCGCCCGAGGCTGAAATAACTTACACCGCAAATTACAGCGAACCCCTTTTTGCCAAAGAAAGAGTTGACTTAATCTATTTAGGCTCAATGACGGAAAACAATCAACTTCTTGCAATTAAAAAGCTTAAAAAATACACCGGGCGTATAAAAGAGCTTATTGAAGACGGCGTTATTTTTCTTGTTACGGGAAACGCAATTGAGCTTTTCGGTGAATATATCGCAAAGGGCGAAGAAAAGAACGAAGCCTTAGGTATTTTCCCCTTTTACGCAAAAAGAAAGGTTGAATACTTCCGCCATAATTCAATGTTTTTAGGTCAGTTTGAAAATATGGAAATTGTTGGCTGTAAGTCACAGTTTTCATACCTTTACGGAAGCTTTAACCACCCCTTTATAAAGGTTACGGGAGGCTATGGCAACAACCCCGGTGATGAAAGTGATAAAAACGAGGGTATCCGTTACAAAAACTTTTTTGCAACTTATTTACTCGGCCCCTTACTTGTTCTCAATCCCCTTTTCACAAAATATATTTTAAGGCTTTTAGACTGCAATGACAGCCTTGCTTTTGAAAAAGAAGCAATGGACGCTTACAATTTCCGCCTTGAGGGTCTCAAGCAAGAGGGTGTAAACTTCTTCATGGATGAACACGGATAAGAATATGAAAAGTAAAATTTCAATTGTAATAACGGTTGTTGCTTTAATTGCCCTGTGCGCGGTTTCATTTTTCGGCTACAATGCTTACAGCTACAAAAAGGTTGAGTCCTGCATAAATGAGGACAACTTTCCCTTAGCTTTAAGTATAATCAACTCTGCCGATGAACATTATAAAGACCTGACTAAAATCAAAGAATTGATTTTAACTGTGCAGAGATTTGATGAAAATGACACAGAATCGTACAGCCGTACCATTTCAAAGCTTGAAAGCTTTGAATCCTTTGAAAGTGAAGCGGTCAACCGATACTACTTTGATTTTTACAATAAAGTTAAAGCTTTAAGCCATACTGCCAAAAGCACTGCGGTAGAAACAACTACTACAGAAGCAATAACAATAATAGTTAATAACAACACTACTATTGCCGGAATTGTAAACAATGCTGAAGCTTTTACCGAAAAGGATTATACAACTGTGTACATCACCGAGGAAAGTATTATTTCCGACAGTGAAACGGTTTACTATGTAGCTGACAGTGAGGTATACCACCTTTCACCTGAATGCAGTTCACTTTCAAGGTCAAAAAACATTTTCAGCGGTCCTGTCCCTGACGGCAGACGCGTTTGTAAGCTTTGCGGTAAAAACTAATAAAACATAAAATTCATTCAGGCAAAAAAATAATCAAAACAATAAACAAGCCATTTTAACTGTTGCTCCAACTGTTGATAAAAAACCGAATTTATTACATCTTTATTACAATAGAAGTTTCCGCGTTGCATAAAGCTGTCCTATATGTTATACTCAAAATAACAAATTTAAGGAGTTAAGACGTCAAAATGAAAAAGGCAGTTAAAATTATATCAATATCAGTCGGCTCATTGCTTTTAGTCTACGGAATAATAATGACCCTGTTTTTCAATATAAACTTCGGCATAGTTCCTGCAATATGCTTGGGACTGTTACTTATAGCTTACGGCATTTTTTTAAATAAACTGTGGAGCAAAAAATTTGTGCATATATTTATAGCTTCACTTTGCAGTGCTGTAATAATTTTCGGAGGTTGTCTGTTTATTTACGGAAATAATGACAACGCAGATGCTACGTCAAAAACCGTAATAGTCCTCGGCTGCGGTATAAGCGGTGAAACAGTAAGCCTTGACCTTGCAAAACGTCTTGACAAGGCGGCGCAGTACTATGAAAAAAATCCTGACGTGATGATTGTAGTTACAGGCGGTCAGGGCAGAGGAGAAGCTATCCCCGAGGGACTTGCAATGCAAAGATATTTAATAAATAAAGGCATCAGCGAAAGCAAAATCATAGTTGAAGACAAATCCACTTCAACAATAACAAACCTTGCAAATTCCCACAAAATAATGAAAGAAAAGGGTATTTCTGACAGCGGTATAGTGGTAGTATCAAATGCTTATCACCTTTACCGCGCCGTCTCTTACGCAAAAGCCGAGGGCTTTACCGAGGTCAGGCACCTCGGCACAGACATTGAATGGTACAACGTGCCTATGAATTATATGCGTGAAATTTTAGCGGTAGCCAAAATGTGGGTCTTTGATTAAGTTGTTTCGAGCCGTAAAAAGATATTAAAATATAAAACCGACTTTACGTTTTCAGCATAAAGTCGGTTGATTTTTTTACGGTTTATTATTTATACAAAGGTCCGTAGGTTTCGCAAGCCTTATAGTCTGCCGCCTGACTGTCTTCTGTTCCGAAAGCTGACCAACAGTGCGGACGGAAAATCTTGTCCTTATCCACATTGTGCATATTTACGGGAATACGAAGCATTGAAGCTAATGTAATAAGGTCAGCACCAACGTGACCGTAAACGGTTACACCGTGGTTTGCACCCCAGTTTGCCATAACAGAGTAAACATCCTTAAAAGCGCCCTCGCCTGTAAGGTTAGGAGCAAACCAGGTTGTAGGCCAGGAGGGGTCAGTTCTCTTATCAATTGTTGTGTGAACAGCATCAGGAAGGTCAACTGTGTAGCCCTCTGCAATTTGTAAAACAGGACCAATTCCGTCAACAACATTTACACGGAGCATTGTAACGGGCATTTCAGCCTTACAACGGAAGTGGCTTGAAAATCCGCCGCCGCGGAAGTATTCGTAATTAGCTCTGCACCAGTCGGTAGCTTCAAGGCAGGCCTTAACGTCGGCATCTGTCATATCCCAATAGGGTTTCATACAACCCTCGCCCTTATCGTTTTTAGCCGCACCTGAGCCGTCAAGAGCAGTTGCACCTGAGTTGATAAGGTGAATAAATCCGTTTGCAGCTTTACCCTCAGGCTTTATGCCGGTAATTCTCTCGCAAGCCTCCGGGCTCCAATATGTACGAACATCGTGGAAACAGGGGGCAGTGTTGCTTACAAGTGTACCTAACATCATAGCAACACCGTTGAGGGTATCATTTTCGGTTGCAAAGGGAGTGGGGGCCTTTTTGCCGTTCCAGTCAAAGGTGGAAGCCATAATAGCCTCGGTAAAGTCTGCATTGGGAAGCCAGTCTGTCCAGTTACGCTGACCTTGGAAACCGCCTGCAATAGCGTTTTTACCAAGAGCTTCCTCATGCCAGCCCATTTCGTCAAGCTTCTTATTACCGTAAAGAATGTCACGCATAATAATAGTCATCTTAGCGATAAATTCCCAATCCTTATCAGGTGAAACAACCTTGGACTTTCTGATAATTTCAGGAAGATTTTTGCCTGCGTTGCAATCAAAGCCCTCTTTACAGTTTGCCTTAATCCAGCTAAGAGCCTTTTCATATTCATCGTGGTCATAAATTCCAAGGGTAATTCTTCTTACAATTTCAGTCATATCTACCCATTCAGCACGAATACCGAAGTATTTTTGGAACAAATCGGCATTACAGTAACTGCCGGCAATACCCATTGAAACACCGCCGAGGTTGACATAAGCCTTATTTTTCATCCAACCGACACTGATTGATGCTTTAGCAAAAGCTAAAATCTTCTGTGCAACGTCTTCGGGAATAGAAGTGTCATTCATATCCTGAACGTCTTTGCCGTAAATTGAAAATGCAGGGAGACCCTTTTGGGCATAAGCGGCCATAACTGCGGCAAGGTAAACCGCACCGGGACGCTCTGTACCGTTAAAGCCCCAGACTGCTTTAATTGTGTTCGGGTTCATATCAAAGGTTTCCGAGCCGTAGCACCAACAAGGTGTGACAGAAAGTGTAGCAACGACGTTTTCTGTTGAAAATTGAGCCTCACATTTACCTGCCTCTGCACCGCCGCCGATTGTTGTATCGGAAATGACGCATTGTACGGCTGTGCCGTCGGGGTACCTGAGGGTGCTTTCGATAAGCTCTTTTGCAGCATTAGCCATACCCATTGTTTGATTTTCAAGGCTTTCTCTTACTCCGCCCCAACGTCCGTCAATTACGGGACGGATGCCTATTTTAGGATAGTTCATTTTAATTCCTCCAATTCATTTTAATATAATATCTTCATATTTTTTATAGCCGTCAAGCCAGCTCAAATGACTTTCAGGGCTATATGTTTTTACTTTTTCGGTTTGCCTTATTATATCTCTTGCGGCGTTTATATCCTCAACTTCACCTAAGGCAATAAGCTGTAAGAAAATGTTGCCTAAGGCAGTGGCTTCCGTAGGACCTGCCACAACGGGAATACCTAAGCTGTCTGCTGTCATTTGACAAAGGAAGCTATCCTTTGTGCCGCCGCCTAAAAGGTGAAGCACTTGGAATTTTTTGCCTGTGTTTTCCTCAATTTGCCTGATTGCAAAGCGATATTTCATAGCAAGGCTTTCGTAAATGCAGCGCACAACGGAACCGATATTTTCAGGCTCACCCTGACCTGTGTTTTTGCAGTATTCCCTTATTCTTTCAGGCAGATTACCGCTTGTTGCAAAGCTCGGGTGGTCGGGGTCAATGAAGAATTTGAAAGGCTCCTCTTTCCGTGCAAGCTGTTCAAGGTCATTATAACTGAAAGAAAGTCCCTCACGTTTTAAGGCACGTTTTGTCTCCTGTATAAGCCACAGACCGCTGATATTTTTAAGGTAATTGATTTTGCCGTTGGCGCCCATCTCGTTTGAAAGCTCATCTAAACGGCTTTTTTCCGTGAGGATAGGCTTATCTGTTTCACAGCCTATAAGGCTCCATGTACCGCAGGACAAAAATGCGGCACAAGTGCTTTCCTCTTTTGGCATTGCCGCAACGGCACACTGGGTATCGTGACCTGCAACGGCAATAATTTTAACACCGTCTTTTTCACCCACAACCTTTGCGGTATCAGTCATTTGACCGAAAATGTTTTTGTCAATGTTAAAGGCAGAAAGCACATCAGAGTTAAAATCACCTTTTTCCATATCAAACATCTGTGAGGTTGAAGCGATAGTTTTTTCACAGACCGCATTACCCGAAAGGTAATAAGAGAAAAGGTCGGGCATAAAAAGGAGCTTTGAAAAATTTTTATGCTTTTCACTTAAAAGCTGAAAAAGGGTGTTAATTTGCATAATCTGGTTGCCCGTTTTTTCGTAAAGAGCTTCCGGTGAAATTTTAGAAAAGGCTTTTTCCGTAGCACCGTTTGTACGCTCATCACGGTAATGGGTAGGCAAATCAATAAGCTGTCCCCTTTCGTCAAGAAGTCCGTAATCAACACCCCAAGTGTCAAAGGCAACGCTGTCAACCTTGCCACCCTTTTCAAGGGCAATGTCAATTTCCTTACAAATTTTGTTGAAATCGTGACACATTCTGCCGTCAATAAAAAGAGGCTCATTATCAAAGCGGTGAATTTCCTCATAATTGAGGTTTTTTCCGTCAAAGGTTGCTTTAATGGCTCTGCCGCTTGAAGCACCGAAGTCAAATGCAATTACTGTTTTCATTTTACAACACCCTTTTGAAGTAAAATATTGGCATAAATTGCAGTTTCCCCTGTTGCAATTATAAGGTAAGCACCTTTTGCTTTTTCGTAAAAAGCAAAGCGCTCTGTCATTTCAATTTGGTGATTATCGGGTTCATACTTATTTAAAATTTCCTTGTACTTATCCCAAATTACGGGAGTGCCGCAGGTGTCACCGGGCACAACCTCCATTAAAGCGACAGGCTTTTCTACATATTGGTCAAGGGGAACGAGTGAAAGCACAGCGTCTAAAATTTCGGGTACGCCGTGTCCGTCGGCACGGATAACCTTAGCGTTTTTTCCAACGCTTTCACTTGGAAAATTTCCGTCAGCTATTACAAGATAATCTCCGTGGCCCATTTCGTCAAGTGCCTTTAAAAGGTCGGGAGAAATAAGGGGTGATATACCTTTTAACATAGTGTAACCTCAGTCTTTCTTATGTAATAATTCATCGTCGGGATTATAGAGCTTGTGACCGGGATGTCTGCCTGTAATTCGGTAGTATGAACGCAAGTCAATAAGCTTTTGAATATTTTCCTCGCTGATGTCGCGGCTGCCGCCTAAAATAACGGCGTTGATTGTGATTTTCGCCCAAAGCTCAAGGCTTTCCATTCTGTAAAAAGCGGTGATAACATCACTGCCCACAGCTAAAGCACCGTGATTTTCAAGAAGCATTACGTCGTGCTCTTCAAGGTAAGGCTCAATTGAGTCGGGCACCTCGCTGGTTGAGGGTGTGCCGTAGGGAGTGAGAGGCACTGCGCCGATAGCGGCAACGTCTTCAATCATATTGTACATATCCATAGCCTTGTGAGCAACCGCAAAGCCTGTTGCACCGGGAGGGTGAGCGTGAATTACGCTGAATACATCGTCACGTTTATCATAGCAGCGAAGATGCATTTTAATTTCACTTGACGGGCGAAGTCCCTCTGCGGCTTCAAGTACGTTACCTTTGCTGTCTAAAAGTACAAGCTTATCGGGTGTGATGAAAGATTTGCTCATACCCGTAGGTGTTGCGAGAATAGTGCCGTCGGAAAGCTTTACGCTTACGTTACCGTCATTTGCCGCAACCCATCCGAGCTGCCACATCTTATGACATACGTCACAAAGCTGTTCTTTAATTAAAGTGATGTTTTCCATTTTAAACTCCTTATTTTGATAATTAGAATTGCTTAATTTATTATAAAAGCTATCAATTTATTTTATAATATATGGAGGAAATTGTCAACATAAAAAGGAGATAATAACCTTTTTCCCGAAAAAAGAAGCACCGTACCGTGTATAAAATTTCAGCACGAGTTATTGGAAAACCCGTGCTGAATTTCTTTTTATTTACTAAGGAAATAATTATTTTTTACTTGCGAGATATTCTTCTCTGCCGCTTTCATAAAGGTTGTTGCCCTCACTGTCAATGATAACCATAAGGGGCATATTTTCAACATAAAGCTCTCTGAGTGCTTCTGCGCCTAAGTCCTCATAAGCTATAAGCTTTGCTGACTTAATGCACTTTGCAAGCAGTGCGCCTGCACCGCCGATTGCACCAAAATATACACCGCCGAACTTTTTCATAGCGTCAATAACTTCGGGAAGTCTTGCGCCCTTACCTATCATACCTCTTGCACCGACAGACATCATTGTGGGAGCATAAGCGTCCATACGTCCGCTGGTTGTGGGGCCTGCTGAACCGATAACAGCGCCGGGCTTAGCAGGAGTGGGACCTACATAGTAAATTGTTGCATTCGTAGGGTCAAAGGGGAGCTTTTCGCCTGCTGCAAGAGTTCCACACATTCTCTTGTGTCCTGCATCTCTTGAAGTATAGATAATACCTGTAAGGTAAACTCTGTCGCCTGCCTTGAGGCTTCTTGCGATTTCCTCTGTAAGAGGTAAAGTAATGTGTTTTTCCATTTTAGATAACCTCCGACTTATGACGTGTTACATGGCAGTTGATGTTAACTGCACAAGGCATACCTGCGATGTGGGTGGGAAGTGTTTCAATGTTAAGACCGATAGCAGTAGTTTTGCCGCCGAAGCCTTGAGGGCCGATGCCGAGAGCATTGATTTTTTCAAGCATTTCTTTTTCAAGGTCTGCATAGTAGGGGTCGGGATTTTCACTGTCGATAGGTCTCATAAGAGCTTTTTTGGCAAGGAGGGCACATTTATCAAATGTACCGCCGATACCTACGCCGACAACAATGGGAGGACAGGGGTTGGGTCCTGCTTCTTCAACAACCTGAACAATGAAGTCCTTGATACCCTGTAAGCCAGCCGAGGGCTTAAACATACGAATTTGGCTCATATTTTCACTGCCGAAGCCCTTTGGACCGATTGTAACCTTAATCTTATCACCGGGAACAATCTCAGTATAAAGCATTGCAGGGGTGTTGTCACCTGTGTTGCCACGTCTTACGGGGTCTTTTACAACGCTCTTTCTGAGGTAGCCGTTGGTGTAACCGCGTCTTACACCCTCATTGACAGCTTCACTAAGGTCGCCGCCGACAATGTGTACGTCCTGACCGATTTCAAGGAAAACACAAGCCATACCTGTGTCCTGACAAATGGGCACATTTTCGTTATCGGCTATTTCATAGTTTGTGATGATGTCATCAAGAATACCTTTTGCAATCTCTCCGTCTTCACAAGCACGGCAGTTTTTAATTGCACACTTAACATCACCGGGGAGGTGGCAGTTAGCTTCAATGCAAAGCTTTTCAATTACATCTGTAATCTGCTGTGTACTAATCTCACGCATTTTATTACTCTCCTTATAAATTATCTTTCGTGTCTTGAATATGCAGGAAGAAGCATGGGTGAAACCTTACCTGTGTCAAGGTTTGCTTCTTCTAATTCCTTTGCATAAGCGTCAATATGGTCAAGGTTCATTTCGCCTAAAGTAACGCTCTGTGCCTTTTTAGCGGCAGCCTTACCTGCATTACGTCCGAAAACAATAATGTCAAGAAGTGAGTTACCCATAAGACGGTTTCTGCCGTGAATACCGCCGACTGCTTCACCGGCAACAAGAAGATTGTCAATAGTCTTTGTAAAGCCCTCACCGCCGATTTCAAGACCGCCGTTTTGATAGTGAAGTGTGGGATAAACGAGAATAGGCTCTTTTCTCATATCAATGTCGTAGTTGAGATACATACGAAGCATTGCAGGAATTCTCTTTTCGATTGTGCCCTCACCGTGGAGAATTTCAATCATCGGAGTGTCAAGCCATACACCTGAACCGAGAGGTGTCTCAACGCCTCTGCCCTGAGCACATTCACGGATAATAGCGGAAGCTGAAACGTCACGTGTTTCAAGGGGATGAGCATAAGCTTCGCCATCTTTATTAACAAGCATTGCACCTAAGGAACGTACCTTTTCGGTTACAAGTGCACCGAAAATCTGTGAGGGATAAGCAACACCTGTGGGGTGATACTGAATTGTATCCTGATAAAGAAGCGGAGCGCCTGCTCTGTAACCTAAAATAAGACCGTCAGCCGTTGCACCGTAATGGTTTGAAGTTGGGAAGTTCTGATAGTGAAGACGACCTGCACCGCCTGTTGCGATAACAACAGTCTTTGCCTTAGCAACAAGGTAGTCACCTGTTTCCATATTGAGAAGAACAGCACCTGCAACCTGACCCTTATCGTCTTTGATAAGCTCAACTGCTGAAGTAAATTCAATTACGGGAATACCTCTATTGAGAACCTCATCACGAAGATTACGCATAATCTCGGCACCTGAGTAGTCCTTACAAGCGTGCATTCTCTTTCTTGAAGTACCGCCGCCGTGAGTTGTCACCATTCTGCCGTCTTCGTCTTTATCGAACATAACACCAAGTTCGTTGAGCCATCTGATAGCGTCGGGAGCTTCCATAACAAGACGGCGAAGAAGCTCGGGTCTTGCTGCAAAGTGTCCGCCGCCGAAAGCGTCAAGGTAGTGCTGAACCGGTGAATCGTTCTCTTTATCGGCAGCCTGAATACCGCCCTCAGCCATCATTGTATTAGCGTCACCGATACGAAGCTTTGTAACAATCATAACCTTTGCGCCTGCATTGTCAGCTTCAATAGCCGCAGATGAACCTGCACCGCCGCCGCCGATAACAAGTACGTCGGTTTCATAGTCAACCTTGCTGAGGTCAACCTTGTCTTTTAAGAGTCTGCTGTTTGAATGAAGAAGCTCTGTCAGCTCTCTGGGAGCCTTCTGACCCTTGTTGGGACCTACTTTGATTTCTGCAAAGCCGTCTTCACGGTAGTCGGGATGATACTCTTTAAGAAGGGCATCCTTTTCCTCAGCTGTCATTCTTCTGGGCTCTGAAGCCATACGTGCTTCACGGGTAGCTTCAACTTTTTTAATTGATTCAAGCATATCTGAAGTAAACATTTTGTACCCTCCTTATTTCTCAATTTCTCTTGTGTTGTAAAGTTCTTTCATTTCCGTGATAGGCTTTTGCATAATGCTTTCGATTAAGTCATCGAACTTTCCTGAGTTAATCTCTTCAACTCTCTGTTTGAGATGCTCAGTTTCGGGAGCAATATACTTACCTACAAGACGGCGGGCAAGAAGACCTACCATAGGATGTGAAATTTCTGCGGGACAACGTACACTGCAGCAGCCGCAAGCTACACAGTCAAAGCTTTCCTCAGCGCACTTTTCAAGCTCGCCCCTTTGAGCATAAGCGATGTACTGCATTACGTTTAAGTCCTGTGTGCAAGCCTTTGTACAGGCATTACAACCGATACAGCTGTAAATTTCGGGATAAAGCTCCATCATAATCTGCTGATTGGGCTTAATCTCGTTGATGTCATAGGTTCTCTTATCTGTTGGGAAGAAAGGAATTGAAGCTACATACATTCCGTCTTCAACCTGCTTTTGACAAGCAAGGCAGGTTTTAAGTGTGTTATCACCCTTAATTCTGTAAATTGTTGCACAAGCGCCGCAAAAACCGTGACGGCAGCCGCAACCTCTTGAAAGAGTGTAGCCTGCATATTCCATAGCAGTCATTATGGTCAATTCTTCGGGTACTTCATATTTTTTACCGAAGAAGAAAACATTTACGTTACTCATTTTATCTTTGTTCCTTTCGTTATTAGTATTCATCCGGAAGCTCGTCTACCTCGTCACAGCGGAAAACAGGGCCGTCTTTACAAACATACTTTGAGCCGATATTACATCTGCCGCACTTACCTACACCGCACTTCATACGAAGCTCAAGTGTTGTGTAAGCCTGAGTTTTGCTAAAGCCCATTTCCTCAAGTGCTGCAAGTACAAACTTAATCATTATCGGAGGTCCGCAAACAAGAACAGTCTTGTCTGTTTTCATTTCGAGCTCCTTAAGATAAGCGGGAACAAAGCCTACGTGACCGTCCCAGCCGTCCTGAGGTCTGTCAATTGTAAGGTATACGTTTGTGTCCTTTGCTTTCATCCAGACTTCCTGGATTTCCTTGAGCTGAACAAGGTCATCGGCGCTTCTTGAGCCGTAGAGAATATCTACCGTTCCGTAATCGTCACGGTTGTCAAGAACATAGTTGATAACGCTTCTCAAGGGAGCAAGACCGATACCGCCGGCAACAAAGAGAAGATTTTTACCTTTAAGATCTGTATCAACAGGGAAGTTGTTGCCGTAAGGTCCTCTTACAGTGATTTCGTCACCTACCTGGAGGTCATGGAGATAATCGGTAAGAACGCCGCATTTTTTAATGGAAAATTCCTGATACTCTTTATTTGTGGGTGAAGATGTGATTGAAAACATAGCCTCACCTACACCGGGGGCGCAAAGCATTGCACACTGACCGGGCTTATGCTCGAAAAGCTTACCGCCCTCGGGAGCATTTACGCGGAAAGTTTTAACGTCGGGAGTTTCCTGACGGATATCGGTAATAACACCTACTCTGGGAACGAGAGTGTCAAGGTTATAATTTTCATGGCATTTGCAGTCACACATTTACTTGCCCTCCTTTTCAAAGGCTTTGATAACCTTTACAATGTTTGTTGAAGCAGGACACTTGTCAACACAACGTCCGCAGCCTACGCAGGAATACATACCGCCGTTATTTGCAGGGAAATAAACAAGCTTGTGCATAAATCTTTGACGGTAACGCTGCATTTGACTTGTTCTGTTGTTACCGTGAGCCATCATTGTAAAGTCGGAGTACATACAGCTGTCCCAACAACGGTATTTCTGTATGCCGTTACCTGTGTCATAATCTTTAAGGTCATAGCACTGACAGGTGGGACAGACAAAAGTACAGGTACCGCAGCCGAGACAGGGCTTATAAAGCTCTTTCCAAAGCTCGGAGTTGAACTTTTCATTTGTAGCTTCGCCGTGCCAGGAGTCAAGAGAAAGGTTTGTGTAAGGAAGCTGTGCGAGGATTTCTTTAATCTTAGCCTTTTCAGCTTCTACTTCACCGCAGTCAGTGTCTTCAAGTAAGTCACCGCAAAGGGAAATGAGATTTTCACCCTTTTGAGTGTTAGCCTTAAAGTAGAGATAATCACCCTTGAGCCAGGTTGTAACGTCACCGTCAGGCTCTGTCGGGTCAACGCCGAAAACTGTACAGAAGCAGCTTTCTTCCGGCTCACCGCAAGAGAGTGCTACGATTGTGCCGTGGTCACGTCTTGCCTTATAAAAGCTGTCAACGGGGTTTGAAAGAAAAACTCTGTCAAGCACTTCAATACCCTTGATGTCACAGCCTCTGACACCGAAAACTACAAAATCTTCTTTCTGAAGCTCGGCTTGTGTAACCTTGATTTTTTTGCCGTTAACTTCCATAGTGTAAATTGTTTCACTTTGAGGGAAGAAGGCTTCTTTAACGCTTTTTACTGTTTTAAGTGTGTCAATGTCAAGAGTGCTTTCCTTTGTAAAACGTGCATAATTTGTTTGACCCGCACTCTTACAAGGTGCATAAACAGCCTGGGTTTCATTTATTTTAAGGAGTAATGCACTTAATTCACTTTTGAGTATTCTTTTCATTTTACATTATCTCCTTTCATCGGCTTCCATATCGTCAAGGGTGTAATCGGTAAGAGGGCCTTTGCTTTCGGCATCCTCACCTGCCTTGAACTCACCGTAATATTCGTTTATATCCTTAATGAACTTTCTGTTGAAAAGGTGCAAGGGAATGCCCTGAGGACAAACTCTCGAACACTCACCGCAGTCTGTACATCTGCCTGCAACGTGGAATGCACGGATAATGTGGAACATACTTTCCTCAAAGGGGTCAACGTTAGCCTTTTGCTCTGAATCAAACTTGTTTGAATCAAAAACACACTTACGGCATGAGCAAGCGGGACAAACGTTACGGCAAGCATTACACCTGATGCACTTTGAAAGCTCCTTACGGAAAAATTCAAACTTTTCCTCAGCAGGAAGATTTTCAATGATTTCAACATCTGTAAAACGGTCTCCGTCGACGGTGTCACAGCTTTCAAGAAGAAGCTCATCAAAAATCACGTGCTCTTTACCTTTACAAACGTGACAGCGTTCAAGCATTGCGTCGGCGTATTTCATTGACTTTTGACCGTAAACCGTATCAAATTCAAGCTCTTTACATTCGCCGTCAATCTCGGCACCGCTTACGCTCTTGATACCTTTAATACCTGCTTGCTTAATCTTTTCGTGTGAAAGCTTACCCTTACAGCCCACACCGATAATGTAAGCCTTTTCACGGTTAACTCTGTGTTCTTTGATAAGCTGATTGAAGCTGTAAGTGTCACAGGGCTTTAAAAGGATAAGGGTTTTACCCTCAAGGTTTGACCCTTTAATCATATACTTTGAAAGGTTTGCACCGCAAAAGCCGTCATAGACAAAATCATCAAGCTCATCGGCACTGTTAAAATAATAGGGTTCGGGATTATATGAAAGGTCGCCTTTTTTCCAGCCTAAAACACGTGTAACGGTGCCGTCAGCTAAAAGCTCTTTCATTCTTTTGATCAGTTCTTGCATCTCAAATCCCCCAATCTTACGTTTTTACCAAGTGAACGTACTGTTTCAACAAACTCGTTCATTGTGTTGGAGAACTTGACACCCTCAGCGGCACTGACCCATTCAATACGGGTTCTGCCTCTTTCGATACCGAGATAATCAAGCATACCGAAAAGAAGTGTCATTCTTCTTCTTGCATAATAGTTACCTGTGCTGTAATGACAGTCACCGGGATGACATCCGCAGATGATAACGCCGTCTGCACCCTTTTCAAATGCCCTTAAAATGAACATAGGATTAACTCTGCATGAACAGGGAACACGGATAATTTTAACGTCGGCAGGATAAGCAAGTCTGCTGCTGCCTGCAAGGTCAGCACCGGCATAAGAGCACCAGTTACAGCAAAATGCAACAATCTGAGGTCTGAATTCTTCGTTATTTATCGACATATAGCATCCACCTCCGCAATAATCTGTCTGTTTGAGAAGCCCTGAAGATCCATAACACCTGAGGGGCAGGCAACGGTACAGGCACCGCAGCCTTGACAAAGTGCGCTGTTAACAACTGCAACTCTGTGTGTCTTTCTGATGCCGTGGTCATTGATAAGCTTATCTTCATAGCTGATTGCACCGTAGGGACATACGTTTGCACAAGCACTGCAGCCGTTACAAAGAAGCTCGTCTGCCTTGGCAGTGCAGGGGTTAGTAAGGAGCTTATCCTTGGCAAGAAGACCTACAACCTTAATAGCTGCGGCACCTGCCTGTGAAACGGTTTCGGGAATATCCTTGGGACCCTGACATACACCTGAAAGGAATACGCCTGCCGTCGGACTTTCAACGGGACGAAGCTTAGGATGAGCCTCTGTAAGGAAGTTGTTTGTATCAATGCTTGCAGTAAGCATTGTTGCAATTGAACGTACTGTGGGGCTGGGCTCAATAGCGGCGGCAAGAACAACCATATCGGCACTGATTTTAAGCTGTTTGCCGTCAATGAGGTCAACACCGTGAACAAGAAGTGAGCCATCGGGTTGAGGTGCAACCTTACCGACCTGACCCTTGACGTAATTTACACCGTATTCTTCAACGGCCCTTCTGTAAAATTCATCAAAGTTCTTACCGGGAGTACGGACATCAATATAGAAAACAGTTACATTTACATCGGGATATTTATCTCTTATAAGCATTGCGTGCTTTGCTGTATACATACAGCAAATCTTTGAACAGTAGGGCTTGCCCTTGCTTTCGGTACAACGTGAGCCTACACACTGAATGAAAACAATGTTTTTGGGGCTCTTGCCGTCTGAAAGACGTTCAAGGTGACCCTTTGTGGGACCTGCCGCATTCATAATTCTTTCAAGCTCAAGAGAAGTAATAACGTCTTTACTTTGTGAGTAGGCGTATTCTTCAAGGTTGTCAAGCTTTATTACTTCAAAACCTGTTGCAACAACAATTGCACCGTACTTTCTTGTAACGATTTCGTCCTGCTGCTTATAGTCAATAGCACCTGCCTGACAGAACTTTTCACAAACACCGCATTTGCCTGTTTTAAGCTTAATGCACTGTGTGGGGTCAATTACAGGTACGTTGGGAATAGCCTGTGCAAAGGGAGTGTAGATTGCGGGACGGTTATTAAGTCCGCTGTTAAATTCACTCAGAGCCTTTTTACTGGGACACTTTTCCATACAAACACCGCAGCCGGTACACTTGTCCATGTTGACGTATCTTGCCTTTTTACGGATTTCTACAGTAAAGTCACCTACAAAGCCTGAAACCTTTTCAACTTCACTGTAAGTGTAAAGGTTGATTTTTTCGTGGGCAGATGCATCAACCATTTTAGGTGTAAGAATACAAGCCGAACAGTCAAGTGTGGGGAATGTTTTATCAAGCTGAGCCATTTTACCGCCGATTGAGGGAGTTTTTTCAACTATATCAACCTCATAGCCTGCATCGGCAATATCAAGAGCAGTCTGGATACCTGCAATACCGCCGCCGATAACAAGCGCTCTTTTTGTAACACGGCTTTCACCGGGAAGAAGTGACGTGTTAAGGCTGACCTTGGCAATTGCCGCCCTTGTGAGGATAACAGCCTTTTCAGTACCCTCCTCAATGTTTTTGTGAATCCATGAGCACTGCTCACGAATGTTGGCAATTTCAACCATATAGGGGTTGATGCCGGCTTTTTCGGCACACTTACGGAAAGTAGCCTCATGCATTCTCGGTGAACATGAGCAAACTACAATACCTGTAAGTCCTTTTTCTTTAATGGCAGCGGCAATCTTTTCCTGACCTGCCTCTGAACACATATACTGATATTCTTCAGCGTGAACCACACCCGGCTCAAGCTTTGCCATTTCAACAACCTTTTTTACATCAACGGTTGCCGCAATATTACTGCCGCAATGGCAGACGAAAACTCCAATACCGTGCATAGTCTCACCTCCTGAACTTTCTGAATGCACTTACAAGAAGCTGTTGAGGTAAATCCTCATCAATAAGTGCAGGGATTTCGTCGGGCACAAGGTAACTGCCGCCCTTTTCACGAAGGACAAGCTGTCTTGCAGCATCAACAATCTTACCGGGTTTTACATCTCTGGGGCAACGCTCAACACAGGCAAAGCAGGAAAGACAAACCCAGAGTGATTCGCACTTGGCAAGCTCCTCAACGTTTTCGTTAATTACATAAGACACAAACTGATGGGGTTTGATATCCATTTTTTCATAAGCGGGACATGAAGCCGAGCATTTACCGCACTTCATACACTTTAGAGGGTTAGTGCCGCTGATTTCCTTTACCGTTTCGGCTTGGTTTTTCTTTGAAGAACTCATTTTGCGTCAACCTCCTCTTTAACACCTAAGGCCTCTGCAAGAAGCTCGGTGAAATAAATTACGGGAACATCGCTTTGTCCGTTTGCAGTGAGATTATACTGACAAAGGGGACAAGCGGTTACAAGTGCTTCACACTCAAAGCCTTCTGCACTTTCCATAACGGTTTTGCACATACTCTTTGAAAGCTCCTTATCCTTAAGAGAGATGTATCCGCCGCAGCATTCGTTTCTGTATGGGTAGATAACAGGCTCTGCACCGAGGGCGCGGATTAAGTCTTCCACAACCTTTGGATTTTCGGGGTTATCGAATGCTAAAATGTCACTCGGACGAAGAAGAAGACAACCGTAATAAGCACCTATCTTTCTTCCTGTAAGGGGGTTGACAACCTTCTTTTTTATTTCGTCAAAACCAACCTTATCACGCAAAACCTCAAGGAAGTGGAGCACCTGAGTTTCACCGAGGTAGGGCTCGTCAAGCTTCATATAGTTGTTTGCCCTCACTCTGATGTCCTCCACATTTCGCATATCATCATTTACGCGTTTGATAACGTGATGACAGGCACTGCAAAGAGTAACAAGCTCCTGACCTTTTACCTTTGCTTCGTTAAGGGCACGTACGGAAGAAAGCTTTGAACCGATTTCGTCACTTGAAAGCGGATAAACACCGCCGCAGCACTGCCAGTTCTCGATTTCTTCAAGCTCAAAGCCTAATGCCTTGGCTGACGCTCTTGCGTAATCGTCCAGTTTTTTCGCCTTTGTTCTCAAGGTGCAACCGGGATAATAACTGTACTTCATACATCTATGATCCTTTCTTTTTTTATTCGACCTTACTTTCGGCAACACTCATTTTTATTTGAGTATTACAGGTGACTTTAGTTGATATCTCCTAAATCTCTAACAATTCAAGCCATACAACACCAGTTTAGTCTATCCGTCATATAATAACATTTTTCTATTAAAAATACAATATTTTATGCGGCTTTTTTTCACATTTTTTCAAGTTATTTTATGTAAATAAAAGCAATTAGACATATAAAAATTGATATATTATAAAAAGCCGACTTTACACCTCAATTAAAGTGAAAAATCGGCTTTCGAAAAGCTTTTTAGTTGTTGATAAGCTTATCCTCGTCACTCCAGGAATAAAGCTTTCTGATTTCCTTGCCCACAACCTCCGAGGGATGCTCTGAAGCAAGCTTTCTCATAGCGTTAAAGTGTACCTGTGAGCCTGCGTCGGACATATCGAGGAGGAAATCCTTAGCAAATGTACCGTCCTGGATATCGGAAAGGATTTTCTTCATAGCTTTCTTAGTTTCGTCTGTGATAATTTTGGGACCTGTGATGTAGTCGCCGTATTCGGCAGTGTTTGAAATAGAGTAACGCATACCCTCAAAACCGCTTTGATAAATGAGGTCAACGATAAGCTTCATTTCGTGGATACACTCAAAGTAAGCGTTTCTGGGGTCATAGCCTGCTTCTGTGAGAGTTTCAAAGCCTGCCTGCATAAGTGCGCAAACACCGCCGCAAAGAACAGCTTGCTCACCGAAAAGGTCTGTTTCTGTCTCTGTTCTGAAAGTTGTTTCAAGAACACCTGCACGGGCACCGCCTATGCCGAGAGCATAAGCAAGTGCAATTTCAAGTGCGTCACCTATTGCGTCCTGATGAACAGCTACAAGGCAGGGAACGCCCTTACCTGCCTGATACTCACTTCTTACTGTATGACCGGGGCCCTTAGGAGCAATCATAACAACGTTAACATCCTTGGGAGGCTTAATGCAACCGAAGTGAATGTTAAAGCCGTGTGCAAAAGCAAGGGTTTTACCCTCTGTAAGATGGGGCTCAATGCTCTCTTTATAAAGCTTTGCTTGCTTTTCGTCGTTAATGAGAATCATAATCATATCGGCATTTTTTGCAGCCTCGGCACTTGTCATAACTTTAAGGCCTTGTGCTTCTGCCTTTGCCCAGCTCTTGCTGCCCTCATAAAGACCTACGATAACATCAACACCGCTGTCTTTAAGGTTGAGTGCATGAGCGTGACCTTGTGAACCGTAACCGATAATAGCAACGGTTTTTCCGCTTAACTTTGCAAGATTACAATCCTGCTGATAATAAATATTCTGCATTTTTATCTGCTCCTTTAAATAAATTTTTATATAAAATAAATTATTCCTGATCTAACATAATATTTGCACCGCGTTCAATTGCAACAATTCCGGTACGGCACATTTCAAGTATCCCCAAAGGCATCATAAGGTCAATAAAGGCGTCGATTTTACTTGGCTCACCTGTGACCTCAAGGCTCAAGCCGTCAACTGTATAATCAATGATTTTACCTCTGTAAACATCAACTGCCGAAAGAATATCGGAACGGTGCTCTTTGGTATTCTTCATTTTTATAAGAAGAAGCTCACGTTTAACACTGCTGTCATCTTCCAAAACCTTAACTTTGCTTACGTTAAAAAGCTTATGAAGCTGTGACACAATCTGCTTTTTTGTGCTTTCGTCACCTCTTAAAGATATGGTGATACGGGAGTAGTTGGGGTCTTCAATTTCGCCTACGGTGAGTGTGTCAATATTGAAGCCTCTCCTTGTAAACATACTTGAAACTCTTGTAAGAACGCCGGGCTTGTTTTCAACAAGTACCGCAATAACATACTTTTTCATAGGGCACCTCAATCAACTGAAACAATTATATCGTCCATACTGCCGCCGGGAGGAAGCATAGGAAGAACAAACTCGTCTTTATCAATAAGCACTTCAATAATAACCGGGCCGTCATCGGTCATGGCCTTTTTAAAGCAAGAATCAAAATCTGCCTTATTGCTTGCACGGTAACCCTTTGCACCGAAAGCGTCGGCAAGCTTTAAAAAATCGGTTTTTCTCTCGAGAACAGTGTTAGAGTAATGCTTCTCAAAGAAAAGTGTCTGCCACTGACGTACCATACCCAAAACTCCGTTATTTATAAGCACGATTACAACGGGAAGATTATATGTAACAGCCGTGGCAACCTCGTTAAGGTTCATTCCGAAAGAGCCGTCACCCGTGACAAGAACCGTCTTTTTACCCGTTGCCACTGCCGAGCCGATTGCCGCGCCGAGACCGTAACCCATAGTGCCCAAGCCACCGCTTGAAACAAAGCTGTGCGGTGTTTTAAGGTCAATGTACTGAGCAGTCCACATCTGATGCTGACCTACGTCAGTTGCAACAACAGTGTCGATATCTTTGTTTTCATTTATAACGGAAATAATTTGCTTAGGTGTAAGCTCGTTTTTATTTTTATCGTCGTTAGCCTTTTCGTTTTGATTTTCTTCTGCGATAAACTGCTCAACTTCACTTTGCCATAAAGGACGCTTTTTATTTTCAGCAAGTGCGATAATCCTTTTAAGGCTGTCGGCAATATCTCCGCTGACGCCGACGTCCGTTGAAACATTTTTGCCTATTTCGGCCTTGTCCGCATCAAGGTGAATTATCTTAGCATTTGAAGAATACTTTGAAGTATCACCTGTTGCTCTGTCGCTGAAACGGATACCGATACCGATTAAAAGGTCGGCATTTTTTTGTGCCATTGAGGAGGCAAAGTGACCGTGCATACCCTGCATACCGAGAAAACGGTCATAGTCCTTGTTAAGCAGTGAAATGCCCATCAGAGAGCAACCCACATAGCCGTCAATTTTATCGCACAGCTCCTTGATTTCATCAGCGAGATTTTCTTTTAAAGCACCGCCGCCGATATATATATAAGGTCTTTCACATTCGTTAATGAGCTTAACAGCTTCTTCTATTCTTTTTTCTTTTGCCGTTTTCACGGGGAAAACAGGCGAAATTCCCTCAAAATCAAAATCGGTTACGGCTTTTTGCACATCCTTCGGAATGTCCACAAGCACCGGTCCCGGTCTGCCGCTTTTGGCAATTGAAAAAGCCTCACGCAAGGTAAAAGCTAACTCTCTTACGTCTGTAACAAAATAATTGTGCTTTGTAATGGGAAGTGTTACACCGGTAATGTCAATCTCCTGAAAGCTGTCCTTACCCACAAGGGAGCAAGGCACGTTTCCCGTAATTGCCACCATAGGCACCGAGTCAAGCATAGCATTTGCAATTCCTGTAACAAGGTTAGTTGCACCCGGACCCGAGGTTGCAATAACAACGCCTACTTTTCCGGTAACTCTGGCATAACCGTCGGCAGCATGGGCGGCACCCTGTTCATGTGCGGTCAATATGTGATTTATTCTGTCACTTGACTTGTAAAGTTCGTCATAAATATTGAGCACCTGACCGCCGGGGTAACCGAAAATATCCGTAACTCCCTGTTCACAGAGCACCTCAATTACAATTTGTGAACCTGTAAGCTTCATTGTTTTTCTTCCTTTCACGACATTTTGCCGCAAATAAATAGTTGAAAGCAATTATATCACAGTAAAAAAGCTATGTCAATAAAACTTCCGTGTATTTTCATAACACACGGAAGTAAATCTGTTTAGCTGTTGAGCATTGCAAAAATTTTCTTGTTAGATGCGTAGATTTCTTTGTAAGCCGCAAAAGCTTTGTCATAAGCGGGCTTATTGTCCGCGTTAGGAGTAAAAGTCTTATCAGCTTTAATAAGAAGACCTGCATCCTCAACCTTATCAATAATACCTAAACCTACGGCAACAACAACTGCTGCACCTACTGAGCCTACATTCTGAGGACTTTCAACTGTTTCAACAATTTTACCTGTACAGTCAGCAAGGATTTGACTTGTTGAATCGTTAAGTGCACCGCCGCCTACAAAACGGATAACGTCTGAAGTCTTAGTCTTCTTATCCTGAGTTTCAAGCATCCAGCGCATGTGCATACAAACACCCTCAACAACGGCACGAATCATTTCGCTCTTACCTGTTTCAAGGCTGAGGTTAAGGAATATACCTCTTGAGTTGGGGTCCTCAAAGGGACAGCGGTTACCGTGAAGCCAGGGAGCAAAAATTACACCGTTTGAACCTGCGGGTACACTTTCGATAACGCTTGAAAGGTACTGATAAAGGTTGGTGTATTCCGACTCAATGTCTTCTGCAACATCAATCTTTTTAAGGTAGATGCCGATTTCATCAAGGGCGAGGTGATTTTTAACCCACTCAAGGCACTTGCCTGCTGTCTCAAGCTCTGCAAAATAGTTATATAAACCGGGCTGTGCACCTACAATAGCGGCAACCATAGCGTTTGTGTCAACAATGCTCTTGTCAACAACAGTTGAAACCCAACCTGATGTGCCCATATAAACGTGAGTATCACCCTTTTTAACTGCACCGGCGCCGACACCGATAAGTGAAGCGTCACCGCCGCCGCCGAATACCTTGGTACCCTTAACAAGACCCAGCTCATCAGCAGCTTTCTCGGTAAGTCCGCCTACTTCATCGGGAGCCTTGATAATCTTTGCAAGGTGACGCATATCAACACCGAGCATTTTACAAATCTGGTCGCTCCAGCACTTCTTTTTAATATCTAAAAGAAGTGTACCGAAAGCTGAATCCTCAGTCATAATAAACTTACCTGTCATTCTTGCAATAAGGGCTTCTTTAACGTCAAGCCATTTATGTACCTTTGCAAAAACCTCAGGCTCATTATTCTTAACCCAGTTGTATTTATATACGGGATCTTTAACTGAAAGTGCGGCAGCGCCTGTAATTGCAAGGGATTTGAGCACCTTGGCAACATTACCGCCTGCAACCTGAATACCGTTTGCCATAAGCTCTTTAAGCTCTTTTCTTGCACGTTGGTCCATATAACTCATTGCACGGCGTACGGGAAGACCTTCCTTGTCAACAAGTACAAGACCCTGCATCTGTGAGCAAAATGAAATACCGTCAATTTCTTCGGGCTTAACATCACATTTTTCAAAAATCTGCTTTGTCGTTTTGCACATAGCGTCCCACCACTCGTTGGGGTCCTGCTCTGCACCGCCGTCGGGAAGAACATAAAGCTCATAACCCTCTATGGCATCTGCAACAAGGGTAATCGCTTTTCCGATTTCAAACAAGCAGGTTTTAACACCGGTAGTACCGATGTCATAAGCTAATGCATATTTTTTTTCCACATTTATCATCCTTTCAAGCTTTTTGCTTAAATTAGTTCATTTTAAGTGCCGCTTTTACAAAGCGAAGTATGTTTTGTACGGCAAATTCGTCTTTGTCAAAAATATCATTTCCGGCAAAGATTTCATACCTTTTTTTATAATAGTCGCAGGCATAGGAAAACTGCACATTCATAAGTAAGCTGTCTACCATAAAGGCCGCCATACCCGGGTCAATGTCCGTACGGATTTCCCCTGCCACCTGACCGTCAATTATAACCTTTTTATATGCGGAGGCTGTCACGCCCTCCATATCCTTTGCGATTTTTTCAACAAGCTCTGCATTGCTTTCACTTGTGATTTCATTGTAAAGCTTAATAATAACCGAGTTTAAACGTGAAAACTCAATTGCTATACGCACAATTTTTTCAAGGCGCAGCATAACATCTTCGTCAGCATTTGTAACTGTGTCGATAACACTTTTCAAGCTGTCAATACCGTAATTTACACTTGTGAGAAACAAGTCCGCCTTAGTGTCAAAATACTTGTAAAGTGAACCTACACTGACCTCGGCTTTTTTTGCAATAACATTTATATTAGCATTGTCAAAGCCGTGATTTGCAAACTCTCTGACGGAAATTTCAAGAATTTTTCGCCTTTTTGCTTCAGGGATATTTTCAAACGTAGGCTTGCAGTAAAGCTTATCTCTGTTCATTTCAGCAACCTTTTCTTCTGTTTTGACAAAAACACATTTGTTATTGCCTATCTTATATATTTTAACAATATTCAAACAAAAAAGCAAGTAAAATAGAAAAACTATCTTAATTTAATTCATTCTTTCCATAGCGGTGCTGTTCATGGCAAAATTCAAAATATTCATAGCGCATCTTTGCATTTCGCCAAGGGTTATACCGTCTTTTTTACCGTAGGTTTTCAAAAGAGTTCCGTCAGGCTTTTTGAAAATGACAACTCTTTCACCGCCGGGCATAAGCAGGTCAACCCCTGCCCTTACACGGTAAGCCTGGTCGCACATTTGAGGAAATTCCTGACTTTTGGACTTTTTCATCCACCAGTCGGTCATAACATTGCCATTGTAACCCCATTCGCCGCGGAGAATCCTTGTAACAAGCTCATAGTTATAATGTCCCCACACTCCGTTTATAAGGTTATATGAGGTCATAATGTTATGCGGATTTCCCTCTTTTACGCAAATTTCAAATCCTCTCAGGTAAATCTGTCTTAGAGCTCTTTCGCTAAGACGTGAATCGTTACCGGCACGGTTAAACTCCTGATTATTGCAGGCAAAATGCTTAGGACAGGCTGAACGTCCGTGTTTTTGTATACCTCTTACGGCGGCGGCGGCAATTTTACCTGTTACAACGGGGTCTTCGGAATAATATTCAAAGTTACGTCCGCAAAGGGGGTTTCTGTGAATGTTCATGCCCGGAGCCAAAAGCACATCACTTTGCTTAATTGCCATTTCATCGCCTACGGCAGTATACAGCTCTTCTACAAGGTCGGTATCAAAGCTTGAAGCTAAAAGTGTACCGATGGGAATAAGACTGCAACAAGCCGAAAGCCTTATGCCCGAGGGACCGTCAGTTGTTGTTACCGCCGGAACGCCCTTATTTCTAAGGGATTCGAGCACACCTGCAAAGCAGCCCGCATTACCTGAAACACCTAAGTCACAGCCCATTACATAGGCTCCGCGGGTAATTGCCTCAAGTTCTTTTAAGCTAAGCTGTGCCACAAATTCTTCCATAGACTTTTTGCCGTTTTTAACGTCAGTAAGCTTGATGCCCTTGTCCCCTGTCATAGGAATATCTGCGGGTAAGTTTTCGATGATAATTTTTTTAAGGGAGTACTTCCTCTTTGTAACGTCCTCGCGTTTTATTTCGTAAGCTTCACCGTTTTTAACTGCGGTCATAACAGTAAAGCTTTCCTGAGGAGCAGAGCATTGACTTAATTTTTCAACCAAAACATCTTCTGTAAACTCCTTAGTAAAAACGGTTTTGGTATCACGGACACTGTTACCTACACAAATGCCGTAAACACCTTTTTCAATAACATAAGAGAAAGGATA
Source organism: Acutalibacteraceae bacterium (assembly GCA_051880695.1). GTDB lineage: Bacteria > Bacillota > Clostridia > Oscillospirales > Acutalibacteraceae > UBA6857. Next base: position 21,167 of record JBJEOK010000010.1, on the reverse strand, counting down.
AGGCGTTAGCTCTCTGTCATCATAGCTTGCAAAATCCCTCAAAGTGATTTCACCCTCAATTTTTTGGCTTTCACCTTTTTCTAAAAGCTTTGTCTTTTTAAAGAAAGCCAGCTCTTTTACCGGATTGCCAAGCTTACCGCAAGGCTTTTCTACGTAAACCTGTACCACCTCACGGCCGGCTTTATCGCCTGTATTTTTGACCTCACAGCTAAAAAGAATTTTGTCGCCGTTTTCCTTAAAAGAGGTCTTGCCGATTTCAAAGGCAGTGTAGGAAAGTCCGTAGCCGAAAGGATACTTTACCTCATTTTTACAAAATGTTTCAAAGTATCGGTAACCTACATATATATCTTCAATGTAGCAATTGTGATTTTTTGCACCGAAGTGCTCCGAGCCGGGATAAGCCTTGTAGCTTCTTGCAACAGTAGACGGCAGCTTGCCCGAGGGATTGACCTTGCCCGAAAGCAAGTCGCACACTGCATTACCGCTTTCCATACCGCCTTGCCAAACAAGAAGCACTGCGGAAATTTTACCCTCGTATTTTTCAATCCATGTCAAATCCATAAGACAGCCTATGTTTAAAAGCACAACCGCTTTTTCAAAATGAGCAGTTACCTTGTCGAGCATGGCAAGCTCCTCATCAGTGATGTAATAACTGCCTTTTTCAAGGGCATTTTCCCTGTCCTCACCGCTTGAACGGCCTATTATAACAATGGCTGTATCACCGTCTCTTTTATCAAGGCAGACGACTTCATCACTTAAAGGCATATCGGGATAAAATCGAGGCCACTGACCCCATACACCGTGGTCAACGGGGTTTTGCTCACACCAATTTTCATAGTGCTCTGCAAGGGCTTCATTAAGCTCAAGCTCTTCACAATTTTTCACACCGTCAATAAGGTTTACGGCATAGGGTTTGTTGACGTCACCGCCCGAGCCGTAGCCTGTGTAAAACCAATCCTTTTGAACTCTGCCGAAAAGGGCAACTCTACTGCCCTTTTTAAGGGGAAGCGTGCCGTCATTTTCCAAAAGCACGGCACCTTGAGAAGCGGCATATCTTAAAATTTCAGGCATACCCTCGGTGATAACCTTAGGTGAATTTTTGCGGTCAATTTCAGCTTGTGAAAGGCCGTTGAAAGTGCTGTAAATCTTTGTTCCGACTTTCATAATTTTGTCAATTACATTTGCCATAAAGCTCTCCTCATTCTACATCTAAAATTTGTTTGAATTTATGCCGGTTAATCTCGTGTACCACAACGGACACAATAATTATTCCTGCCGCAAGTCCCCCTGCTATACTGAAAAGGGACAATATTGCATCGTGAAATTTTGCTTCATCACCGATTACAAAATAGTAGGTTGTGTAATAAAGCTTACTGCCCGGAACAAGGGGTATTATCGAACAGGCAAGCATAGGGGTTGCAGGGGCTTTTACTATCCTTGCCATTACCTCGGCATAAACTGTTGCCGCAAGTGCCGGAACAAGGTTTTGCATAAGCTCATTTTCAATACACATACAAGAAAATACATATATTAAACAAGTAAGCACACCGCCGATTGTTGATGCAATTACTCTGTTGCGGTTTGACCTGAAAAGTAAGGAAAAGCCAAAAGTACCTATCATACCCGAAAGTATAATCCTTAAAGCTTGTTGTATATCCATTAGTTTCACCTCAATTAACAACGGTTATAATAAAATCAGCCTAAAGCAATAATTGCCACAGCAAAACCGCAGGCTATCGCAACCGAAATTACAATCGACTCAAGAAGCCTTAAAAGTCCTGACATTATATCACCGCAAAGCATTTCTCTTACAGAGTTTATAAGCATAAGTCCGGGGATAACCAGCATAATGTCGCCTATCATAATCATATCGGCATTTTCACCAAAGCCAAGTCGGACAAAAGCAAGTGCCATAAGCCCTGCAATCATGGAGGTAAGCGCCGTAAAAAACAGCCTGTTTACACCTGTAGCTCTGATAAAGGCTTGCATAAGGTAAATAACAAAGGCAATGGGCAGGGAAGCCGCCGCATCAAGAAAGGTTCCGCCGAAAAACAGCGTAAACCCTGCCGCCGCAAACAAATATCCCAGACATACGGTAGGACGAAACCTGCTCTTTTTTTTAAATAAGCTTTGGAATTCCTTAGCCGCTTGGTCAACGTCGGGCTTTTCGTTACAGATACGTCTTGAAAAAGCGTTGAGCTGTTCAAGGCGGTCAAAATTAGGACCGTGATTATATATTCTTCTCATCTGGGTCTGAGTTTTTCCGTTTTCGTCTGTAATTGTTGCGTAAACCATTGAAACAACGGAAAAAACCTCTGTTTTCTTTATGCCGTAAGCCAAGCAAACTCGCCTTACGGTTTCCTCAACGCGGTTGATTTCAGCACCGCTCTGCACCATACTTTTTGCAAGGTCAAGTGAAAGTGCAAGAACCTTTTCATTATATGACGGCAGCTCAGCTTTAACAGAATTTTCCTGCATATCAAAACCTCTTTTTCGACTATGATACAGATAAAATAATACAGCTAATTATAATATAATAAGATAACGGTTGTCAAGGAAAAAGAGATATAAAAAGGCTGCTGCAAATCATCAAAGAAGTTGCAACAGCCTAAATATTAACCTTTTATTGAAAGTCAGATTTTATTCTTCGATTTCATCATTTTCTGTTTCTTCGTCAGGCATATCCTTGTGTTTTTTTGAAAGAAGATAACCGGCAAAAGCCCCCACTGCAAGAAGTGTTGAGGGAGCAGCCACAATTTCAGGCTTTTCCTTTACGGCGGCAGTTGCTCTTTCAATGATGCTTGCCTTTGCAGTCGATGTTTCTCCCTTTGATGTTGTGGGAACAAGGTTTCCGTCTTCATCAACACCGTAAACACCGTTTATTAAATCTTCAAGGTAATCAAAATCGAATCTCTCTGTCACCTTTTGGGTGGTTTCGGGGGTTTGATAATCAACTGCCGTTGCAGGCTGTGAAACTCCGTAAGTTGTAAGTATACCCTCACCTAAAGCGGCAGAGACTGTCACCTTAACTTGTGAAGCAACACCGTCAATTGCCGAGAAAACCTCGTCAACCTTTTGGCTCAAAGCCTCATTTTCACTGGGTACAATTGTATTTACAAACTTTTCAACCTCGGCAACAATGTCATTTTCCGAAACGATTTGGTCGGGACTGTCAAGAACATCGTTTTTCACAAAGTTGAATTTGTAAATTACACCCTCTTTTTTATCGGTGCCGTTATCGTAAACGACGTTGAGATATACGGTCTCACTTGCTTTCGAGGTATCAAGGGCTGTACTGACAGTCGTGGCAAGAGCCATTTCTGTGCCGTTTAAGTATACCTTAACGAATTTTTCATCACCGCCATCAAGCTGTGAGGCAAGGGAGAAAGGTGTAAACCATACTTTTTCACAAGAGGTGGGTACTTCAACCTCGTAAGAAAAAACGTCCGAATAAAACTCGTTTTCAAGGGCAAAGTAGCCGTTTTTACAAGCTAAATTGAAAAGCTCCTCACAAGAGGCGGACTTGTTGTAGCTGACTTTTTTCTCATCAAGCATTGAAGTTAAAATAAGCTTTGCAATTGCGTTTTCATCATCGCTTTGCATTGCAACCACAAGGTAAATCGGGTTGATTTTTACGTCATAAAATGTTTCAAGCATTGATGCGTAGTATGCGTAGTCAACGTAGTCCTTTTGAGCCGCAGAGGCTTCGTCGAAAGCCGCAAGGGGCACACTGTGGTCATTCATAGCGGCTGTAACAACCTTTGCCCAGTGGAACACTTCCTCTGCGTCGGGATTTTCACTTACGGGAAGCTGTTCAAACTGTGTGACATAGTTTTTCATAACAAGCACCGCAAGTCCCAAAAGTGTGTCAACACCCGACGGAAGCATTGTATTTGTAAGTGCCGAAAGAACAATTACCATAGCTCCGTCAAGGCTTACACCCTGAGGGAAAGTGACCTCTTTTTCATAAAGGGTATAAACTGCGTCATACTTAATTGCGGCATAAATCACTGCAATTGCCATTTTATCTTCGGCGGTTTCATTGCCCGGTAAGCTGATACCGTAATCAACAAGGTATTGACGCATAACCTCTTGCTTATCGGTCATGCCCAAGGCGGTAACAACGTAAAAGAGCACTGTTGAAAGCTCCTCATAAGCGGCCGTTGCCGTATTTTCATCAAGGTAAAAAAGTGTTTCGTACTGACTTGTTTCCTTGATAAACTCATCATAGGTGTGACTGAAAGCGTGATCCTCGGGAGTGGGCTTCATTGACGTTGAAGTGACCGCCATAGGGTCGTGACGGATAATCACATTGTCAAGCCAGGCATAGCTGTAGTCAGGCGACGAGGAACGTGTATTACCGGGAAGAACCGATAAAAGTCCGCTGTATGATGTTATTTGAGCATTTGCCGAAAAAGGCATAAGTACCGTACCTAAAATTATAAGGGAAAGAACGAGAGCAGAAAACCTTTTCATTATACGTAGTGCTCCTCCTTTTAAAGCTCTTATTTCAATATGTAACTTAATCACTATTATTCATAGTATATAATACAACTTTAAAGATTAGATGTCAATAAAAAAGATTGGAATTGATAAAAAATTCATTTTATTTCACTTTTAATAAAACTTTCCCTTGAAATGACTGCTCTTTTGTGGCATAATGAAACCATTAAAAGGACTTTGGAGATAGTATTATGGCAATTTTTTTAATTATCAGCTTGTTATTACTTCTGCCCTCACTTAAAGCGGTAAAGCAAGGTGAATTATACACCGATTATTTATCTAAGGAAACCACCGCAAGCATAAACGGACTTTTTACCCTTTTGGTGTTTTTAAGCCACGTTTCAACTTACATAAAGCTTGACGGCGCCTTTGATAAACCCTACACCTCCTTTAAAAGCTATATGCTTCAGATGGTGGTAGTACCCTTTTTGTTTTACTCAGGCTACGGCATAATGGAAAGCATTAAGAAAAAAGGGATTTCTTACGTTAAGGCCACACCTAAAAACCGCTTTTTAAAGGTGCTGATTCATTTTGACATTGCCGTTGTGATTTTTCTTATACTCAACCTTGTTTTCGGAAAGACCTATTCCGTTAAGCATATACTTTTGGCGCTTATCGGCTATTCTTCCGTAGGTAACAGTAACTGGTACATTTTTGCCGTTTTGGGGCTTTATGTTATTGTTTACCTTTCCTTTATGCTTATCAGAAAAAGCAATATTCTTGCCGTAGGCTTTGTGACTGCTTTGACAGTAGCCTTTGTTTATTTGCAGATGCGTTTAAAATTAGGCTCCTGGTATTATGACACAATCATCCTTTTTCCTGTAGGTATGATTTTCTCCCTTTTAAAAGACAAAATTGACGCTCTTTTGAAAAAACACGACTGCATTTATTTTTCAGCTTTGGGCATCTGCTTTTTGCTTTACAGCGTGTTTTACCTTAAAAGGGACACAGGCATTGAAATGTACAGCCTTTGGGGTATCTTCTTTATGCTGATGATTTTACTTGTCACTATGAAAGTAAAAGCGGGCAACAACATCTTAGAATTTTTCGGCTCCCACGTTTTCAGCATTTATATTTTACAGAGAATACCCATGCTTATCCTTTCAAAATCAGGCTTTGCCGAAAGCCACAAATACCTTTTTGTTTGCCTTTGCTTTATGTGCACGGTAACGCTTGCGGTGCTTTTTGATTATGCGATGGGCAAGCTTGATAAGCTTCTGTTTGAAAGAAAAAAAGTAAATAAAGTCAATTGACTTAAAATAGAGGAGAGGAAAATGAAAAATCTATACTTAGACACAAAACTTAAAATTAACCGAGCCACCTCAATAATATTTATTGTACAGCTTTTCGGAGCTTTAGGTGCAGGCTTCTTTTTCGTTATTCAAAACCTTTTCGGTTCATACCATTTACTCGGTGCAACAGGCGCCGAAACGGAGCCCACCTTATGGTTTATCCTCTTTTGGGCAACAGACTTTTTCTTTGTCGCCCTTGCAGTGATACTCTCTTACCTTATTGCAGGTATTCCGGCAATTGCTCCGTCGCTTGCACTTTCGGTTTACTTCTGCCATTTCACAAGTCAATCGGCAAGTGCGGAAAATATGTATAACTGCTTTTTTGCAACCCCCTCAAATTATGCCGACGCTACAAAAATCGGCTATATGGGTTACCTTGTTATGGCAGTTATGCTCTCGCTTTTAATAAAGCTTTTATACATAGGCTGGAGCAATGCAAAGCCGCCTATCGGTAAAAAGCTTGATAAGTTTTTTGCAAGTCTTAAAAAGAAAATAAAGCTTATTCCCGACACTTTAAAGGGTCTTGAAGTTATTGAAGGCGTTGACCTTATTGTTATGATTCTTATTATTCCCGTTGCTTCTGCGGCACTGACTTTCGTTTTAATCCGTTACGGCATTGAAATACCCTTTGGAGCACTAAGTAAGGCTGCGGCAAGCTTTCTCACTGAGCTTTCAAATTCAAATGTAATTTCAGCCGCCCTCATAATGGGTCTTATGGTAGGCTTTGACACAATCGGTCCTATGAGCTTTGCCGCCTTTTCCGTAGCTACTGCCGCTTACCTTTCAACAGGCAATGCACAGCTTATTACAATTTATTCCGTTTGCTTTATCACAATAGGCTGGACTGCTTTCTTCGGCATTTTAAACTGCAAGCTTTTCAAAAAAGGCTTAGGCACCGACACAGACGACTTCAACCTTGCAACAACGGGTCCAATCAATGCATTTTTTGAAAATATCAAGCTTACGGTTGCCCCCTCAATGCCCCTTGCTATGCGAAGTCCCCTTACGGTTATTCCCGGACTTATGGCAGGCTCGGCACTGGGCGGTGCTTTAACGGCTCTTTTCGGCATTGTTAATACAGCTTACACAGACGGCTCACTGCCTAAATACGTCACCGAAAACTACACCTACGGCTCAGTTAACTGCACCTATGCACAGCTTTTTGAAAAAGGTGAAATCTTTATGAGCTTTACCCTCCCCTTGCGTTCAGGTGATTTTCTCACCTGCCGTATTCCCTTGGCGCTTATTATCCTTGTAAGCGGTTTTGTCGGCGGTCTTGTTATTATGCTGCTTAAAAGCGGTGAATACAGGTTCCTTTCAAAAAGACATTGCTTCCCAAAAAGCGAGGGTGATATTGTGCTTGAATTACGGCATTACGGTCAAAAGCTTGCAGGAGAAATTAAAAAATAACAGGGACTTTACTGTTCCCTGAATTTTATATAGGAGAATTGATTATGAAATCCAAAGTATATTTTATTAACAACTGTGAAAAAGAAAGCGTGATAAAGCTTTACAATGCTTTAGGTGTCACCTTAAAGGGAAATGTTGCAATTAAAGTTCACTCCGGTGAAGTGGGTAACCAAAACTTTCTTCGTCCCGACTTTTGGAAAGAGCTTATTGACACCGTCGGCGGTACTGTTGTTGAAACAAATACGGCCTATGACGGTAGCAGAGACTCTACCGAAAAGCACCTTAAAACCATTGAAAAACACGGCTGGACAGAGCTTTACAGCACCGAAATTTTAGACGCTTACGGTGAAGACAAGGTGCTCGACTGCCCCCACGGAAAGAAAATCAAGAAAAACTTTGTAGGTAATGCAATTGACAAATATGACAGTCTTCTTGTTTTGTCTCACTTTAAAGGTCACCCTATGGGCGGTTACGGCGGTGCTCTTAAACAGCTTTCAATCGGTATGGCATCATCTTACGGGAAAAAATATATTCACGGAGTAGGTGACGTTGTAGATTACTGGTCAAGTGACCACGACAGCTTCCTCGAGTCTATGGCGGACGCGGCAAAAAGTGTTGTTGACTACTTTTCGGAAAAAGGCGGTGCCGTCTACATCAATGTTATGAAAAATATGTCTGTTGACTGTGACTGTTGCAGTATTGCAGAAGACCCCTGTATGAAAGATATAGGTATGCTTATATCTCTCGACCCTGTTGCAATTGACAAGGCCTGCCTTGACCTTGTTTATAAAAGCGACGACCCCGGCAAAGACCACCTTATTGAAAGAATAGAAAGCCGTAACGGCGCTCACACAATTGACGCCGCTTATGATCTCGGTATAGGCTCAAAGGATTATGAGCTTATAGCACTGTAAAAAGAAAGGACTGTTCTTATGCAAAAAATTATTACCTTTATTCTTATGCTAATTCTGTCAATTGAGTCCGTCCCCCTTGCCTGGACACCTGTTATGACAGTTGATGCCGACAAAGTAATAGCTGAAACCTCAACGAGAGCAACAGGCTTTCTTTACGGACTTTCCGAAAGCGGCGTCCCCTCCGAGGCACTTACAAACAGCCTTAAAATTTCCTCTGTTTCACAAAAAGTTCCCGACGGCTTACAGCACCCTACAGGTGATGTTGACCACGTTATAAATCAGCTTGACGACTGCCGGTACATTGTTGTTTACCTGCAAGACGCTTACAGCACTTGGTACTACTGTCACCAAGAAATTGCAGAAATGAGAGAAAGCGGCACATATAACTGGGAAAATTATATTAAAGAAAGTTACTTCCCCATAGTAGAAGAAAAGGTTAAGTATCTTCAAAGCACCGACTACGCCGACAGACTTGTTTACTGCATTTATAACGAGCCTGACAATGCTGTTTGGTTTGGCAATAATGTTGACGGCAAAGCCGTGTGGGATGATACCGGCAGAGATAACCTGAACAAAGCCTGGAAAATGACATACGACCTTGTAAAAAGCCTTGCCCCCGAGGCAAAAATAGGCGGTCCCGGTCTTTGCGGTTATGACAGCTATAACATTGAGTATTTCCTCAGCTATACAAAGGAAAACTCCTGTGTGCCTGAAATTATGATTTATCACGAGCTTGCCGATTGGACTATTCCCGTCTGGCAGGAACACGTTGACAACTACCGTGCCCTTGAAGAAAAGTACGGTATCGGTGAGCTGCCCATTATCGTTACCGAATACGGTGCCATGGAAGACTGCGGTAACCCTGCACGTATGATTCAGTATATGATAAAAATTGAAAACTCCGGTGTGTGGGGCAACGTTGCTTTCTGGCGCCTTGCAAACAACCTCAATGACACCGCCTCTGACTATAACACCCCTAACTCAAACTGGTGGCTTTACAAAAAATATGCCGAGCTTGAAAGCAATCTCCTTGAAAGCGAATGCTCCGCTTGGAAAGACAGCGCTATGCACGACGGCGATTGGATTTTGTCTTACAACGGACTTGCAAGCATAAACGACGAAAAGGACAGCGTTAAAATCATCGCTTCCGGCAGTAAAAACAGCCGCCGTATAAAGCTTACAGACCTCAACAAAACCAATTTAGGCAAAAGAGTAAATGTTAAGGTAGAATGTGTTTATTTTGAGGGTCTTTCAGGTGTTGTTTACTCCCCAACAGTTTTAAGGCAGTATAATACAGAGGCTCTTAACGGCACACTGAATATCACAATTCCCGGCACGGATACCGAAAGCGTATACTTTGTTACAGTTACACCCGAAGACAAAACCGCACCCACAGTAAGAAACACCAACATACCCGTAAGATATGAGTTTGAACAAGGCGAGCTTTTAGGAAATGCTTACACCTACCACAGTGCTTATTCAACCTCAGGTGAATGGAACGGTATGTGCGGCGGCTTTGAAAATGAGGGAGACGGCATTAAAATTAAAGTAAACGCTCCGACTGACGGACTTTACTGCTTCAAGGTAATTTACGGCAACAGTAATGACGGCTCTGACAAAGACGGCAGAGATTTCACCACAGCAAAGTTTACCCTTGACGGCAAAGAGCAAGAAATCAGCTTCCCCAACACTATAAAGAGCGAATACACCGACAGCTATGAAATGCTCCTTAACCTTAAAGCAGGTTGCCACGAAATCATTTTCAGTCACGGCGAGGGCACCTTTGTTCTTGACAGCGCCATTATGAGCCTTTATGAAGAAAAGGCGGCTGTTGAAATTTTACAAGGTGACACCGACAAGGAGCTTTTAGCTGTTGCTCCTTATGACGGCTACTTTAAAGTTTTTACTTCCTCAGACACAAAGGGCACAGTTGACAATGCAGAATGTGACTTTACCAACGGCTCACTTGTTTATTTAAGGCACGGCCTTAACGAGCTTTCTTTTGAAAACAAACCTGAAGTCTTTAAGCTTATAAAAACAAACGAAAGCTTTAACGGTGAAAAAATTACCGCAGAAAGCATCACCTTGTTTGACGGTGCCGAACTTAAAACCGACAAATACGGCATAAGCTACATTGACGGCATTTCAAGTGAAAGCGGTAAGGCTGAGTTTACGGTAAACGTTCAAAAAGCAGGTGCTTACCGTGTTACACTCAACTACGCAAACAACCTTGAGGGCGGTTATCACGATTACAACATTGACCTTATTGAGGCAATGCTCACTTTTGAGGTTAACGGCGAAAGTAAAGATATTTTCTGCCGCAACACTCAAAGCCTTTACACTTACAAAACTCTTACCTTTAATGTTGAGCTTAAAGAGGGCGAAAACATCATCACTCTTTCAAACAGCGGCAGCACCCTCTTTGACGGCAGAGAAAGCTTTGCCCCGAGAATTGAAAGCTTTACCTTTGCCCCTGTTAATGCAGATTAAAGGCAGCATAAATATAGGTCAGGTTCCCGCTAAAACAAGTGAGAACCTGACCTGATTTTTTGTCAAAGCTGAAATTACGGTTACTCAGCTAACAGCTTTCCGCTGTTAATGTTAAAAATCATAGCTTTCTTTTCGCCGTCTTCGATGTAATCAAGCTTAATATGTTCACTGTCAAGGTATTCGCCCCTTAACACCTTAGTATCCTTTTTAGTGAAAAATTCGCCCATTAAAGAAAGTGCTTTTTCATTATAGTCACCTACGTTATCGGAAACAAAAAGAACATTTCCGCAAAGGGCGTTAATTTTACCTAAAAGATATTTCTGCTCATCGTTATACTTGATGTTGCTGTCACGTAAGAAAAGCACATCGGGATCATTGCAAAATGCTCTGCCGTCAAGATGGCGACGAAATACCGCATTGTTAAGTGCACCTTGAGTTGAGGGGATTTCATTGTTAAGCTTAAGCTTGTTTACAATGTTGCCTTCAAAAACCTTATTGGCATCACAACTGATACGGCAAGCATCAAAAATACCCATACAAGCGCCCAAAGGCACACCGCAGCCTAAAATAAGCTTATCACCGCAGGCCTCGCGTAAAAGGTCAACACCGTCACACATAATTTCACCGCGGGTTTTGCCGTTACGCGGTGTTATGCACTGTGTGAAAAGAAAGTCAAGCTTTACCATATCATAGCCCCAATCGTTGAGTATAACGTCGAAAAAGTACTTGATATAATCTCTTGCCTCTTCATTATAAATATCAAGGGCATAAGCACCGCCCCAGCCAACATGCTTAATCATAGGCTTGCCTGTTTTTTCATTTTTTATCATCCAGTCGGGATGCTCTCTTGCAACCTTACTTGTAAGCTGAGCACAGAAAGGAGCCAGCCATATACCGGCAAGAAGTCCTTTTTGATGAATTTTCTCTGCTAAGCTTTTCATTCCGTGAGGGAATTTCTTTTTATCAAAGCTGAGCCAGTCACCTGTTGCTGTTTGGTAGCCGTCATCTATTTGAAAAATGTCAACAACGTCTTTTGCCCTCATAAGTCCCTCAAGGTCACGGTGACAAATTTCCTCGGTAATGTGAGAGAAGTAGTTATACCAGGAAGTATAGCCTGCCAGATGGTCGATTTTCGGCTTATTCACACCTATAAATTTAAAGAAGTATTTATCAAAAACCTTGTCATAGTTACCGCTTATAACGGCAATATCAAAAATCTCATACTCCTGACCCTTTTTAAGATAGAGACCTTCAACGTCTTTACCTACCGTAAAGGTTTTATTTTGGCTGTCATATTCAAAAACAGTAAAACCTTTTCTTTCACTTTTTGAGCCGTAAAGGATGATGTTGTCCTCACCTTTTTTCCTGAAATATGTGTAGGTGTAGGAACGGAAAATGCCTTTCTTGCCGTATTCGGCAAAGGAATAGTCGCTCATAATACCGGCGGCATATTCTGCAAAGCCGCCTAATTTTCTTGCAAGGGGCATAAGGTCGTTTACGGTTTCATAAGGCGCATATTCCCTTGATGTTGTCCAGGACTGATAGCCGTTTACAAAGAAAAGCGAGGTTTCATCATGCAAACATTCACTGGTAACGGCAAGGCTTTCCATTGTAAGGTCTTCTTTTGCTGTAAGGGTAGCTTTAATACTGCTTTTTGTTTGTTTGAATTTAAGTGTAAAATGGCAGTTGTCAAAGTCCTTGTGACTGATTGTAACGCCCTTAATTTTAATTCTTGAATTTAAAGTATACATATAATTTCTCCCATAATTTGATAATTTGATTATATCCTTAAATCAGCAATATGTCAACATAAAAACAAAGCACCTGCTTTTGGGCAGATGCTTTATTAAGATATCCTCAATTATTGCTTAGCGCCGTCATCAAACTTTTCAAGTACCTTTGCGGTAACTGCAAAGCAGTCTGCAAGACCGCCGGCGTTCATATTGGTGTATGTATCTTTTCTTGTGTGGTAGTAAGATTTAAGGTTGTGGTCAAGGCCTGTTATGCCTGTTGCTCTGAAACCTGCTTTTGCAAAAGCAGCTGAATCAGTTGCACCGCCTAAGGGAGGAACCATACCCTTTGAACATTTGACGTTCAATTCTTCAGCACACTCCATAAACAAGTCGGAAACGTCCTTATCAGCCTTAACTGTTGCGTTAAGGTCGCGGTAGTTAACCATAAGGAAATCGGGGTCATAAATAGTATCAAATGAATAGATGAAAGTGGGAACATCATCAAATTCACCCTTATGAGCCTCACACCAGGCAAATGCACCGCGAAGACCTGCTTCTTCCGAGCCTGAAAGAATAACACCTAACTCTGTGTTTTCAAGTTCGATACCCTCGTCTTTGAGAGCCTTAAGAAGTGTGATACCCATATAACAGCCTGAAAGGTTATCATTGGCACCGTCAACTACTCTTTTGTAGTTAACCATAAAATAAAGACCAATCCAGAACGGGAAGAACACAAGACCGATAAGGCCGAGCTTCTTTGCCATTTCAGGGCCGACAACATTTGCAACGCTTAAAATTGAAATAATAATATAATAGAATGCACCGGCAAAGCAAAGAATTGCATGACCCTCGAAGCCAACACCGCCAAGCTTATAGTTAACGGGCCATTCCCATGTAGCGTCAGGGTGACCGTTAAAGATAATACGTCTTTTTACTTCGCCTGTGGGTTTTTTAAGTGCATACACGTTATGACCTGTCTTTTCTTTGAAAATAAAGTCAATTGCTTTTTTATAAAGACCAAACTGTAATACACAGAGAATAAGACCTATAACAATAAGAACAATTGTGATAATGGGTGTTACACCGAAAATGTAAAGAAGTGCAGCTAAAAGGCAAAGTGTCATCGTAATATAAATCCAGCCGTAAAATGAACCGGGGTTTTCTTTAAATGACTCAACACTTACTCTGTCACAGCCACAGTCATCTTTAAGCACCTTTGCCATATATTCGCAGGCAATTTTTTCACCCTCTGAACCGGGGTCACGTTTGGGCATATCCTTACAAATATGAGTGATTTCATCAATCATATACTTTGCTGCCCATTGTTTTTTGTCAATAATTTTTTGCAAATTCATAAATGAACTCCTCCCTTTTTTAATAATAAAACTTTAACACAGTATACTGCTAAAGTTTTTAACAGAATTTCAACAAAATATTAAGAAAAATTACAAATTTTCCTTGAAGCAAAATATTCCCCGTATTGCTTAAATACAGGGAATATTTAATTTGCCTGAATTACATTACTCCGAATAATTTTTGAAGCTCTAAAATGATATTCTTAAAGAAATTGACGAATTTATCAAAGAAGCTTAACTCTTTTTCTTTAAATTCGATGTTGTCTCCGTTGATTTCACTGATTTCTCCGTCTTCGGAAAGGGTTAGCACCTTATATGAAATTGCGTATGGCTTATCCTCATAAAGATAACCGAAATTGCCGTCGGAAAGCTCTGTAAGGCAAGAATACGCGAAGAAGCCTTGTGTTACATGGTAGGTGGAAATCCACTCTGTATTGCCCCTGCTGTCAACAAGACCTACTCTTACAACACCGTCTGCTCTCTCTTTTGTATTTGAAACGTAAGAGCCTAAAATAACATTTTTGCCGTCAATAACCTTAGATGTATTGATGAAAGAAACCATACAGTTACCTTGAGCAGTGAGGGCAAAATCAGCTTTTACCTCTGACCAGGAATGACCGTAGTCACTGCTTTCGGCATAGCCGACAAAAGTGCTGTTTGTTCTTGAATACAAACGAAGCTTGCCGTTAGGAAGTGTAATGATTTGTGATTCACTTGTTTTTCCGAGACCTGCTTTATTATAAATCTCTGCACCGCGGTGCCAGGTAGCACCGTTATCGTCGGTGTAAATTGTGCTGGTATTTTCAATGATACCTACTGTATCGTAAACTGTGAAAATAATTCTTTCACCGCCGTCGGGAAGCTCAACTGCAGTGCCTCTGCCGGGGCCGATACCGAGGAAAGATTCGTTTTCGGCTTTAATCTGCTTTGAAAGAATTTCGGGAGCTGACCAGGTTACACCGTTATCGTCACTGTATCTGAGCCAAAGATAACAGGTTCTGAACACCTTTAAGGGTGACTCCTGATAAAATACAGTTGCCTGAACCTGTTTGTTTTCATCTGTGCCCCTTTGAGTAACCATGTACGGTGCACCGTCTTTATAAAGCCTGTATTCACGGTCAACAGTGTAAGAAGTAACAGTGCCGTCAACTTTATAGACGTCAGCAATACCGCTTTCATCAAAGTCACCTACGTAACAGTCAAAGCTTGCCCAATCGGCATGGTTATCACCTGTTGTAAGACCGAGATACTTTTTACCGTCGATTGTCATAAAGCCTGTGCCTGCCTTGGTAACAGTGGGATAGCCGCCGCCATAGGGAAAAGCGTCTGTAATAAGGAAAATTCTGTCTGTTTTTTTCGACTGAGCAATTGATGAATCGATAAAAGATGCACTGTTAGTATCTGTTGTTCCGGCGGCATAATCTTCAAAATTATTGACTACGGTGTAGTCCCAGTTTGTATATCCGTCGGGAGAAATTGCAATAAGGGTGTCAATATTCTGAGGTGAATCGGTGCCGTGCTCATAACGCAAGTCGGCGCCGGCTATGACACTGCCGTTATTTAAAGTGAGAATGGCAGGGATACGAAAAGTTGTGCTGCCCATTGTGCCGGAAGCAAAGGGCTGTTCATAGTCAATTGCCGAAGCACCGAAAGCGCAAATGCCCATAAGCATAAGACAGCTAAGCAAAATTGATGTAAGTTTTTTCATAATTATATCCTCCGTATTATAATTTAATAATTACCGTTTCAAAAGCGCCGAGCTTTACTGAAAGCTTATCGCCGTAGCCGTAGCTTTCGGTTAAAGGTTCTTTTTTCTTGGGCAATACAAAGCTTGCTTTTCTTTTATCAAATGAAGCTTTTACACCGATATGCTCATCAAGTGTGACGTCAAAAGTACGCGCTTTATCGCAAGGATTACGAAGACATAAAATACCCTCGCCCTCATCAAAGCAGCTGTAACCGTACAAATCACCGTCACCGGGCTTTCCGCCGAAAATAACGGAACGTGAAAGCGTCCCGGCGTTTTCTTCAATGAATGTGAGCACCTCGTGATTGGTTTTCCACTTTGCTTCATTCATAAGGGTGTGACTGTAATAAAGCTCCCAGAACATTGTACCTCTGCAAGCGCAAGTGTAAAGGAATGACTCAAACTCTTCGTCGGTCATACTGACCTTGGCGCTCTTGCCGAAAATCGGGTCGTGGTTGTAAAGGCTTCTTTGCGGGAACTGGAACTGCCTGACCTTGTAGAAATCATAATAACAATCGTCACGGTAGGTAAGCATTCTGTCTTTATCGCAAACCTTGTTTTTGTCACCGATGAAGCCGTGGTCATTGCTCACTTGCATCCAAAGGCTGTCAACCCATTTTAAGAACCAGGGGCTGGGCGGTGCATAACAGGTGAGGTTGATAAACAAGTCACCGTTAAGATTTTCTTTAAGCTTGGTGAAAGTGCTGAGCCAGCCCTCCCACACGTCGGTATAAAAATACATATTCTTATAACCGCCTACCATGTGGTCATGACGTCTGTTTTTGCAAGGACGCTGTGCGAAGCCGTCAAGTTTAAGGTAGTTTATATTGTAATCGTTACAGAATGAACAAAGAAGCTCTTCTGTCTTTTTACGGTACTTTTCACTGGCTACACAAATATCAAAAGAAGCTTTGTTATAATAGCCGTTACCTGCCTTTTGGATTCTTTTGGCAAACTTTGGAGTATCGGTAGTATAACCGCCGCGAGGGCCGAGCCATAAGCCGAACCTTGAACCAAAGCTTTCCGTAAGAACGGCAAACTCCTTTAAACCGTTGGGGAATTTGCTGTTAAATGACCAGAAACCGCTTTCATAGTTATTCCAACCGTCGTCAACAACGTAGCTGTCAAGGGGCTTTTCGCCGCTTTCTCTGAGCCCTTTTTCAATGGCCTTAAATGAAGCTGTTACGTTTTCACCGTTGATGTCAAGCATATTATCATACCATGAGTTGTACTGACGGCGGAGTTTAAGGGGCGGCGCTATTGTATTTATGTAGGTAAAAAATGCTTTTTGCACCTGAGCAAAGCTGTCACCGTCACCGCAGCCCACAACGGCATTATAGCTTTCAAAGCTGCCGTTTTCAGTAAGCTCACCGAAGGTTCTGCCGTTAAAGTAGCGCAGTGAGGTTCTGCCATCAATTAAAGTGTTGGCACAGGCAGGAAATTCTACACCGAAAAAGAAGCTGTCAGCATAAACAGGCTGACCTAAACCGAGTGCGTAACCGGGGATATGACTGCCCTTTTGTTCAGGTAAGCACCAAAGATTTTTTGCGTCTGCTTTGAAAGCTTCAAAGTCAATATAGTCAAGCTTAACCTTGTTTGCACCTGAACCGGAAGAAAATAAGATAAACTTCTTTTTAAGGAAAAAATCACCGTCGGCTAAAGTATAAACAGCTTCCGCTTTAATTTCACAGCCGCAGAAAGTAAAGCTTTCAAAAGCAATACTGAGAACACCGTTATGTATGTCAGTCTTGAGGATTTTAAGCTCACTTGCATTTATGATTTTTTTACGAAAACCGCTTTTAAGGCTGAGAATAAATTCTTCACTGCCCTCTTTGCCTTTTAAAGCTTTGTTTGTTTGCTTGTTAAAATAGGAAATTCCTGCTATTTTTCCGTCGTTTACGGAAATTTCTTTTTTTATCACGGCATTTTCAATTACAATGCCTTTGTCAGTCACATTCATCATATCAGTTCAAAATAAAGTCGGCAACATCTTCAACAACAGTATTAAAATATGCCTTTTCATTTAAAATTTCGTGGCGTGCGTCTTTATAAAGAATTTTCTTAACATTCTTTTTGCCTGCCTCGGCGAGCTTTTGACAGACAACATCAATACCTTTACTGTAATTACCTACCGGGTCCATTGAGCCTGCAATAACAAGTACGGGAAGCTCCTTATCAAGGCCCTTGAACCAATCGTCGCTTGAAACGTAAGTGAGAAGTCCCATAAGGTCGCGGTATCCGTAAGCGGTAAACAAAAATCCGCAAAGGTCATCTTTTATGTACTTGTCAACTTCCTCAATGTCCCTTGTAAGCCAATCGTATGCAGTACGTTTTTCAAACTTATTGTTATATGTACCAAAAGCAATTTTATCAATAAGCTTGCTTCTGTAATGGTCGCCTTTAAGCTTTGCAATAAATGATGCAATACTACCGCCTATGCCCGAAGCGGGGTTAGGACCTGCTGTACCGCAGAAGATGGCCTTGTCAATTTCGGCGGCATATTTAAAGCTGTATGCCCTTGCAACAAATGAGCCCATAGAGTGACCGAAGAAGCAAAACGGCTTATCGGGATTTTCCTGTTTTGCAATAAGAGTAAGCTTGTGGCAGTCCTCAACGAAATTCTTCCATCCGTCCTTTTCGCCGAAATATCCGAGCTCATCCTTACTTTTAACACTCTGTCCATGACCTAAATGGTCATTGATATAAAGTGCAATCCCCTTTTCGCAAAGGGCGGCGGCAAATTTCTCGTACCTTTCAAGGTGCTCTGCCATACCGTGAGCTACTTGAATAACAGCCTTTATCTCACCGTTTTCGGGAAGATATGAAGCACAGTGAATATCAGCCAAGCCTGACACTGAGGGAAAGGTAAATTCTTTTTTAATATAAGCCAATTGTAAAACCTCCTTAATAATGTTCATACTCTTGTTTATTATAACATACTAAACTGATTTTGCACCTTGACAAAATAGACAAAGTTTACAGTAATTTTTTGACAAGAAAAACAACTGTAAAGCCACTTTATAATAAAAAAAACTGACTCCCTTTGAAAGAAGAAGTCAGTATGTTGTTTAAGTTTAATTTTATCTTCCGTTATAGCATTTTTATACTGTCCGCATAAACAAGTCCGTACATAAAAATATGGCTTTTACTGTTTAATTTTGTTTAAAACTCAGGTTGCATAATAGGGAGCATAAACATGTCCGCCCTGACGCATTGCCTGATTATAGGCTTCCCTTATTTTTTGAACCTTTCTTCTGTCCGCCTCAATTTGTCTTTGCCTTTCAATTCTTTCAAGACGTAACTTTTCAATTTCTTTTTCTCTTTTTCTTTTGAGAAATTTACTCACCAAAGAGTTAATTTGTTTTTGAAATACCAAATAAATAAAATAAAGTGTAGCCATAAGAATAAGTGCAACTACAAATGTCTGTGATAAAAAACCGATAAAAGCTGTCATAATAAAATCTCCTGTCTTAATATAGTTCGGCATATATTCGCGTTAAGCGAACATTCGTTTGTCGATTACAGCTTTAATTATAACCGTTTTTTCAGCAAAGTCAATACAAATGTTCGATTTTTTTGAATTTTTAGTACTAAAAAACGTACTTTTATTGATTTTATAAGAAAATTTGTTCGAAAAAGTTGATATCTGTTCGGCATTATTTAAAAATGAATATATAATTACAATTGTCTAACAAAACTTGACATTTTTTTTAAAAGGCAGTACAATTATGATAATTAGTTTACAGTATATGCAAGGACTGCGCATAGCTAATACAACAAAAACAGCAGTCAGAAAGGCACGGTAAATTAAGAATGTCAACGGAACTTAAATATTGTATGGGCTGTATGAGAAGCATCCCCGATGACACAATGATTTGTCCCCACTGCTCCTATGATGAGAATGAGCCTCAAGGTGCACCTTATCTACAAAAGGGAAGTGTTATTTTCGGCAAATACCTTGTCGGCAGGGTTCTCGGAAGTGATCCGGACACAATTACTTATATTGGCGCGCAAATTGAAACGGGTGAAACTGTTACCGTACATGAATTTTTCCCTGTAAATATTGCAGTGCGCGATAAAGACGGCTGCGGTATACTCGTTAACACCGAATTCGAACAGCTTTACAGCGAAGCAGTTTCAGACTTTTTAAAGCTTTGGAATACAATTAACACCTTCAAAGACGCGCGCTGTCTGCCTGATGTGATGGAAATTTTTGATTTCAACGGCACTGTTTACTCTGTTTGCCGTTACAAAGATTGTATACCTTTAAGAAAGTATTTTGAAACTACTCCCCCTCTTACATGGGAGAAAGCTTTTTCGGCTTTTAAGCCCGTTATGTACACCCTCGAAAAATTAAATCAGGCAGGTATTGTTCACTGCAAGCTTAATCCTGACACTATTCACGTAGGTGCTGACGGAAAGCTTCATATTACAGGCTTTTCAATTCCTCAGTGCTATAACGGAACGGAGAAATTCAAATGTGAGCCTAAAGACGGATTTTCACCTATTGAGCTTTATAGCCTTATAGATATAAATGCATCAACCGATGTTTACGGTATCACAGCTATGCTCTATTATTGTATCACAGGCACCACACCGCCTGTTGCCACTCAGAGAGTTATTCAAGACACAATATCGCTTCCTGCCTCTGTTGCAAAAAACGTAACACAAGATGTTATTACAGGACTTACGGGCGGACTTGCAGTATACTCTCACAACAGATATAAAAATTTCAACGAGCTTATTGCTGCACTCTCCCCTAAAAAACAGCAACAAACCGCCTCGGCACCTAACCGTTTTGAGATAAATGACAAACCAACTCCCCGAAATAAAAAAGAGGAGGTTGATATGGAGCTTGCCCGCGAAGAAGAAGAAAGGAAACGTATGCGTCAGGAAAAACGAAACAGAGGTTCATCTGCATCACTCGGCATTTTAGCGTTTTTATCAGGAATACTGTTTTGTATAATCGGCTTTTTAGTCCTTTACTCCACAGTATTATATAAGGATTACCCCATAGATGTTCTCAACAAGGCACTTTCCAGCTTTACTTTCTTACCCGTAAATCAAACTGAAAATGTTACGGAAAACACCACTACTGCACCACCTACTGCGACTGAGCCAAGCTATATTACCGTTGCGGATTTTGTCAATAACCACAGCGTCCAAAGCGTTAAAAATAACAGCTTTTTCACCGAAAACTATAAAATAGTCTTTACTGAACGTGAAAGTGCAGATGTGCCTGTCGGCGGTATAATAAGTCAAAGTCTTGAGCCGGGTTCAAGTGTTCTTGTGGGCACGGAAATTGTTCTTGTAATTTCCTCAGGCATTAAAATGCCGGACGTCATCGGCAAGAATTATAAAGAGGCTAAAGAAGCTCTTGAAGATCGCGGTTTAAAGGTTGTTATTCAAGTGCTTCAAAATAAGGGTGATAAAAAAGCAGGTGTTGTTGAAAATGCAAATACACCAATTGGCACAAGCCTTGAAAAGGGCGACACGGTTGTGCTGAATGTGTGGGGCACTTATGCCACAACAACAAAGCCGACCACAACAACAGCTCCTACTGCTCAATCCACTAAACCCACTAAACCTTCCGAAGAAGCTGCAACAACCGCATCAACAACTCAAAAAGCTACAAGTGATGCTTCTGAAGAATAAAAAAATTACGGGATGTAAAAAAACAGCCGAAATAAAATCCGGGACTCACTTTTTGTGAATCTCGGTAA
>JBJEOK010000009.1:0-19667 GCA_051880695.1 Acutalibacteraceae bacterium | reverse complement strand
CACGGGTAGCGGGGCGTGTAATGCTATGATATAATTCAGTGCCCCTTTTAGGGGTTAAGCCAGTAATAGCCCCTTATAGGGGCTAATCAAACCACCGGTTGAACCGGTGGTTATGATTTTCTAAATAAATTTATAATAAAATCTTGATTTTTATTTCAGTCTATGCTATACTACCACAGATAGAGAATAAAATAAATTCGGTAGGTGTAAAAATGACTAAGTTGAAAGGCAAAATAGGATATACTAAATCTTGTTTTCTTTTCTCTTTTTTTCACTTTTTAATTTTTACGGGTAACTTTTCGTTACTCGTTATTTTTTATTTTTATCCGATAAATTTGAATTTTTATGCAAAAATCCTTTACAAACTGTATACTTTAATGTATAATAATAAGGATAATAAATTGGCTGCTTTTGTGGCGGAAAGAAGGAAATTTTTATGAAACACTTACTTAAACTTTTAGACTGGTCACCTGAGGAAATCAAAGAAACCCTCGACCTTGCAGATAAACTCAAGGCTGAAAAGAAAGCCGGTATAGAACATCATATTCTCAAGGGCAAAACTTTGGGTATGATTTTTCAAAAGTCCTCTACAAGAACTCGTGTTTCCTTTGAGGTAGGTATGTATGACCTTGGCGGTCAGGCACTTTTCCTTTCATCAAGGGATTTACAAATCGGCAGAGGTGAGCCTGTTGAGGACACCGCAAGGGTGCTTTCACGTTTTCTTGACGGCATTATGATTAGAACATATACTCAAAAAGAGGTTGAAACTCTCGCTGAGTACGGCTCAATTCCCATCATCAACGGCCTTACCGATTTCTGCCATCCCTGTCAGGTGCTTGCAGATTTACAGACAATTCGTGAGCACAAGGGTAAACTTGAGGGCCTTAAATTATGCTATATCGGTGACGGCAACAATATGGCAAACAGCCTTATTGTAGGCGGCATAAAAATGGGTATGGAAGTTGCAATTGCTTGTCCCGATGATTATAAGCCTGACAGTGAAATTATTGCTTGGGCTAAAGAAAACGGCAAGCTTACCGTTACAAGCGATATTTTAGCCGCAGCAAAGGACTCCGATGTGCTCTATACGGATGTATGGGCATCAATGGGTCAGGAAAGCGAAGCCGAAGAAAGAAAGAAGATATTTAAAGCTTATCAGATTAACGATGAGGTTGTTTCCGTATGTCATGACGGTGTTATGGTGCTTCATTGCTTACCTGCTCACCGTGAAGAGGAGATTACAGCAAAAGTGTTTGAAGAACATGCCGCTGAAATTTTTGATGAGGCTGAAAACAGACTTCACGCACAAAAGGCAGTACTTGTTAAGTGCATGGCATAACATCAATAATACAGTACAACATTTTACTTTACAGGAACGAAGAAAGGAAGTGTCACGTTTTTTACGTGAACAAGGTGAAGCGAATGAAAAAGCGTTATTTAGTTTTACAAGACGGCACTGCTTTTGAGGGTTATGCTTTCGGAGCAGAGGGCGACAGTATAGGTGAGCTTATTTTCTCAACAAGTGCAGTGGGTTATATTGAAACACTTACCGACCCCTGTCATTACGGACAGATTGTTATGCAAACTTTCCCGATGATAGGAAATTACGGTATAAATGAGGCTGATTTTATAGGTGAGCCTAAGCTTAAAGGTTATGTTGTAAGGGAATATTGTGAAAAGCCCTCAAACTTCCGTTCAGAATATGACATTGACACTTTCCTTAAAAACAATAACATCCCCGCCATTTACGGTATTGATACAAGGGAACTTACAAATATTATAAGGGACGGCGGAATTGTAAACGCCATAATCTGCGATGAAATCCCCGATTCTCTTGATGAGGTTAAGAATTTTAAAATTGTAGATGCTCTCAACAATACTTGTGCTAAAGAAAAGAGCGAGTATGTGCCCACAGGTGAAGTAAGAGGACACGTTGCTGTTATGGACTTAGGCTCAAGCAAGTATATTGAGCTTAAGCTTGCCGACAAAGGCTACAAGGTAACGCTTCTTCCCTTTACAGCGTCAGCTGATGAAATTCTCTCAGTAGGTGCCGATGCACTTGTTCTTACCGAGGGCGCAGGCGACCCCCGTGAAAATACTCAGCTTATTAAAACTATTGCTGAAATTTTCGGCAAAATTCCGATGTGCGGTATAGGCTTAGGTCATCAGATTATGGCGCTTTCACAAGGCGGTGAGATTGAAAAGCTCACTTACGGACATCACGGCGGTAATCAGCCCTCAAGAAAAGCCGACAGTCATAAAACACTTATCACAACGCAAAATCACAACTTTGCCGTTAAAGAGGGCTCGGTAAAAAATGCCGTTGTCACATTCAAAAATCTCAACGACGGCACAGTTGAGGGACTTTCATATAACGATGCAAAAGCAATTTCATATCAGTTTGAAATCGGTGCTGACACAGTTGTCAGTGAGCTTTTAAAGTAAGGAGGAAGAAATATGCCGCTTAATAAGGATATAAAAAAAGTACTCGTTATCGGTTCGGGACCTATTGTTATCGGTCAGGCCGCTGAATTTGACTACGCAGGTGCACAAGCTTGCCGTGTGCTTAAACAGGCAGGAGTTAATGTTGTTCTTGTAAACTCCAACCCTGCAACAATTATGACTGATAAGGCACTTGCCGATGAAATATATCTTGAGCCGCTTACAGCAGAAACAGTGAAACGTATCATAAAGCTTGAAAAGCCTGACAGTCTTCTTGCAGGTCTTGGCGGTCAAGTAGGTCTTACTCTTGCTATGCAGCTTTGGAAAGAGGGCTTCTTACAGAAAAACAACGTAAGGCTTATCGGTACTGACGTTGAAGCTATTGATAAAGCTGAGGACAGGCTCCTTTTCCGTAACACTATGGAAAGCATAAATCAGCCTTGTATTCCCTCTGATATAGCCAATGATATTGAATATTCACTTGAAGTTGCAAAGAAAATAGGTTATCCCGTAATCGTGCGTCCTGCCTTTACCTTAGGCGGTGCAGGCGGCGGTGTTGCTTATAATGAGGACGAGCTTAAAGTTATTGCAAAAACAGGTCTTGACGCTTCACCGATTACGCAAATTCTTGTTGAAAGATACATAAAAGGCTGGAAAGAAATTGAATTTGAAACAATGCGTGACAGCGCCGGCAATGCAATTGCCGTTTGTTCAATGGAAAACTTTGACCCGGTAGGCGTTCACACAGGCGACAGTATTGTTGTTGCTCCGGCACTTACACTTACAACAAAAGAATACGGAATGCTGCGCAAAGCTGCACTTGATATTGTAGATGCACTTAATATTGTAGGCGGCTGTAACTGTCAGTTTGCTCTCAATCCCGAAAGCTTTGAGTACGCTGTAATTGAGGTTAATCCCCGTGTTTCCCGTTCATCGGCTCTTGCAAGTAAAGCAACAGGTTACCCGATTGCTAAAATGACCACAAAGCTTGCCTTAGGCTATACTCTTGACGAAATTATAAACGATGTTACAGGTGAAACCTATGCTTGTTTTGAGCCTACGGTTGACTATGTAGTTTGTAAATTCCCCAAATGGCCCTTTGATAAATTCCTCGGTTCAAGCCGTAAGCTCGGCACACAGATGAAAGCAACCGGTGAGGTTATGAGCATCGGTCAGTCCTTTGAGGAAGCCATTATGAAAGCTGTAAGAGGTGCTGAAATCAGTCTTGACAGTCTTAATGCACAGCCTCTTGACGACAGAGATGTACTTGAGCGCTTAGCCGATTGTGATGACAGACGTATCTTTACAATTTTTGAAGCAATCAAAAAAGGTGTTTCTACCGAAAAAATTCACGAAATCACTGATATTGATGAGTGGTTTATTGATAAGCTTCGCAATCTTGCAGACTTTGAAAATGAAATCAGCGGAAAGGAAATTTCAAAAGAAACTTATCACAGAGCTAAAAAGCTCGGTTATACCGATAAAACCCTGAGAAAGTTCTGTTCCTTCCCCGAGGAGTATCACGAAGAAGCTTCATATAAAATGGTTGATACCTGTGCCGCAGAATTTCCTGCACAGACACCTTATTTCTATTCTTCTTATGATAAAGCTTGTGAGTCAAGACGTTATAAGCGTTCAGGCAAGGACGTTGTAATTGTTTTAGGCTCAGGCCCGATTCGTATCGGTCAGGGTATTGAATTTGATTACAGCTCTGTTCACTGCGTATGGACGCTTAAAGAGCTCGGTTATGATGTTGTTATTATCAATAACAACCCTGAAACTGTTTCAACCGACTATGATACTGCCGACAGACTTTATTTTGAGCCTCTTTGCGAAGAAGATGTTATGAACATCATTAACGTAGAAAAGCCGGTAGGTGTTGTTGTTGCATTCGGCGGACAGACTGCTATTAAGCTTACAAAATTCCTTGATGACAGCGGTATAAAAATTCTCGGCACCTCACAGGAGGGTATTGACACCGCCGAAGACAGAGAAAAATTTGACGCACTTCTTGAAAAGTTCGGCTTCTTGAGACCTAAGGGCTGCGGTGTTATGACCCTTGAAGAAGCTCTTGAAGCTGCAAACAGACTTACTTATCCTGTGCTTCTCCGTCCCTCCTATGTTATCGGCGGACAGAATATGCAAATAGTACATAATGATGTTGAAGTTGAAAAATATATGAAGAAAATTCTTTCAACAGGCATTGAAAACCCCGTACTTGTCGATAAATATATGAGTGGTACCGAAATTGAAGTTGACGTTATTTCCGACGGTAAAGACGTGCTTATCCCCGGCATTATGCAGCATATTGAACGTGCCGGTGTTCACTCGGGTGACAGTATTGCCGTTTATCCTCCTTTCTCACTTACGGATAAAATGACGGAAACCGTTGTTGACTGCTCACAAAAGCTTGCACTGGCTCTGGGTACAAAGGGTCTTGTTAACATACAGTACCTTATTTATGAAAATCAGCTCTATATTATTGAAGTTAATCCCAGGGCTTCAAGAACAATTCCCTATATCAGTAAGGTTACAAATGTACCTATGGTTGACCTTGCAACAAAGGTTATGACAGGTACTGCACTTAAAGACTTAGGCTACGGTACAGGTCTTTATGAAGCACCGCCTTATTTTGCGGCAAAAGCTCCCGTATTCTCCTTTGAAAAGCTCAATGACGTAAACAGCTACTTAGGTCCTGAAATGAAGTCCACAGGTGAAGTTTTGGGTATCGGTAAAACTCTTAACGAGTCACTTTTCAAGGCTCTGACCTCATCGGGCATTAACGTAACTGCAAATAACGGCAGTGATGAGCTGGGTGTGCTTCTTTCAGTTGATGAGCACGACCTCGGTGAAATAGTTTCTCTTGCAAAAAAATTGCAGGATTTAGGTGTAAACATTTACGCTACTAAGGAAACTGCAAGAGCAATTGTAAATCTCGGTATCAATGTAACTTATGTAAAGGGTATCAGAAAGAACGATTATTGCTTCAAGCTTCTTGAAAGCGGCAAAATCAACTTTATTGTTTACACGGGCGCTCTTTTTGATGACTCTATTAACAATTATATTGCTTTGCACAGAAAAGCTTTACAGCTTGGTATTGCTTGTTTTACTTCTCTTGACACAGCAAACGCAATGCTTGACATTATGGCAAGTAATTACAGTCAGCAAAATACTGAGCTTATTGATATCAACGCAATGCGTAAAACAAGAAATGTGCTCAAGTTTGCTAAGATGCACGGTACAGGTAATGACTACATCTTTATTGATAACCGCAGCGGTGAAATTAACTGCCCCGAAAGCCTTTGTATCAACTTCTGTGAAAGACATTACGGCATTGGCGGTTACGGTATAGTTCTTATAGAAAACAGCGATGTGGCTGACGCAAAGATGCGTATTTTCAACCGCGACGGCAGTGAAGGCAAAATGGCAGGTAATGCAATACGCTGTGTTACTAAATTCCTTTATGACAAAGGCTTCGTAGCTAAAGAGGAAATGACTATTGAAACCGGTGCCGGAATTAAGTCACTCAAGGTCTATGTTTCAAATAAACGTGTAACTGCCGTTGAAGTTTATATGGGCAAGGCAGAGCTTTCTGCTAAAAAGCTTCCCTGTACCCTTGATGAAGATGAAATTATCGACTATCCCATTACAATAGGTGCTTCAAGCTATAACATTACTTGCGTAAATGTGGGTAATCCCCATTGTGTTGTTTTCCAACGTGATATTGATATTCTTGACCTTGAAAAAATCGGTCCCTCTTTTGAATATGCCGATATTTTCCCGGAAAGAATTAACACTGAGTTTGTCCGCGTAGTAAACAGACACACCCTTAAAATGCGTGCTTATGAACGCGGTAACGGAGAGACCTTTGCCTGCGGCACAGGTGCCTGTGCAGCTGTTGTTGCCGCTTGTGAAAACGGCTTCTGCGACAAGGGAGAGGAAATCATAGTTAAGCTTAAAGGCGGTGACCTTGCCGTAACCTATACAGATGACGGCATTTATCTTACAGGTAATGCAGTTATGGTTTATGAGGGCGAGGCTGAATTTTAATAAAAAATAGAGTATAGGGATAAATTTGCTTTATCCCTATATTCTGATTATATAATATGTGAGGTATTTATTTTGAAAACAATCGTAATCGGTGCCGGTGCGGCAGGACTTATGGCTTCCGGTGTTGCTTCGGAAAAAGGCAATGAAGTGCTTTTAATTGAAAGAAATGACAGAGTAGCCCGCAAGGTTATGATAACAGGTAAGGGCCGTTGCAATGTAACCAACAACTGTACCCTGATAAACGACCTTATTGCCGCTGTACCTACTAACGGCAGGTTCCTTTACGGTGCTTTTTCAAAGTTTATGCCCATTGATTTAATGGAGCTTTTAGAGGACTTAGGCGTACCTTTGAAAGTTGAAAGGGGAAACAGAGTTTTCCCCGAAAGCGATAAGGCAGTCGACATTGTTGACGCACTCAATTCATTTAGTCAGGACGGCGGCGCAAAACGCATAAAGGGTCGTGTGACAGAGCTTATTATTGAAGACGGCAAGGTTTGCGGTGTCAGACTTGAAAGCGGCGAAGAATACAGGGGTGACAGTGTAATTGTTGCAACGGGCGGTATGTCTTACCCATTGACAGGCTCAACAGGCGACGGATATGCACTTGCAAAGCAGGCGGGGCACACCGTTACCGACTTAAAGCCCTCACTTGTACCCCTTGACTGTCATGAGGGATTTTGTATGGACTTACAAGGTCTTACACTCAAAAATATAGAAATCACAGTGCTTGATACGGAAAATTATAAAGAGGTTTATAAGGATTTCGGTGAAATGCTTTTTACCCATTTCGGTGTGTCGGGTCCCGTAATTTTAAGTGCAAGTGCTCACATGAAAAATATGGCAAAGGGCAGATATGAAATTCACATTGACCTTAAACCTGCACTTTCTTATGAACAGCTTGACAAACGTATTCAGCGTGATTTCCTTGAAAATGCAAATAAAAACTTTATCAACGCACTCGATGCCCTTTTACCGAAAAAGCTTGTTCCCGTGATTGTAAAAATGACAGGCATAAAGCCGTCGCTAAAGGTAAATCAGGTTACAAAAGAGCAAAGGGGCAGATTGGTTAATTTGCTTAAAGATTTAAAAGTAACCGTCAATTCTTTCAGACCTATTGAGGAGGCAATTGTCACCTCAGGCGGTGTTTCCGTTAAAGAAATAGACCCTAAAACTATGGAAAGTAAGCTTTGCAAAGGCCTTTTCTTCGCAGGTGAGGTTATTGATGTTGACGCATACACAGGCGGTTACAATTTGCATATTGCTTTTTCAACAGGTCACCTTGCAGGTGAAAATTGTTAAAAGGAGAAAAGACAATGAAAAAAATTAACGTAGCAATCGACGGCCCTGCCGGTGCAGGTAAAAGCACAATTTCACGCAAGGCGGCGGCAGAGCTGGGTTTTATTTATATTGACACAGGCGCTCTTTACAGAACAGTCGGCTTAAACGCTTTGAGACAGGGCGTTGACCTTAATAATGACGAGGAAATTATTTCAACTCTTACCGATGAACTGAAAATTGAGCTTAAATTCATTGACGGCGAACAGAGGATGTTTTTAAACGCACAGGACGTTTCAACTGAAATCCGTACTCCCGAGGCATCAATGGCCGCCTCGAGAGTTTCAGCGGTACCTAAGGTCAGAGAGTATCTTTTTGATTTACAGAAAAACCTTGCTAAGGAAAACAACTGCATTATGGACGGCAGAGATATAGGCACTGTTGTGCTACCCGATGCCGATGTTAAAATCTTCCTGACCGCTTCGCCTGAGGCGAGGGCAGAACGCCGCTTTAAGGAACTTAGGGAAAAAGGCATTGATACCCCTTATGAAGACGTCTTAAAGGATATGATTAAGCGTGATTATGATGACAGTCACAGAAGCATTGCGCCTTTAAAGCAAGCCGATGACGCTGTTTTATGTGATACGAGTAATATCGGTTTAGAAGAATCAATAAAACTCATAATTGATACAATTAAGGACAATATATAAGTACAGTTTAATTTAAAGAGATGATTTTTCTTGTACTTTTCTTATGACCTTGAACCCTTTGAGGGAAAGTTTTATTCTTTCGTAAAACCTATATTAAAACCGCTTTCTCATGTATTCTACCGTGTAAAATATAAAGGGACAGAAAACCTGCCTGAAAGCGGAAAGCTGATAATTGCCTGTAATCACATTCGTTCAACCGATCCGGCATTTATTGTTGTCGGCAGTCGTCGCCAGGTGCATTATATGGCAAAAAGTGACCTTTTTGAAAATTTCTTTCTTGCAAAGCTTTTTACTTTTATGAATGCTTTTCCCGTGAAAAGACGTTTTTGTGACAGAAAAGCTTTGAATTATGCGTTAAGAGTCCTTGAAAAGGACTATGTTTTAGGTATTTTCCCCGAGGGCAGACGTGTTTATGAAAAAGAAAGCCGAAAGCCTACCGATGCACTGAACGGTGTGGGTTATATCGCTTTGTTATCCGGTGCCGACGTAGTTCCCGCTTGCCTTTACAGAACGGAAAATTCCGGTAAGCTTCGTCCTAAGCAGACGGTTGTTTTCGGTAAGGTCATTAAAAACAGCGAGCTTGGTTTTAAAGGTGAAAACAGGTCGCGGGAAATTAAAAACGCTTCCGTAAAAATTATGGATGCGATTAAAAGATTATGGGAGGAAGAAAATTGTTTGTAGAAGTTGCCAAAACAGCAGGCTTTTGCTTTGGTGTTGACAGAGCAGTTACAATGCTTTATAAAAAGCTTGATGAAGGAAAAAAGGTTTGCACCTTAGGTCCCATAATTCATAATCCGCAGGTAATTGAAGAATTGACTGAAAAGGGCGTTACGGT
Source organism: Acutalibacteraceae bacterium (assembly GCA_051880695.1). Taxonomy (GTDB): domain Bacteria; phylum Bacillota; class Clostridia; order Oscillospirales; family Acutalibacteraceae; genus UBA6857. Next base: position 10,355 of record JBJEOK010000009.1, on the reverse strand, counting down.
TATAGATGACCCGTCACAATGTCCTGAGGATGCCGAAATTGTAATTCGTGCTCACGGTGTTACTAAAGAGGTTATAGATTATATTGAAAAAGAGGGGATTAAGTATTCAGACGCTACTTGCCCTTATGTGATTAAAATTCATAAAATCATTCAAAAGAACAGCACCGAGGACAATGTTGTGCTTATTGCCGGTGACGAAAAGCACCCGGAGGTCTGCGGTTTCAGAAGTCACTGTAAGGGTCAGTCATTTGTCTTCAAAAATGAAAATGAGCTTTCGGAAATTTTGAAAAACAATGATAATTTTTCAAATAAAGAAATTATTTTTGTTGCACAGACAACTTTTTCGGTAAAAGAATGGAAAAAATGCAAAAAAATTCTTGAAAAAGTATGTACAAATGAACTTTTATTTGATACAATATGCAGAGCTACACAAAATCGTCAAAATGAAGCTGAGCTTTTATCGAAAAATAGTGATGTGATGATTGTCATAGGCGGACGTTTCAGCTCGAATACAGTTAAACTTAAAAACGTCTGTGAATGTAATTGTAAAACTTATTTGATTGAAAGACCTGAGGAGCTTTATGAAATTGATTTTAAGGGCTATGAAAAAATTGGTATTTCAGCAGGTGCATCAACGCCTGCACGTATAATAAAGGAGGTTGAAGTCATTATGACCGAAAACTTTAATGACACAAAAATTACGAAGGAGACGCAAGATCAGGAGCTGTTCCTTGCAGCCGTAGATAGCATTGATGATACAAGTGATAATCCAAATGTTGTTGGCGTAGTTGTTGGCATTGCCCCTAACGAGATTCAGGTTGACATCGGCAGAAAGTATGCCGGTTTTATCCCTCTCGAGGAATACAGCAATGATCCTACTGCCGACCCCTCAAAGGAGCTCAAGATTGGTGACGAGCTCAACCTCATTATCATGAAAACATTTGATAATGAAGGCACTATGAAGCTTTCCAAGCGTCTTTACGACAGAAGAGCTTCATGGAAGAATATCGTTGCAGCAAAGGAAAACGATGAAATCGTTGAAACAGTTGTTGCAGAAGTAGTTAAGGGTGGCGTTATTTGTTATCCCATGGGTGCAAGAGTGTTTATCCCTGCTTCACAAACAGGTCTTGCAAAGGACGAGGATCTCAATCAACTTCTCAAGCAGACCGTTAAGCTCAAAATTATTGACCTTGACGAGCAGAAGAAGAGAGTTGTAGGTTCAATCCGTGCTGTTTTGAGAGAAGAGCGCAAGGCTGCTGCCGATGCTTTCTGGGCAAATGTTGCTGAAGGTCAGGAATTTACAGGTACAGTTAAGTCACTTACAAATTACGGCGCTTTTGTTGACCTTGGCGGTGTAGACGGTATGGTACATATCTCTGAGCTTTCATGGAAGCGTATTAAGCATCCTTCAGAGATTGTAAGCGTTGGCGATACCGTTAAGGTATATATCAAGGCTCTTGATGAAGAAAAGAGAAAGATTTCTCTCGGATACAAGAGAATTGAAGACAATCCCTGGGAGATTTTAAAGAGAGATTACCCCGTAGGTTCAGTTGTTACTGCTAAGGTTGTAGGTCTTACCACTTTCGGTGCTTTTGCAACTGTTATTGAAGGCATTGACGGTCTTATTCACATTTCACAAATTGCCGATCGCCATATCGCTTCTCCCAAAGAAGTGCTTTCAATCGGTGAAGAGGTAACTGTTAAGATCACTGAAATCGACTTCGATAAAAAGCGCGTAAGTCTTTCAATTCGTGCTCTTATCGAGCCTGCAGAGGTTGAAGAAGCTGAGGCTGAAGAAGCAGCTCAAGAAGTTGCTGAGGACGTGGTCGCAGAAGAAGCTGTTGCTGACGAGACTGTTGAAGCTACTGACGCTGAATAATTAAAATTAAAGCACTTTGTAAATTCTACAAGGTGCTTTTATTTTAAAACGGAGTGTTTTTATGTTTGATATTTTTATGTTTTCTTTTAACGCAGTAATGCCTATTTTGTTGCTGATGCTTTTAGGCTTCTTTTTAAAGTGTATTCATTTTGCTGATGAAGCCTTTTTTAAAAAGCTTAACACTATGGTATTTAAGCTGTTTTTGCCGGTGCTGTTATTTGTCAATATATATGAAATTGACTCGCTTAAAACCATCAACTTGCCGGCCATAATATACTGCTTAGCGGCAATTTTGCTTATATGTGCAGTAGGGCTTACTGTTTCAAAGCTTGTTACACAAAAACGTGAAAGAATAAGCGTAATTACACAGTGCTCTTTCAGGTCGAATTATGCCATTGTGGGAATACCTCTTGCCTTATCCTTGGGCGGAAATGAAGCGGCGGCCTTTGCCTCCATATTGTCGGCAGTATCAATACCGCTTTTTAATGTGCTTGCAGTTATAGTCCTTTCCCATTATTCAGGCAGTGAAAAAAGTCATTCAATAAAAGAAACATTTTTAAAAACAATAAAAAACCCGTTGATAATAGGTGTCTTTTGTGGTATCATTGTTGTGTTCATACGTTCATTGTTGCCTGTGGGAAGTGACGGAACACCGATTTTTACCTTGCAAAACAATTTGCCTTTTATTTATAAATCAATTAAAACCCTTTCCTTAGCTGCTTCACCCGTTGCGCTTGTAGTTCTCGGTGCAAGGTTTGATTTTTCAGCCGTAGGTGAGCTAAAAAAGGAGATTGTGACGGCAACTGTTTTACGTGTTGCCGTGGCGCCTTTAATAGGAATAGGCTGTGCTATACTTTTGAGTGAGTATACCTCGGTGTTTGAGTTTACTAATATTGAGTATCCTGCTTTAATTTCACTTTTTTCAACGCCTACAGCAGTTTCAAGTGCGGTTATGGTGGGTGAAATAGGCGGAGATGAACAGCTTGCAGGTCAGCTTGTAGTGTGGACAAGCGTTATTTCAATGTTCACAATTTATGCAATAGTTTTCATTATGAAAAGCTTTGCATTTATATAGGAGGAAATTATGAAAAATAAAATTAAAACAGCCGTTACGGCTGCAACAGCCATTGCAGGAACAGCCGTTATAGGCACAGCAGGTAAAAAAATTAAAGAAAAAACCTTTTGCCCGATTTGTTCTGCAAAAAAGCTTATCGGCAAAGCAAGGCTTACACAAACTGCCGAGTTTGATTACAACAACGGCACTGCTTTAACTCCGCCTATGGGTTGGTCAAGCTGGAATCTTTTCAGACATAAAATCAGCGAGGACCTTATAAAAGAAATCATAGACGCTATGGATAAAAGCGGACTTAAGGATGCAGGCTATACCTATGTAAATATTGACGACTGTTGGCAAAGCTCTTCCCGTGATGATAACGGAAGACTTCAATGTAATAAGCTTACCTTTCCCTCGGGCATTAAGGCGCTTACACAGTATGCTAACAGCAAGGGTATAAAGCTCGGTATTTATTCTTCAAACGGTACTCATACCTGTGAAGACTACCCTGCAAGCTTAAGACACGAGAGAATGGATGCAGAAACTTTTGCCGAGTGGGGAGTGGAATATTTTAAATATGACTTCTGCCACAATGAAAAAATATCTTCCGAAGCTCCTAAAATCATAACTGTTTCCGTTGCAAAGCCCGGCAGCGGAAAGCCTTTTGCACGTTTTGACAAGAACAATCTGACTTTAAAGGGTCTTGCAAGAATTGTGCCCGACGAAAAAGTTTCTGAAAAATATTACATAGACGGACTGAGTGCAAGAAACGGCAGTATTTATTTTGAGGTTGAAGCTGATTCTGACGGCGACTATGTTCTTGACCTCAATATAAGAAAAATTGATGCTAAAAATGACAGATTTCTTATGGTCAAGGTTAACGGAAAAGACGAGTATCATATTTATTCTGTCGGCCGTAAGAATTGGACTCCCGACGGTAATTTGCAGGAAACTATCCGCCTTAATAAAGGTGTAAATACAATTGAGCTTTCCAATCCCGTAGGCTCCGGTAGGGACAGCGCTGCAATACAGTATAAGCTTATGGGCAGAGAGCTTAAAAGAGCAACCAAAAAGCTTGCTGAAGAAAACGGCACACAGGAAAAGCCTATTGTTTATTCAATCTGTGAGTGGGGCAGAAACAGCCCTTGGAAGTGGGGCGCAGAAGCCGGTAATTTGTGGAGAACAACTCCCGATATAGGTGCAAATTGGCCCTCAATTTTAGGACTTTATGAAGCAACTGTTCGGCTTTACAAATATTCACGTGTGGGTGCGTGGAATGACCCGGATATGCTTGAAGTGGGCAACGGAAACCTTACGGTTGATGAAAATATATCACATTTCAGCCTTTGGTGTATGATGAATGCACCGCTGATTTTGGGTAACGATATAAGAAAATTTATTAAAGCTGACGGAAGCGTTGACAGTGAAAACATCATTTATAAAATTCTTACCAATAAAAAGATGATTTCCGTAAATCAGGACGCTTTGGGTGTTCAGTGCAGAAGAATTAAAAAAGGTCTGGTCGATGTACTTGTTAAACCTTTGGTCGACGGAAAAGCTGCAGTCTGCATTTTTAACAAGGGCAAAAAAGAAAAAGAGGCTTATGTTGAAATAAAAGACTTACTTAACCTCAGTTACCTAAACCTTTCTGCAAAATCGTCCTATAAGATTACCGATGTGTGGCAAGACAGTGTCACTGAAAACATTTGTGAAATCAAAGCATCCGTACCCGGTCACGGCGTTAAGGTTTATATAATTGAATAAAATTATGCGGAGCTTACTGTTTGATAAGCTCCGCATATTCTATAAGTTTTAGCTTTTCGTTTTCTACTTTACCGTCTATTACCGCTTCAAGTAAGCTTTTTAAAGTATCACCGATTTCTTTTCCCTTTAAACCTAAAGTGATTAAATCGTTGCCGTTAACTGACAAATCCTTTAGGCTAAAGCACTGTTTTTCTGAAAGGATTTGCCTTGCGATTTTTTCAAGCTTTTGGAAGTGGTCTTTTCGGCTTTGGTATTTTGGCGCAAGACCCATTGTATCGGCACGTTGTAATAAGATGAGGTCAAAAAACAGTGTCTCACCTAAGACGTTCAGCCGTCTTTTGATGAATTTCTCCGTTTCTTCAATGGGGGTATCGTGTGCTTTTACTAAGGCTACAACGGTTTCTCTCGTTTTATTATCACAACGGAGGTTTTTAAGCGTTTCATCGGTTATTTCAGCGCTTTTCTTTGGGTGTGAATAAAAATGTCCCTGACCGTCATTTCCTACAGAAAAACAGAAAGGCTTACCAATATCGTGAAAAAATGCGGCAAGCCTTAAATGGGGGAGAGGCTTAATGCTTTCGGTAACAACTGCCGTATGAGTCAGAATGTCGTAGATGTGGTGGATATTTTGTTGATTAAATCCGGCAGTTTTGTTTATCTGCGGAATGAACACACCGATTATATCGTAAAACTCCGTAATAACATTTTTAACATTTTTTCCGCAAAGAAGCTTTACAAATTCACTGTAAATTCTTTCGGCGGAAATGTTTTTTAAAAGCTCTTTATTTTTGTGAAGAGCTTTTTTAGTTTTATTTTCTATTTCAAAATCAAGGCAAGAAGAAAAACGTAAAGCCCTCAGTATTCTCAGAGCGTCTTCCTTAAACCTTTCATCGGGATTTCCGACAGTGCGGATTATTTTATTTTCAATGTCTTTTATACCGCCGAAAAGGTCGGTTAAATTGCCGTGAATATCCATAGCAAGGCTGTTTACGGTGAAATCCCGCCTTGAAAGGTCATCTTCAAGGCGAGGAGTAAATGTTACACTGTCAGGGTGGCGGTTGTCGCTGTAAGTGCTTTCCCTGCGAAAAGCAGTAATTTCAAATGAAGTACCTTTATTTATAACCGTTACCGTGCCGTGAGCTATGCCAGTTTCAACGGTTTTATATTCACTGAAAGCTATTTTCATTTCATCAGGTTTTGCATTTGTAGTTATGTCAAAATCGTCAGGTGTTTTTTTCATAAGTAAATCACGTACACAGCCGCCTACGAAATAAGCTTCAAAGCCGTTATTGTTCAAAATTTTAATAAGCTCTTTACCTTTGAGGATATTTTCGGACATTTTATCACCTCTTAAATACAACCTTTTGAGTTATTATACACTATATTATAAATTTTTTGCAATACGGTTGCAATTATAATCCTTTTTATGTTAGAATTATAAAGATAATAAGATAAAGGCAGTGAAATTTATGGATAAACAGCTCGGTATTTTCAGAACAGTTGCTTTCGGCGGATTTAATAAAAAGGATGTAATTGATTACATTGAAAAGATAAGAAATGACTATTATAAATACAAATCAGAGGTTGATGAAACAGTAAAGGCTTTGAGTGAAAAAATCAGCGAATTTGAAAATGCTGCAAAGCTTTCTCAGCAAGATGAGCCTTCACAAGAGGTCGCGGTTGATGTGCAAGATAATGTCAAAGCCGATGATATTGATTCTTCGGCAAAGCACCTTAAATCAGTAGCAGATGAGCTTTGTAAAAGCCTTAGCGATTTTATGGACAAGCTTATTGAGAGAGAGCATTACTGTCAAGTGAATTTGTCCGAAGAAGCACAAATTGAAAACGCCGAACAAGAAGCACTTTCTTTTGAAGATAGAGAAGCCGCCGATGTAGAGCTCAGTGTTTTTGACAAGCTTTTTCCAAAGGGAGCTTCATTCATTTTTGATGCAAGTGAAAAAACGGCAGCTGTTGAGGAAAAGCCTCAAAATGAAAAAAAGAAAAATGAAAGCGATAGCGTTTTAAGTGTTCTTGACAGTGTAAGCTTTCTTAAATAAAATGAAAGGGTAACAACAGTATGAAAACAGTAAAAAAAGTTATTTTAGGGTTGATTATATTTACTATGATATTTCTTTGTGCAACCCTCAGTGCTTTTTCGGCTGATTCGCAAGAGCTTTTTGAAAAAAGCATATCCGGTTTTCCTGAAAGCTACAAGCCTTATTTAAGAGAACTTCATAACGCTTATCCCAATTGGGAATTTGTGCCCTTTCAAACGGGTCTTGATTGGAGCCGGGTAATTGACAATGAACATACTGATAACGCCCTTGTATATGATAGCATAACCGACAAAATTTTAAAAAGCCACGACCCTGACGATTATGACAGGAAAAATGACGAATATATTTATAAAGACGGCGGTTTTGTTGCGGCAAGCCGTAATGCAGTCGAATATTTTATGGACCCGCGTAATTTTCTTGATAAAGGCGGAATTTTTCAATTTGAACTGCTTTCATTTAGTGAGCTTTATACTGTTGCGGCAGTTGAAAATGTACTTTCAGGCTCATTTATGGGTAAAAAAAATATAACCTATTATGACGCAAGCGGCAAGCTTATAACTACACAAACTACATACGCTCAGGCAATTTTCAACGCAGGAAAAACTTACAATATAAATCCTTGTTTCCTTGCTTCAAAAATTTTAAATGAGGTGGGAAGTAACGGAAGTGACAGTGTTTCGGGTAAGGTTCCCGGTTATCTCGGAATTTATAATTTTTATAATATAGGCGCTACTGACGGTGACGGTGCAATTGAAAGAGGTCTTTTATGGGCAAAGGGCGGGACTGCTAACAGCACTTACTACGGAAGACCTTGGAATACTCCCGAAAAATCCATATTAGGCGGCGCACAGTTTTTGGCAGAGGAATATATTGCAGCAGGTCAGTTTACAGGCTATTTACAGCGGTTTAACGTTAACACAGCCGGCAGCTATCCAATTTATACTCATCAGTATATGTCAAATTTAAGCGGTGCAGTATCGCAGGGCTATTCAACTTACAAGTCATATCGGGATTTAGGCATGCTTAACAGTAAAATTGTTTTTTCAATTCCGGTTTACCTGAACATGAGCGACCCGGCAGGTAACGGTAAACTTACATCGGTTGAGGCTACCGACCAATACGGTAAAGTAACGGAAAATTATTGTAACGTAAGATTAGGCCCATCTATTGACCACGATAAATTATGTGATTCATACGGAAATAACATACAACTTTCTTCCGGTACGGAAGTGAAAATTCTTGCAAAATATGATACAGATGCATATTATTACGAGGAAATCCTCAGTGACCCCTATTGGTATGAGGTAAACTTTAATTACAACGGAAGAAATTACACCGGTTTTTTGCCCGCTTGTTTTGTTGAAATTCAAACGATGTCTCACGTGCCTTTAGGGAAAATGGATTTAAGTCTTTTTGCTTCGGACGGGATAAACTACCGTTTGGGTACTGTTGATACCGATATTGTAAAAATCATTGATAGCGACACAGTTGAGTTTTTGAAAAGCGGAATAGCGGAAGTTTTTGTTTACGATTCTTACGGTCATTTTGAAATTATTAAATTTAAGGTCGGTAATAATTATGCCGCTCATGTGCCGATGGATTTTACGGTGGTATCTTCTGCAAATGCAATAAAAGTCACCGTCAAAGAAAATGATGCAGCACAGGGATATGGCTTTTATCTCGGTGATGAATACGGCAATTACATTACAGGCGGTGTAATCAAAAATAACAGTTACATTTTTTCAAACCTTAAAAAGAACACGCTTTATAAGGTGTATGCAAGAAATTATTACAGAAAAAATGTTTACGGTCGCTCTGATATGAAGCAGGTGTATACTAAAGAGAATTTTACTCCTGAAGATGTGACGGGAATCAGCGCTCAAATGAGCGAAACTGCAATCCGTCTTTCGTGGGAGCCCTCTTTTACAGCTGACGGCTACCGTGTTTATCGTAAAAAAGGTAATGAATTTGAAAAATGTGCAACTGTTGCGGAAACTCAAGCAACTGTATATAATTTGACTCCGGGCGAAAAATATATTTTTGCCGTAAGAGCTTACAAAATTGTTGACGGCGAAGTTATATGGTGTAAAGGTTACGATGAATTTGAAACAGCAACTAAACCTACTGCACCAAAAAAGGCTGTAGGCAAACAGAACGAATCAAAAATTACGCTTGCTTGGTCGAAATCATACGGAGCTGACGGTTACAGGATATATTATTTAAAATCAAACTCATGGAAAGCCTGTGCAACCGTCAATCAAACAACCCACTCTTTTTCAGGTTTAAAATCCGGGTCTAAATATACTTTTGCAATAAGGCCTTATATTATAACAAAAAGCGGTGTAGTTTGGGGTAACTATATAACTCACGTTTCATCAACTGTTCCTGCAACACCTTTGGTGAAAACAGCGTCTCTTAATAAAAATCAAATTACTGTAAAGTGGTATGATGTTTACGGCGCAGACGGATATGCTTTATATTATAAAGCAGGTAACGGTAATTTTAAGCTCTACGGAAAAACCGCTGCGGCAAAAACGCTGACTTTTAAAAACCTTAAGAGCGGCACAAAATATACTTTTGCCGTAAGGGCTTATATTAAAACCGATGACGGATATGTACTGTCAAGTTATAATCCGGTTTCAGCCATTGTAAAATAAGTTTTAAAAGGGTCATATTTTGCAATAAAATAATAAAAAATTCACTTATTTTTGTTTTTATTCTTGACAAATTGGAGCTATATCTATATAATGTTATACGTTAATATGAGGTGAGTTATGTTTATTGCACTTGAAAATTTGCTTAACGGTGGCGAAAAGGTCATAAGTCTTGACTATGAGTTTGATTTCACAAAGGAAGAATACGGCGGTGTGTTTCCATTCACAACACCTGTTAAGCTTCGCGGTGAAATCAAAAACACAGCCGGTCTTGTCAACATTGACGCAAAAATCAGCTTTAATGTTGAAATGTGTTGTGACCGTTGTGCCAAGCCTGTTAACCGTGTTTTCAGTGTTGATATGAAGCACGGTCTTGTGTCCTCGCTCAATGATGAGGAGAATGACGATTACATTCTTATCGAGAATATGAAGCTTGACATAACCGAACTCACATTAGAGGACATTTATCTTGCTTTGCCTGCCAAGTTCCTTTGTAAAGAAGATTGCAAGGGTGTTTGTCACAGATGCGGAGCAGACTTAAATGATGAGACTTGTAAATGTGAAAAAGAAATTGATCCGCGTTGGGAAGGTCTTTTCACTTAAAGTCGACAAATTAGTAAATTTTTATTATTATAATAAGGAGGTGCTGGACAATGGCAGTACCAAAGAGAAGAGTATCAAAGGCAAGAAGAGATAAGAGACGCTCAAACGTATGGAAGCTTGAAGCTCCCACACTCGTAAGATGCAAGCAGTGCGGTGCATACACTGTACCCCATAAGGTTTGTGCTGAGTGCGGTTATTATAAGGGCAAGCAAGTTGTTGCAAAGGACGAGGACTAAGCCTTTGAAACTTTGAGAGGTAGAGAAGCATTCTTGCTTTCTCTGCCTTTTTTATTGGTGCATTCATGCGTGGAAATAAACCCCCAGTTCTACTGGGGGAGAATTAAC
>JBJEOK010000008.1:0-72296 GCA_051880695.1 Acutalibacteraceae bacterium | reverse complement strand
TTATATAAAGGCAAACTTTACACCGCTTAATACAAGTTAAGGGTAACGGCAGACATGCAAAAGCTTTTTTGCTTACTTTTTTCTCGAAAAAAGTAAGTCGAGAAAAAAGTAAGTCTGCACAAGTTGAAGCTTATGCAGACTTAAACTAAAGATTTTCAATTTTTGTCAATTGAGCTAAGAGTATTTCCCCTGCTCTTAATACATTCCGCCGCCCTGAGCCATAGCTGCTGCGGCAGCTGCATCACCTGCGGGGTCGGGAATGTCGGAAATGAGTGATTCTGTTGTAAGCACCATAGCGGCAACAGATGAAGCATTTTCAAGTGCCGAACGTGTAACCTTTGTCGGGTCGAGAATACCGGCTTCAGCCATATTTACATAAGTTTCCTTTGCAAAATCAAAGCCATAGCCTGTTTTACCGCTTGATATAATTTCATTGACAATAACAGAGCCCTCAAGGCCTGCATTCTTTGCAATTTGACGTACAGGTTCTTCAAGTGCTTTGAGCACAATACGAACACCTGTCTTTTCGTCAGCATCCTCTGTTTTTTCAAGAAGCTGTGTAACGGCAGGAATTGCGTTAAGAAGTGCTACACCGCCGCCGGCTACCGAGCCTTCCTCAACGGCCGCCTTTGTTGCTGCAAGAGCATCGTCAATACGAAGCTTCTTTTCTTTCATCTCTGTTTCAGTTGCAGCACCTACCTTAATAACGGCAACACCGCCTGCAAGCTTAGCAAGTCTTTCCTGAAGCTTCTCGGTGTCAAATTCACTTGTTGAAGCTTCAATCTGAGCCTTAATCTGATTAACTCTTGCCTTGATTTCGTCCTTGTCACCTGCACCGTCAACAATTGTGGTGTTTTCCTTTGTAACCTTAACCTGTCTTGCAGAACCTAACATTTCAACTGTTGCAGTTGTAAGCTCAAGACCGAGGTCGGAAGTAATCACCTGACCGCCTGTAAGAATTGCGATATCCTGAAGCATTTCCTTTCTTCTGTCACCGAAGCCGGGAGCCTTAACGGCAACGCAAGTGAAAGTACCGCGAATCTTATTAACAAGAAGTGTTGCAAGGGCTTCACCCTCAACATCCTCGGCAATAATAACAAGCTTCTTACCCATTTTAAGCACATTTTCAAGTAAGGGAAGAATTTCCTGAATATTGGTGATTTTCTTATCTGTAATAAGGATAGCGGCATCGTCAATAACAGCCTCCATCTTATCAACATCTGTTGCCATATAAGGTGAAATGTAGCCGCGGTCAAACTGCATACCCTCAACTACTTCTTTCATAGTCTCGGCAGTTTTGCTTTCTTCAACAGTGATAACACCGTCAGTTGTAACAACCTCCATAGCTTCGGCAATAAGCTTACCGATAGCTTCGTCGGCAGAGGAAATTGTAGCAATTCTTGCAATATCATCAAAGGTTGTAACGGGGCTTGAATTTGCCTTTACAACTTCAACTGCTGCCTCAACTGCCTTTTTAATACCCTTTTTAACAACCATGGGATTTGCACCTGCTGCTACGTTTTTCATGCCCTCACGTACAAGTGCCTGTGCAAGAAGTGTGGCGGTTGTTGTGCCGTCACCTGCAACGTCGTTTGTTTTTGTTGCAACCTCTTTAATAAGCTGAGCGCCCATATTTTCAAATGCGTCCTCAAGCTCAATTTCCTTTGCAATTGTAACGCCGTCGTTGGTAATAAGGGGTGCACCGTACTTCTTGTCGATTACTACGTTTCTGCCCTTGGGGCCGAGTGTGATTTTAACGGTATCTGCTAATTTGTCAATACCGCCCTGCAATGCTTTTCTGGCTTCTTCGCCGAAAATAATTTGTTTAGCCATAATAGTTACCTCTCTTTAAAATTATTCTACAATAGCAAGTATGTCACTTTGACGTACGATTGTATATTCCTCGCCGTCAAGCTTCACTTCTGTGCCTGAATATTTGCCTGTGATTACCTTGTCGCCCTCTTTGACGAACATTGTAACTTCCTTGCCGTCAACAAGTCCGCCGGGACCTACTGCAACAACAACGGAAAACTGAGGCTTTTCCTGTGAAGCACTTGTAAGAATGAAACCGCTTTTGGTGGTTTCTTCGATTTCAGTTGCTTTTAAAACAACTCTGTCTGAAAGTGGTTTAATAGTCATAATTTACTCCTCCTGAAATAAAATTGTTTGTTGTGTGTTGACTTTGCTAAATTTTAGCACTCTACTCTCCTGAGTGCTAATTACTATTTTATCCCATTTTTTAAAAAAATCAAGTCTTTTTACAAAAATAATATAAAAAAATGGGAAAATTTTGCGTCGATATTTAGCTTTTACAGGAAAATACTATTTTAGGTGATATTTTTATGAAAAAAACGGCAAAACGTATTGTTACTTTATATATACTTTTCACCTTATGTTTTATGGGAATAATGGTTAGAATTATAAATATCAATCTTTCGTCTTACTCTGTGAACGGTAAAAATCAAAGTACAAGAACAATTAACGTAGGCACCTCAAGGGGCAATATTTATGACAGAAATATGATAAAGCTTGTAAATACAAAAAGTGACCTTGTAGCCGTAGTTACACCTGTTTCCTCTTGTGAAAGCTTTATAAAGCCCTATCTTTCCGAAAAGGAAATCTCAGAAAAAATCGACAGCGGCTATCCTTTCACCTTAAAGGTAGGTGAAGAAATAAACAATGAGCTTATCCGCACCTTTTCGGTGCCTTGCCGTTACAGCGAAACCGACCTTGCAGTGCACCTTACAGGCTATACCGACCAAAGCGGTAAAGGTGTTTACGGCATTGAAAAGGCTTTCGACAGCTTTTTAACTAACCACAGCGGAAGTCTTGTGGCTTCTTTCAGCGTAAACGCCCTTGGCAAAATACTTGCCGGTATGGATAAAACCGTAACGGATACTAATTTTAACAGTTCCGCCGGAGTTGTATTGACCCTTGACAAGAAAATTCAAAAAATCACCGAAGATGCACTGAAAGAAAGTGACATAGAAAGCGGTTGTGCCCTTGTTTTAAGTGCCGATACAAAAGAGGTGCTCGCTATGGCAAGTGTACCTGTTTTTGACAGACTTAACATTGAAAACAGCCTTGAAAGTGAAAACTCACCTTTTTTAAATAAGGCTCTCACGTCTTACAGCGCAGGGTCGGTTTTCAAAAGCATTATTGCCGCCTTTTATCTTGAGCAAGTCGGCTCTGATAAAACTTACACTTGTACGGGTACAATTAAAATAGGCGATAAAGAATTTTCCTGCCCGGGTAAAAAAGCTCACGGAAAGCAAAACCTTGAAACCGCTTTGGAAAATTCCTGCAACACTTACTTTGTAAATTTAACCAAAAGCTTTGACAGTGAAAAGCTGCTGACCTTTTGTGAAAGCTTAGGTTTAGGCAGCAGCACAAAATTATGCAACGGACTAACAGGTGAAAAGGGTCTGCTGCCTACAAAGGAGAGCCTTGCCGTTTCAGGCAATATGGCAAACTTCTCCTTCGGTCAAGGCGATTTACTGGTGACGCCTATACAATTAGCCGCCGCATACTGTACCCTTGCTACGGGAAATTATTCCGCACCCACTGTTTTAAAAGGCTTCATTAACGGCAACAATATCTTTGAAGAAGCCGCAAAAAACGAAAGCGCTCCCTTGCTAAAGGAAAGCACCGTAAAAGAGCTTAGAAAAATGCTTTTAAATGTTACGGAAAAGGGCATTGCTTATAACGCAAAGGACACAGAGCTTTCCCTTGCCGGCAAAACGGGCACTGCCGAAAGCGGTATTACAGGTAATGACGGTGAAATTTTACGCACCTGGTTTGCAGGCTTTTTTCCTGCGGAAAATCCCCAATATGCAGTGGTTGTTTTAAACGAAAACGGCATCAGCGGAAATTTCGACTGTGCTCCCGTTTTCAGGAAAATTTGTGACAAAATCAGCAATGTATCACATTGACTTTTAACTGCCTTTATTATACAATATATAAAGGAAAATACACTATCAGAAAGCGAGTAAAGATTATGAATGAATACATAATTGAAATGCTTGGAATTACAAAAGAATTTCCCGGTATCATCGCAAACGACGATATCACCTTACAGCTGAAAAAAGGCGAAATTCACGCACTTTTAGGTGAAAACGGAGCAGGAAAAAGCACCCTTATGAGTGTGCTTTTCGGCCTTTATCAACCTGAAAAAGGCGAAATCAGAAAAAACGGCAAAAAAGTTGACATCAAGAACCCTAACGAGGCAACTGCCTTAGGCATAGGTATGGTGCATCAGCACTTTAAGCTTGTTGATGTTTTTACCGTACTTGACAACATCATTTTAGGTGCGGAAACCACAAAGCTTGGCTTTTTACAGAAAAAAGAGGCGAGAAAAAAAGTTCTCGAGCTTTCTGAAAAATACGGACTTAAGGTTGACCTTGACGCTAAAATTGAAGACATCACAGTGGGTATGCAGCAACGTGTAGAAATACTCAAAATGCTTTACCGTAACAATGAAATCCTTATTTTTGACGAGCCTACGGCTGTGCTTACCCCTCAAGAAATTGACGAGCTTATGGAGACAATGCGCGGCTTTGCAAAAGAGGGTAAGTCAATTCTTTTCATCACCCACAAGCTTGATGAAATTATGGCAGTTACCGACAGAGTTACTGTTTTAAGAAAGGGTAAGTATATAGGCACTGTAAACACAAAGGATGTTACTAAGCAAGAGCTTTCTACCATGATGGTAGGAAGACCTGTTCAGCTCACCGTACAAAAGCAGGAAGCTAAGCCTAAAGACGTAATCCTTGAAGTTAAAAACCTTACCGTGCCCTCAAAAACTCACAAAAATAAGCCTGCCGTTAAAAATGCAAGCTTTTGTGTTCACGCAGGAGAAATACTCTGCATTGCAGGTATTGACGGCAACGGACAAACTGAGCTTGTGGGTGGCATTACAGGCCTTGATAAAATAAGCTCAGGTAAAATCACCCTTTGCGGAAAAGACATTACAAGCTCATCAATCCGTTCACGCAACAAATCAGGCATCAGCCACATTCCCGAGGACAGACATAAGCACGGCCTTGTACTTGACTTCACACTTGAAGACAACTGTGTTCTTCAAAGGTATAATGAGCCGCAATTTCAAAAAATGGGCTTTATAAAGAAAAACGCCGTGAGAGAATATGCCAATAAGCTCATAGAGGACTTCGACGTGCGTTCGGGACAGGGTGCCGTAACCGTTACAAGAAGTATGTCCGGCGGCAATCAGCAAAAGGCTATTATAGCCCGTGAATTAGACCGTAACGAGCCTCTTATTATTGCGGTTCAGCCTACAAGAGGTCTTGACGTAGGTGCAATTGAATATATTCACGCTCAATTGGTTGAAAGACGTGACAAGGGTCAGGCAGTTTTACTCGTATCACTTGAGCTTGACGAGGTAATGAACGTTTCCGACAGAATACTTGTAATGTATGAGGGCGAAATTGTAGGCGAATTTAATCCTAAAGAAATTACTGTTCAGGAGCTGGGCCTCTATATGGCAGGAACAAAAAGACAAAAGGGAGGAAAAGAAAGTGAATAAGAATAAAAAGACAAGTTCTCCCCTTTTAAAAAGTGATGCGGGAAAAAGTATAATTTCTTCCCTTATGTCAATTTTAATAGGTTTGATTGTAGGCTCAATAATCGTTTTAATAGTTGCCGCAACAGACAGCGATATAGGTCTAAAAGGCGGTATTGAGGGCGTTAAGCTTATTTTATTCGGTATTTTCAGCAAGGGCCGTGACAGCGTTGGTAACCTTGTTTTCGGCTTTAACGGAGTTAACATAGGTAATCTCCTTTTCAGAGCAACACCCATTATTATGACCGGTCTTTCAGTTGCAATTGCCTTTAAAACAGGCCTTTTTAACATCGGTGCACCGGGTCAGTTCCTTATGGGTACAGCTTTTTCACTTATTATTGCCCTTTCAATTCCAACCGAAACAGTACCTGCCTTTGTCGTATGGATTCTCGCCTTTCTCGGCGGTATGTCGGCAGGTGCCGTTTGGGGTGCAATTCCCGGCTTTTTAAAAGCTCAGCTTCACATCAACGAGGTTCTTGCCTGTATTATGACAAACTGGATTGCGGCAAATATTGTAACGTGGATTTTCGAGTCAAGCCCTTTGCGTAACGCTCAGGAATCAGGTAAAATCGGCTATATTATGCCCACCTCCGCTAACGGTGTAGTCACCGCTAAAATGGGTCTTGACAAAATATTCCCCGGCTCACAGGCAAACGGCGGCATTGTTGTTGCAATTATTATTGCGGTAATTGTCTATATTCTCATTTCAAAAACAACATTGGGCTATGAGCTTAAAGCTTGCGGCAGTAACAGTCACGCCGCAAATTATGCCGGTATCAAAGGCAAAAGAAACATTGTTCTTTCCATGGCAATTGCAGGCGCACTTTCAGGCGGTGCCGCCGCACTTTACTACCTTTCGGGTAATACGGAATTTTTCTGGTCAACCTATCAATCACTGCCAAGCGAAGGCTTCAACGGTATCCCCGTTGCACTGCTTGCTTCAAATAACCCCATCGGTGTAATTTTTGCAGGCTGCTTTATGTCAGCGCTCAATATAGCAGGTCAACAGCTTAAAACTCTAACACCCTATAACGAGCATCTGACAAATATTATTATTGCGGCAATTGTTTATCTGAGTGCTTTCTCACTTATCATTAAGCAGTTCTTATCAAAAAGGAAAATTCAAGCCGTACCTACCGTGAAAACCGATGCGGCCGGGGAGATTTTACAGGAAGCACACGAAGCTTCCGACACGTCAAAAGAAAAGGAGGAGAACGAATAATGTCATTTTTAATTCAACAAACAATTATCTATGCAGTTCCCCTCATGATTGTTGCCCTTGCCGGTGTTTTTGCCGAGCGAAGCGGTATTATCAACCTTGCCCTTGAGGGTATTATGATTTTCGGTGCATTTGCAGGTGTATTTTTCATCAACATTATGCAGCAAAACGGCAGCTTTGCAAAAGAACAAGGTATGCTTTTAATGTTCATCACAATGGCAGTATCGGCACTTTTAGGCGCAATTTTCTCACTGCTTTTGTCTTTCGCTTCCATCAACCTTAAAGCCGACCAGACAATAGGCGGTACAGCACTTAATATGCTCGCCCCCGCTATTGTGCTTTTCCTTGTAAACGTGCTCACAAGCCAAAACGTATTAGGCATGGCTTCAGGTGACGCTTCAAGCTGGTTTATGATAAGAAAAAAAGCCATGGGCTTTGATGTGGGCACCGACTACGGCTTTTTCCTTGAAACCTTCTTTTTTAAAACTTTCCCTGCCGACTACATTTGCATAATCATTTTCATTATACTTTCAATTATACTTTATAAAACAAAGTTCGGTTTAAGGCTTCGTGCTTGCGGTGAAAACCCTCATGCCGCCGACTCATTAGGTATAAACGTACAGAAAATGCGTTACATCGGCACAACAATTTCAGGTGCTCTTGCAGGTATGGGCGGTTTTGTTTTTGCACTTACTACTGCAAACTGCACTTCAAACGGCGATGTTGCCGGTTTCGGTTTCCTCGCTCTTGCGGTTATGATTTTCGGTAACTGGAATCCTGCTACAATTGCCGGTGCATCATTCCTGTTTGGTATATTCAAGTGTATTGCCGCCGCTTACTCAACCATTGACATTAACGGTGACGGACGTTTCTTACTTGCTGAGCTTGGAATAAGCACTAACCTTTACCGTATGATGCCATATATAATCACACTTCTTGTTCTTGCCTTTACTTCAAAGAAATCCCGTGCTCCCAAGGCAGAGGGTATTCCCTACGACAAGTCTACAAGATAATTTGGAGTTGACGCTATGCGAATTTACGATATTATTGCAAAAAAACGTGACGGCTTTGAGCTTTCCGACGAGGAAATCAGCTTTTTCGTTAAAGGATATGTAAAAGGTGAAATTGAGGACTACCATGCAGCCGCCCTTTTGATGGCAATTTACCTTAACGGTATGAGCGACCGTGAAACCTTTACCCTCACCGATGAAATGGCAAAAAGCGGTGATGTATTAAACCTTTCTGCCATAGAGGGCATAACTGTTGACAAACACTCTACCGGCGGTGTAGGTGACAAAACCACCTTAATTGTGGCACCTATTGTTGCTTCACTGGGCCTTAAAGTTGCTAAAATGAGCGGCAGAGGCTTAGGTCACACAGGCGGAACTATTGATAAGCTTGAAAGTATCGACGGATTTAAAACCTCGCTTTCACCCGAAAGCTTTATTGAAACGGTGCAGAAAACGGGTATATGCGTCATAGGTCAAAGCGGTGACCTTGCCCCTGCCGACAAAAAGCTCTATGCTTTACGCGACAGCACCGCAACGGTAGGCTGTATCCCACTAATCGCCTCCTCAATTATGTCAAAAAAGCTTGCCGCAGGCTCGCAGTGTATCGTCCTTGACGTAAAATACGGCAGCGGTGCTTTTATGAAAACACCGGAAGAAGCCGTCGAGCTTTCACAAAAGATGATTGCAATAGGCAAAAACGCAAACAGAAAAATAGCCGCCCTTATTTCCGACATGGACACACCTTTAGGTAAAAACATCGGCAACAGCCTTGAAATTATTGAAGCTGTTGAAGTGCTCAAGGGCACCGACAAGGGAAGCGATGACCTCAAAGAGGTTTGTTTAAATCTTGCCGGAAATATTATATCCTTAGCCTTAGATATAACCGCAGACGAGGGCTATGAAAAGGCAAAAGCTCAGCTTGAAAGCGGTGCGGCGTATAAAAAGTTCCTTGAATTTATCGCCGCACAAGGCGGTGACACAAGGCAAATTGAAAATACCGCTTTACTTCCTAAGGCAAGCTTTACTAAAAATATCCTCTCCCCCGCCGACGGCTTTATAAGTCAGATGAACGCTGAAATGATCGGCTCGGCAAGTGTTGTTTTAGGTGCAGGACGGGTAAAAAAAGACGACACAATCGACTTTGCATCGGGAATTATACTTCACGCAAAAACAGGCGGCAAGGTGCAAAACGGCGACGTTTTAGCAACCCTTTACACTAACAATGAAGGCTCCCTCCAAAGTGCTGAAAAGCTTTTCCTTGAAGCTGTTTCAATAAGCGGTGAAAAAGCCGAAAGACCTAAGCTTATTTATTCGGTTGTAAGATAAACAAAGACTTGACCTATCAGGTGCGTTTCATTGACAAAACGTACCTGATTTTATATAATCAAACAGTAAATGTTGTAAGCTTCCGCTATGAAAAAGAAGCTGTAATAAAAAACGAAAGAAAGACGGTGACTATCATTGGCTATTACAATAAATATTTATTATCGCGGTGAAAATGATAATGCAAAAAAATTTGCCCGGGAGATGATTTCAAAGGGAATCGTCAGTGATATTCGTAATGAATCGGGAAATCTCAGATATGAATACTTTTTCCCTATAGAAGATGAGCAGACTGTTCTTTTAATTGACAGTTGGAAAAATCAGCAGGCACTTGATGCCCATCACGCATCACCTATGATGGCAAAAATCACCGAGCTTAGGGTGAAATATGATTTGCACATGACAGTAGAGCGATATGTGTCTGACGAAACCGCTACAAGCGAAACAGACGCGACCTTTATAAGAAAATAGTTTTAAAGGCCCTTACTGCCGATGAAGCTTGTAAAAGCGCATAGGTCGGGTCGGTAATTGTCAGATATGAGACTAAACAGACAGTTTAAAACAACAAAAAACTCCCCTAAATGCAAATCAGCGACAAGCTTTCGCCTGTCGCTGATTCATTACAAAAGGTTAAATAAGTTAAATTATTTAAGTGTAGCCTTTGCGCCTGCTTCTTCAAACTTCTTAGCAGCAGCTTCAGCATCGTCCTTTGACATGCCCTCCTTGATAACCTTGGGAGCGCCGTCAACAGCTTCCTTAGCTTCCTTGAGGCCAAGACCTGTGATTTCACGAACAACCTTGATAACAGCAATCTTATTTGCGCCAACTTCTGTAAGTTCAAGGTCAAATTCTGTCTTCTCCTCTGCAGCAGCTGCTGTGTCAGCAACGGGACCTGCAGCTACAACTGCAGCAGCAGCTGATACGCCGAATTCATCTTCAACAGCGTGTACAAGCTCTGAAAGCTCGAGAACTGTGAGAGTTTTAAGTTCTTCAATAATAGCAGTAATTTTTTCTGATGCCATGGTATTTTACCTCCAAATAATTGTAATTTTAATTAAAGTTTAAATTATGCTTCTGCAGGAGCCTCTGTAGCTTCTTCAGCAGCGGGAGCAGCTTCACCGTCTTTATCAACAATAGCCTGAATAGCACGGGCAAATGCCGAGATGGGAGCCTGGAATGCACCGAGTACGTTTGCAAGAAGAATTTCTCTTGAGGGAAGCTTAGCAAGACCGGAGATCTTAGCAATGTCAATAACCTCTTTATCAAGGAAACCGTTCTTTACTTCAAAGTTCTTGTGTGCATCTGCAAACTTGCAAAGGATACGTGCAGCAGCAACGTAGTCATCTGCGCTTGTTGCGATAGCGGTTGTTCCGTCGAGAACTGTCTCAAGACCGCTGAGCTCTGTGCCTGCAATTGCAAGGCGGAGAAGTGTATTCTTAACAACAGTGTACTGAACACCGGCTTCACGAAGCTCCTTACGAAGAGCTGTATCGTCAGCCACGTTAATACCCTTATAGTCAACAATAACACCTGCGCATGAGTTGTTAAGTCTTTCTGTAAGCTCTGCAACGATTTGTTTCTTTTGTTCTAAAACGCTTGCACTTGGCAAAGGAATTCACCTCCTGTAATTTTTACCCTTGGTGTGAGAATAAATAAAACCCTTTCCCTCATACCGAGAGAAAGGGCAACATAAATAATCAACAAATAATTAGTTATGCTCCGTTCCTCGGCAGGCGGCTTTAAGCCTTTAAGTCTTACACCTGCTGTCTTAGGGTTGGACAGCTATAATATAATACTACAAAGCTTCCGCTTTGTCAAGTATTATTTTTTAATTTTAAGCCTCTGCTGCAGCTGAGCCAACCTTAGCAGGATTAACCTTAACACCGGGGCCCATTGCAGCTGTAACTACGCAGGAACGAATGTACTGACCCTTTGCAGCGGCGGGCTTAGCCTTAATAACAGCGTCAAGAAGAGTTGTGAAGTTTTCCATAAGCTTCTCAGCGCCAAAGGATGCCTTACCGATGGGGCAGTGAATAATATTTGTTTTGTCAAGACGGTACTCAATCTTACCTGCCTTAGCTTCTGTAACAGCCTGAGCTACGTTAGGAGTAACAGTACCTGCCTTAGGTGAAGGCATAAGTCCACGGGGACCGAGAACCTTACCGAGACGGCCTACAAGACCCATCATGCTGGGATGTGCGATAGCTACATCAAAGTCCATCCAGCCTTCGCCCTGAATTTTTGCAACAAGGTCTTCTGCACCTACAACTTCAGCACCTGCTGCTTCAGCTGCCTTTGCTTCGTCACCCTTTGCAAAAACTGCAACGCGAACAGTCTTACCTGTTCCGTTGGGAAGAACAACTGCA
This sequence comes from Acutalibacteraceae bacterium, assembly GCA_051880695.1. Lineage (GTDB taxonomy): Bacteria > Bacillota > Clostridia > Oscillospirales > Acutalibacteraceae > UBA6857. The sequence continues at coordinate 60,800 of JBJEOK010000008.1, read as the reverse complement.
CCACGAACCTGCTGGTCAGCGTGACGTGAGTCAACACCTAAGCGGATGTGTGCTTCAATTGTTTCATCAAATTTTGCGGTAGCAGTCTTACAAGCAAGTTCAAGTGCTTCCGCAGGATCATAAAGATTTGATTTGTCAACGAGCTTTGAGCCGTCAACATACTTTTTACCATGTTTCATTGTCTTTCATCCTCCTATAGAGTGGTTAAATCGGATTTTTCCTCCCACCCGGAAGCATTAGTCAGCGACTACTATGCCCATTGAGCGAGCTGTTCCGGCTATCATGCTCATTGCAGCTTCAACGGAAGCGGCATTGAGGTCCGGCATTTTCTGCTCAGCAATTTTTCTAACCTGCTCACCGGTAATTGTTGCGACCTTAGTCTTATTCGGCACACCTGAACCGCTTTCGATGCCGCAAGCCTTTTTAATAAGCACTGCTGCGGGCGGTGTCTTTGTGATGAATGAGAATGTACGGTCTGCGTAAACTGTGATGACAACGGGGATAATAAGACCGATGTCATTCTTTGTGCGCTCGTTAAATTCCTTTGTGAAAGCCATGATATTAACACCGTGCTGACCGAGAGCCGGACCAACAGGCGGTGCCGGAGTAGCTTTACCTGCAGGAATCTGGAGCTTGATTAAACCTACAACCTTTTGAGCCATTTTTTTGCACCTCCAAATTTATGTGGTTGATGGCGATTTGCCTTTTATTGACAAATCTCCCACGGGGAGCTTTTGCTCCCCCATAATAAACGGTTTTACCGTGAATTACCTTGGTTTAATTATCGCAATTATTCAGCGACCTCAATTTGATCAAGTTCAAGCTCGACGGGAGTTTCTCTACCGAGCATTGAAATCATAACGACTACAAACTGCTTTGTAAGGTCGATACTGTCAACCACACCGCTGTAACCGTCGAAAGGACCGCTTAAAATGTTGACGAAGTCGCCAACCTTGTACTTAACTTCTACGGTTCTCTTTTCAATTCCGAGTGCGATAACCTCTTCATCGCTCAAGGGAACCGGCTTTTTGCTGTCGGGACCTACAAAACCTGTAACACCTCTGGTATTTCTGATGACATACCAGGCTTCATCAGTCATACCCAGCTCTTCGTCACCGTCATCGCCGTTCTTTTTATAAATTGTTGCAACCTTTACCATAACATAACCGGGGAAAAGCTTACGTTCAACTTCTTTTACCTTATCGTCTTTGATTTCGGTAACAATCTCCGTAGGGATTTTTACCTCAAAGATTTGGTCTTGCATTTTGCGGTTCTCAACAACTGTGGCAATGTTTGATGCTACCTTGTTTTCGTAGCCTGAGTAGGTGTGTACTACAAACCATCTGGCGTTATCTGCCATTGTTACACCTCCGTAATGCGCTATTATTCTGCGTCAGCAGTTGTGTCCTCAGCTTCGGTTACTTCAGCTTCTGTAGTTTTAGCCTCAGTGGTTTCGGCCTCAGTAGCCTCTGTTTCTTCCTCAGCGTGGTCATGGTCATCTTCTGCGTCAGCGTCTGCAACGTTACCGTCAGTTACGTCGCCGTCTGTTACAACCTCACCGATTGCTGCAAGCTTTAACTGTTCGATACCCTCTTTAAGACCGAAGTCAAGAGCGAAAACGAAAACAGCAACTAAGGCAACAACCACAAGAACTACGCCTGTGCTTTTGAGAACGGTTTTTGCATCGGGCCAATCAATTTTCTTACATTCACCTTTGAAATCCTTAAAAAATTTCTTTGAACCCTTTTTTGCGCGGACGAAGAAGTTAGGCTTGTCACTTTTTTTACCCTTGGCAGCTTTGGCAATTTTTTCCTCAGCTTTTTCCTCTGCTGTGGCCTTTCCAGCTTCAGAATCGGGGGAAACTTTCTTTTCTTTGTCAGCCATACTAAAACCTCCGCTTTATTTGGTTTCTTTGTGGAGAGTATGTTTCTTGCAGAATCTGCAGTACTTGTTCATCTCCAACCTATCGGGATTGTTCTTCTTGTTTTTCATAGTGTTGTAATTGCGCTGTTTGCACTCTGTGCAAGATAAAGTAATTTTTACTCTCATTACGGCACCTCCATTATAGGAATTATTAGCTCAAAAAAGCAACACGACTTTTTTAAACTTAGCAAGGCCTCCCTCTTTTTTTAGGCACAAAAATAAAGCCCTCAATCAGAGGTGTGACTATTTTATCATACAGACACACTTTCGTCAAGGGCTTTTTTACATTTTTTTGTATTTTTTTACTCAATAACTGTCATTGTTTCAATACGGACAGGCTCAGTAGGTGAAGCATATTCGCCCATTGAATTGAATGTACGGGCTACACCGCAAAATGCGTCAAGCACCTCCATACCCTCTGTCACCTTACCGAAAGCGGCATAGCTGCCGTCAAGGAAAGAGCAGTCGTCATAGCAGATGAAAAACTGACTTGATGCGGAGTTGGGATTTTGACTTCTTGCCATGGAGATTACTCCTCTCTCGTGAGAGAGCGCATTGTCCCAACCGTTTGCCGCAAATTCACCGGGAATTGTTTCAGCGCTTCCGCCCATACCCGTGCCCTCGGGGTCGCCGCCCTGACACATAAAGTTATCAACTATTCTGTGAAAAGTAAGTCCGTTGTAAAAGCCTTCTTTAACAAGCTTGACAAAGTTTGCAACAGTCTTAGGCGCATACTCAGGGTAAAGCTCAAGGGTGAACTCGCCGCCGTTTTCCATCACTACTTTAATTTTTTCCATTTTAACTACCTCTTATTTATTTTCTTCTATAAAGGATATAATATCCTCTTTCATATTAAAGCCGACAAGTCTGCCCTTTTCCTCGCCATCAACATAAAGCACAAGGCAGGGAATCGAAACAACACCCTTATCCATAATGAACTCGCTGTTTTCGTCACAGTTTATTTTGCAAACCTTAACTTTACCGTCAAGCTCATCGGCTATTTCCTCGATTATCGGAGAAAGCATCATACAGGGCTGACACCAAGGTGCCCAGAAGTCTACCAAAACAGGAGTATCTTTTTCCTCAAGGACTTGTGTAGAAAAGCTTTCTGCCGAAATATCAATATATGACATATTTATCACCTCATTTTATAAGAATTCCGAAAAAGTTTTTTATCATATTGAAAATAGTCATAATTTTTTCAATAATCGTAAACAGAATATTTGTTGTACCTGCATCTCCGCTGGGTTTTGCCGCTTCAATGGGACTTAAGGTGTCCGTATCATAATCGAAGTCCATAAATTGAGGATATTCGGCAAAATCATTTACGGTCACCTGTTTCTTCTTATGAAGTATATCCATTATCATAACATTTATACTGGGCGGGAAGGTGCCGTGCTTAATATTCTTTACATACCAAGTGTTATTTGGGAACAACGCTGTTGAAGTGTCAATTGTAAGGTCGTCTGAGATATAATCAATCGTGCCTGAAAGCCTTGCCTCGTTAAGATAAGTGACATCAAAGTATGTGCCTATATCTGCACCGACAGCGCCAAAGGCTATGTCATCCATATTGATTCGTCCGTCACCTTGCACCTGACTGCTTTCAATATAAGGCGGGAAAGGTCTGTTATACTTTGCAAGCACCACAATTTTCATACCGTTTTTGACAAAGGTTTTAAGGTCACTGTCAAGCTTGAGCATAACATTTTGATGGTAGTTGTCAATCTTTTTAATAAGACCTGCATACTCGGCTTCATAACCGCCAAAGACAAAATTCTTTGCACCCTCGTAGTAATCCTCGCTTACCATAGCCCAATAAGCCGGCATATTTGCAAAGGTTGTACGAAGAAGCTGCGGCCAAACTTCAACTGACATTTGATTGAAGATATCCGTAACAACACCTGTGCCTGCACCCAAGAGACTGAGGCTGTATGTTATGCTTATAACGCCTGCAAGAAGTGATGAAAGCTCATCGTCACCCATATAAGTATCGGCATAATTGTTAAGCACGTTCTCATCAAACTTCAGCTTGCCGTAGAACAGCTCTCCGCAAACTGTTGAGCCTTTTGCGGCAGAAGCGTAATAAATTGCAGTGTCAACTTTATCTGCGCCGTATTTACAAAGGTATGCAGATGCAAAACAGCAACCCATACAGCGGGAAACAAGCTGTACCTTCTTTTTACCGGTTGCGGCAAGGACGCTGTTTATATAACTGTTTAATAAATCCGCTGTTTCCCAGGGGTCAAGGCGAGGGTCATACCTGAAAACATAATCACCGATGCCGAAATCGGAGGACTTTACTTTAGGCTTAGGGCTATTTTTAATAGTCGTTCCGTTTTTTGGGTTGCCGTTGTTATCAAGTGCACCGTACTGATAATATTCATTGAGCACCAAGTTGAGTGCGTCACCGTAAATTGACCAATCAGACGTTGCTAAGCTTGCACTGAAAGCGGCAAGAAGCGGTTTCCTGTTATCAATAAGCATATCGGTTATACTTGTTGTGACAGGCCAAACCTGGTTGCCGTTTTTATCGTAAACCTTTTCAGTAGCACCTCTTAAATAAACCACGGGAAGGTCATTTTCATAAGAAGCGGCAACACCAATTGATGTTACGGAAAATACCATTATAAGCGAAAGAAGCAACGCTATGGCTTTACTTAATATTTTTTTCATAATAAGCTCCATTCTGCCGTTAAACTTTAAGGCGGTTATTTTTAAAGACGATTAAGTCATCAGCCCTGAAATACAAGCGAAACTTAAGCCGTCAAAGATTATGTGCTTTTAAGATAAGGTCATTTTTGCTATAAAAACCCAATTTAAAGTCTATTGTCAATGTAAATAATACCATAATTATATTTATAATTCAATATTTTTAACGCTATATTTTACTCTCTTAAAAATTTTTAACATTTTAAACATAAAGACAACTGCCAAAATGAATAAAAAAAATCAGGTGGTACAAAACCACCTGACGCTTCGTTCTCTTATTCAGTGAAGCCTGACTCAACAAGCTTAACAAGCTCTTCAACTGCTTGTTGCTCGTCTGTACCGCCGGCAATAATACGAATTTCAGTACCGCCCATAATGCCGAGTGAAAGAACGCCGAGTAAGCTCTTAGCATTAACTCTTCTTTCTTCCTTCTCAACCCAAATGGATGACTTAAATTCATTTGCTTTCTGAATGAAGAAGGTTGCAGGACGAGCATGAAGACCGACCTGATTTTGAACTTTTACATCTTTAACAAACATATCTATTACCCCACACGTAAAATTTTGTTTGGCTTTTTTAATATATTATACCACAAAACTTCACTTCGTCAATGAAAAAAATCGACTTTCAAACTTTTTGGTTGCAAGCCTAAACATTGTAAAATACCGGCTTGCAAATTTGTGCATTTTCACAACATTTTTTATATTATTCACCGCATTATGCACAAGTCAAGCTTAAAATAAAACTCATCTTATCAATTATTCTGTCAAATTGTTAGCTTTTATGTCACATTCTTCTTGAAGCCTTTTCAAAAATTCTTTGTCCATTTTTGAAAGCTCTGCCTTTTCAAGCATATCGGGACGCCTTAAAAAAGTACGCTCAAGACTTTTTTCCCGTCTGAAGCGCTCAATGTTTGCGTGGTGTCCCGATAACAGTATATCCGGAACAGCACGTCCGTGCCACTGATAAGGTCTTGTGTACTGCGGATATTCCAAAAGTGAGCTGTAATGGCTTTCATCGGTAAAACATTCTTCCTCGGAAAGCACACCGGGAAGCATCCTCGAAATGCTGTCTGCAACCACAAGGGCAGGCAGTTCACCGCCTGTTAAAACATAGTCGCCTATGGAAATTTCCTCGGGCTCCAGCTCCTCGATAACACGTTCGTCTATACCCTCATAGTGTCCGCACAAAATTGCAATACTTTCAAGCTTTGCAAGCTCCTTTACCCTGTTTTGTGTAAGGGTCTTTCCCTGCGGTGACATATATAAAAGGTGCGGCCTTTCGCCGATTTCCTCACAAAGGCTCATAAAACAGTCATAAATAGGCTGTACCTGCATTATCATACCCATACCGCCGCCGTAAGGTGTATCATCAACACGCTTATGCTTGTCAAGGGTGTAATCCCTTATTTGACGGCAGTTGATTTCAACCTTGTTTTCTTTTCTCGCCCTGCCTATAACGCTTTCGCCCAAAACGCTCTCACACATTTCAGGGAAAAGGGTAAGTATGTCAATTCTCATCGTCAAAAATTCCTTTCAAAGGGCGAATTTTAATTATACCCGAAACCACATCGGTATCAATTACAACAATTGGAATTGCGGGAATAAGGTATTCTCTCCCCTTTTCGTCAGTGATGTGCCACACATCATTTGCACCGGTTTGGCTGACATCCGTAAGTGTACCGTAAACCTTGCTTTCATCGTCAGCGTCTATAACCTTACAGTCAATAAGCTCCTGCACAAAGTATTTGCCCTCATCAAGCGAGGCGTCACTGCGTTTCATATAAAGCACCTTTTCACGCATTTTCATGGCAGCTTCAACACTGTCAATGCCCTCAAGCTTTACAATTACCATCTGTCCGTGAGGTCTTGCTTTAATCTTAACAGGCTTTTCACCTTTTTTATCAAGATACAGCGTTTTAAACTTACAAAAAAATTCAGGGCTGTCACACCAAGGCTGAGCTTTCATTTCGCCCTTTATTCCATGAGTTGAGGTAAGCTTGCCTATTTCAAGAAAATCTTTAATCATTATAATGTTCCTTTACTAAAGTAAATGGCTGTCTCTTGAGAAACAGCCATTTAAAAATTTAAAATCAATCCATAGGAAGCGGCGGTACGTCGCCTGTTTCGGGGTCATCACCGTTTACTTCACCGTTTAAAATCATGTTGAGAACAACATAAAGGTAGTTCCACATATCAATTAAAATTGCTTCAAGTGTTTTGAGAAAGTCTTTCATAATATCTCCTCCTTAAATTAGTATAAAACCATTATATACTAAACTTTCATAAATTTCAATAAATTTTAATAATTTTTTGTTTTTATGCCACAGTCTGAGTGCTGATGTCAACATCACCTAAATATTTTTCAATTTCAGCCTTGGTCATTGAAAGACCCTCTATCATTTGTGATGGGAAAAGCTCATACTTAGCCGCAATAATTTCCTTTAAGTATTCAACACCGCTTTTCCAAGCCTCATAGGAGCACATATCGTCCCACCTGTTACAGTGATAAGGCATTTCACTGTCAATTTCAGCAGTGAGAGTGTCAAGAATTTTTATAAGTCTTTCGGGCTTAAAGGTGGTTTTATAATGCTTTGAAAAGGTTTCAAGCATCTTTTGGCGGAAAGAGGCATTTTTATAAAGGTTTCTCGTAAGAGTAGTGCTGAAATTCTGTCCCACACCGTGACCCTCCGGGTCGAGATAGTTATCTATAATGTTGTAGTCATAGGTTGAGCCGAAAAGTGACCAGTCAACGTCAAAGAATACCCAGCGCCACTTTTGACCTGCGGAATTTTCCCGCCAAAACTTAATGTTACCTGTGTCGGTGTTTGTGAAAAAGGATTCACACATCCAGTAGTTAATAAGCTCGTCGACGTCAACGTACTGACATACCTTATTATAATAGACGTCATTTGACATATCATAGGTTGAGACGTAATTTAAAAGACTTTCGTAATTATCAAAGGTACCGTTTTTAACATCACTGTTTGCCTTGATAAAATCAACCTTTTGAGGGTCAACTCCGTGATGGTTTGCAAAGTAATCCTCGTCAATCTTTTCCCTCAAATCGTAAATGCCGTGATATTTACCGTTAACATAACAGACAACAGGCTGATAGTCCATAAGGTCAATATCCATCTGCCCTTGAATTGCTTTTGCGGCAAAGGCGTCACGAATGTGAGCGATGTTAAAGTCCTGACCGCCGTTACGAAGCACAAGTGATGAAAAAACATTTACATCATTATCCTTGAAAAACGGATAGCATATCTGACTTTGACCGTACTTATCCTTGAGTTTGATTTCAACACTCTTTTGTAAATTTGCACGGCTGAACTGACCGAAAACGGAAATACCTGCATCAAAACGCACTTGCGATACTCCGTCGGGCGTCATATATTCAAAGTTGACGGGTCTTTCCCAGTTTTGCCAATAATTAGCGCCCTCATAGGGAAACTCAGTTGTAATTCCGGGGCCGTCTGCCCATATACCTGTGTTGTAATCATACAGATTATCTTCGTCCGTTGTAAGAAAAACAACGGGTAAATCGTGTTTATGGTCTGTTACAAGGTAAGTGGCGCAAACTGTATCAGAGGGCACAAAGCCTTCTGAAAATGCCCTTGCCCTTATTACACCTGACCTTTTTATGGAAATTGGCTGCGTATAAACAGGTGAGCGTTCCGTAGGCTCACTGCCGTCAATCGTAAAGTGAATTTCACCTTTTGGTGCGATTATTTCAACAGGTGTGCCGGCTTGAACGTAAGTGCTTGTAAATGAAAACTGCGGATTAGGCAGTGACGGCGCATAGGCCTCGGCAGGGTTTTGACTTCCCGGAGTAAGACTGCTGTAATAATTCACGTCTCCGTTGCCGTCAATATCCTTACCGCTTGAGTAACCGTTTTGTATTCTTGAGTAAGTGAGAGTGTCAACAACAACATTGTATTTATCAAGTAGGTAAACCGTTTCACCGTAACGGTTAAGTCCGAATGAAACAAAAATTTCACCGCTGTAAGAATCAACGTAAGTATCGTCCCCGCAATAAATTACCGCATATTCACCGGGGGCAAGGATTTTTTCGGGTAACCTTATAAAGCTCCCCGCATCTTTTGAATCGGAGAGCTTATAATTAGCAAGATTTACTTTATAAGAGCTGCTGTTATAAAGCTCCACAAAATCACAGTATTCGTCATCGGAATTTGTTACACTCATATTGACAGCGGCAACCTCAGTAATTGCAATTTCTTTGTTTCCCGTGTACCTTGCACTGTCAACACTGTCAAAGGCTTCCTTTGCGTTTTCTCTGCCGGGGGTAGGACGTGCAAAAAAGCCGAATTTACTGTTGTCTTGCACTGTTCTGCCACAGGAAAGATTCGAAAACAAATCATAAACCTTACATTTGTCAATTATTTGACCTGAACCGGAATACAGGTGAAGCTCTTGCTCATTACCGTTAAGCTTAAAGGAAGCGTGTACTGTTCTGCCGCCGTCATAGGGCTTGTCCTCTTTACCGGAAAGGTAAACTACTATGTACTGCCCTGCTTCAATTGTAATGTTGGGGAAAATCCACTTACCCCTGTCAATCGGGTCATCGGTAAGACCGAAGCCCTGCAAATTAACAGCTTTGCTGTTGCTGTTATAAATCTCAACCCAGGAAACAAAATCTCCGTCGTCGTCCATAAGGGTTTGCGTAGAATTTGTTGAAAATTCGTTGATGTAAATTCCGGCAGCTGTTACTTGTTGAGATTTTGACATATCATTGCCGTTTTCACCTGTCGCACCGTTAGATGTGTTACCCTTACCGCCGCAGGCAGTAAAGCTTAATACTATGAATAATACCGCTAAAACAAGTGCTGATTTTCTTTTCATTTTAAACTACCCTCTTTATTTTAATCTTCCGTTACTTAAAAAATAATTTCCTCTGCCTTGCCGCCTGTGGCTTTTAAAAAGTCCTTAGGATTTATAAAAAGCTGAACACCTAAGGCACCGCCGCTTACAATGATTTCGGAAAAGTCAAAACAAGATGAGTGAATTACTGTTTTGAACTGCTTTTTCATTCCGATTGCGGTACAGCCGCCTCTGATGTAGCCGGTAACGTCTTTTATGTCCTTAACGTGTAAAAGCTCAACACTTTTTTCGCCCACGCTTTTTGCGGCTTTTTTCAAGTCAAGCTCCTTATGTACAGGCAAAACAAAACAGTAGTGTTCCTTGCTTTTACCCACCGCCACCAAGGTTTTAAAGCTTTGGTCATAGCTTTGGGAAAGCTTGTCGGCGATATGTACTCCGTCAATAAACTCATCACAGTCATAATAATTGACTTTAAAGGGTATATTTTTCTTTTCAAGAATACGCATTGCATTTGTTTTAACTTGCTTTTCTTTTGCCATAATCTCAGGTCCTTGTTGACTTAATCGAACTTTTTTTGTATAATACCATAAACCCTTTTCGATTTCAATAGTATATTACAAAAGTATAATATTTAAAGGTAATAAAAATGAACGGCGATAATTTTTTAATTTGTCCTGTCTGCGGCAAAAAACTCTATAAAGAAAACAGAAGCTTTTTTTGTGAAAACCGTCACTGCTTTGACATGGCAAAAGAGGGCTATGTCAACCTGCTGACAGGCAAACACAAAAGCGGCGAGCTTATAGGCGACAACAAGAGCATGGCTCAGTCAAGAAGACAGTTTTTAAATAAAAACTACTTTTCTGCTTTGAGCGATACACTTATATCTTTAGCAAAAAAATATGCCCCCGAAAAAGATGCCGTCTGTTGTGACATCTGCTGCGGCGAGGGCTATTACAGTGATAAACTGCTTGGCTCTTTCCCTTGCACAATGCTTTGCTTTGACATTTCACGGGAGATGGTTCGCCTTTGTGCAAAAAGGAAAAACGGCAGTACCTGTTTTGTGGCTTCAAGCAATAAAATCCCCATTGAAAACAGCTCGGTTGACTTTGCCTTTCATCTTTTCGCCCCCTTTTTTGAAGACGAATTTTTAAGGATAATTAAAGACGGCGGTGTACTCTTAACTGCAGTAGCCGGTGAAAATCATCTTTTTGAATTAAAGCAAGCGCTTTATGAAAGTCCATATAAAAATGATGAGGCACCGCCCGAAACAAAAAAGCTTAAACTTTTAGATAAGGTTAAGGTCAGCAAAAAAATTGCCCTTAATCAAAAACAGGACATTGACGACCTTTTTAAAATGACGCCCTACTACTACCACACAAGTGATAACGATAAAAGCAAGCTTGAAAGTCTGAATCAACTGAAAATTACAACGGAATTTGTCATTTACATTTATAAAAAATAGGAGGGATATATGAAATTTATAAAAAAGCTGTTTTCTTTTTTGCTTTCTCTTGTTGTTCTTACCCTTTCGCTTTCGGTCATTCTATACCGCTTTGACCTTATCCCAAAAAAGATTACCGAAATTTTTATACAGGAAGACCCCCTCTGCGAGGAAATCAGGCAAAGACTTGAAACAAAAAATGTCTACCCTTTTTACAGTAGTCTAAGCAGCAGTGAAAAAGAAGCTTACATAAAAATTTGTGCCGCCGCAGAAAAAAGAGACACCGATTACTTTGACATCGGCTGCTTTGATGAAGACGGGAAATCCCTTGACGGAGCAAACACCTATGATGATATTGTTTCGGCTGTACTTTATGAACAGCCCCAATATTTCTGGCTCGACTTAGGGGAATATTTCATTTTAAAAAGCGGTATAAATCCCTATAAAAAGTCGGTATCAATAAAAATTTCCTATTCAATAACCGATGACGAGTTTGAAAAAGCTAAGGAAAATTTCAATATAAGAAAAGAAAAATTTTTAAATCTTGCTTTACAAAAAGAGACCACCTACGAAAAAGTGCTTTTTGTACACGATACAATTGTAAAAATATGCGATTACGATTTTTCACTGCTCGACGAGGAAAAGGGTCACGAGCTTGAACGCTCCGCTTACGGCTGTCTTGTTGAGGGAAAAACCGTATGCACCGGTTACACTCAGCTTTTCACCCTGATGATGCAGGAATTGGGCTTTGAATGCGGTGCTCAAACCAACAAAAAAGGTGACCACATCTGGAATTACTGCTTACTTGACGGCGACTATTATTACTTTGATGTTACGTGGGATGACCCCAGCTTCAAAGGCGAGGGTGAGAACCTCTCGGAAGGACATATATCCCACAATTATTTCGGTCTTACTAAAAATGAGCTTGCCCTTACCCACGACTTAGATGAAAACAGCTCTGTGCCCCTTTGTGAGGGAACAAAGTACAACTATTATGCCTACAACGGACTTTATGTACCGGAATATGACTTTGATAAGATAAGTGTCGTTTTAAAAAAGCAGTTTGAAGCAAACGGAGATTATGCTGAGGTGCGTTTCAAAAATTCCGCCGAAAGCAAAAAAGCAGAAAATGACCTTATAACCGATCGCCGAATTTTTGACATTGTGGATTCAAGTGAAATTTCATACTGTTTTTCAAATTCAAACTTGCATTTATATATCAGTTTAAAATAATTTAATGAGGTAACAAAAATGAATATTGCAAACAAACTTACTGTATTACGTGTTATACTTGTACCATTTTACGTGTTTTTTATGCTGACAACCTTTGTGCCTAAAAGTGAGCTTATTGCCCTTATAATTTTTTGCGTTGCAACTATAACAGACAAGCTTGACGGCACAATTGCCAAAAAATACAATATGGTAACTAACTTCGGTAAATTTATGGACCCCATAGCCGATAAGCTGCTTGTGTGCAGTGCCCTTATATGCCTTTGTGCAAAAGGTGTAATTCCTGCCGTTATCACCATTATTATAATAGGCAGAGAATTTATCATCAGCGCCATAAGGCTTATCGCCTGTGAAAACGGAGTTAAAATTGCCGCATCCTGGTGGGGCAAAAGCAAAACCATTTCACAAATGACAATGATAATAGTATTCCTTGTTGAGGGTAATGCCGCAAACTTATCCTTAGGCATTTTCCCCGACATAATAATGTATATTGCAACGGTTCTTACTATAATTTCACTGTTCGATTATGCTTACAAAAACAGAAAAGCTTTAAACTTAAAGGATATGTAATTTCAAAAGCAATCAATTAAAAAGGATTTTTTCCTGCTCACACACCGCCCTATACCTTTACATAGGGCGGTTTAATTTATTGACTTCCACGTTATATACACTTTTTAGTAAAAAATCTATAAATAGCACTTTCGCAACCGATTGCAACTATCGGTTGCGAAAGTGCTATGTTCAATATATTGCTTTTCATACGGGCTTTTGCTATAATTTTTAACGTAAAGGAGGTTACAACATGAAAATTAACGAAAAGATTTATATGCTGAGAAAAAAATTCGGTTGGTCGCAAGATGAACTTGCCGAAAAGCTTTCGGTTTCCCGTCAGTCAGTTTCAAAATGGGAAACAGGCGACAATATTCCCGAGCCGTCAAAGCTTCTTGCGATTGCAAAAATATTTTCCGTTTCAACCGATTACCTTTTAGATGACAGTATGCAAGAATATATCCCGCTTACAGCGACAAAAAGCAATGACACCGCAGACAAGGTTTTTAACAAAATCGGAGCGTTACTTAAAAATTACGGCTGGATTATAGGAGTCATACTTCTTTTGATTGGTCTGTCACGTGTTATAAGTTTGGGTTCACAAATCTTAACACTTTTAAACGCCGGTGCTTTCAATGTGCTCGGTACATCAGTCTTTTTACCCTTAGCTTTTTCAATACTTACAGGCTTTGTTTTTATTGTGGGCGGAGTCATTATGATAAAGCTTTTGAGAAAAGATAAAGAAAAAACAAATGACGAATAATATTCACGGATATAATAAAAGTCAGCTACCCAAAAAGCAGCTGACTTTTATTATATCACTTTAATTAAAACATACTTTCGCCTGACATTTCGGCAGGTTGAGGAAGCTCCATAATTTTAAGCATTGTAGGAGCGATATCGCAAAGCTTACCGCCCTGCCTGAGCTTGCAGTCATAACCGCAAACAACAAAGGGTACGGGGAAAGTTGTATGAGCCGTAAAGGGTGAGCCGTCTTCCTCATACATCTTATCTGCATTACCGTGGTCGGCAGTGATAAGCATTACGCCGTTTTTACCCATAACTGCATCATAAACCTTGCCTACACAAGTGTCAACAGCTTCAACTGCTGCCTTTGCTGCATCAAAAATACCTGTATGACCTACCATATCGCAGTTAGCAAAGTTGAGAATGATTGCATCATACTTATCACTTTCAATTGCTTCAACAACCTTGTCTGTCACTTCATAAGCGCTCATTTCCGGCTGTAAGTCATAGGTTGCAACCTTAGGTGAAGCAACAAGGATTCTGTCCTCGCCCTCATACTGCTTTTCAACACCGCCGTTGAAGAAGAATGTTACGTGAGCATACTTTTCTGTTTCAGCAATACGAAGTTGAGTTTTACCCATTTTTGAAAGGTATTCACCGAAAGTATTTTCCAAGGTCTGAGGCTTAAATGCAACGTGTACGTTGGGCATTGTGGCGTCATACTGTGTCATACATACATAATATAAGGGGAAGAAGCCGTTTCTTCTTTCAAAGCCGTCAAAGGCTTCGTCAACAAAGGTTCTTGTAATTTCTCTTGCTCTGTCAGGGCGGAAGTTGAAGAAAACAACGCTGTCGTTAGCCTTAACTTTTCCGTCACAGCATACTGTGGGAAGTACAAATTCATCAGTGAGGTTTTTACCGTCCCCGTCAACTGTTTCGTAGGACTTTTTAATAGCTTCAACGGGGCAGTCGGCCTTTATGCCCTCACCGTAAACCATGGCGGCATAAGCCTTACCTACTCTGTCCCAGCGGTTGTCTCTGTCCATAGCATAGTAACGGCCCATAACTGTTGCAACCTTGCCAAGGCCGATTTCTTCAAGCTTAGCTACTGCTTCTGCAACATAGTCTGCACCCGAAGCGGGAGGCACATCACGTCCGTCAAGGAAGCAGTGAACAAAAACTTCCTTTACGCCCATTTTCTTTGCCAGCTCAACAATAGCATACATGTGGGTGTTATGTGAATGAACACCGCCGTCACTCATAAGACCCATAAGGTGAAGTGCACTGTTATTTTTAAGGCAGTTTTCCATAGCACCCTTGAGTGCCTCATTTTCAAAAAAGTCGCCGTCTTTAATTGACTTGGTAATTCTTGTAAGCTCCTGATAAACAACACGGCCTGCACCGATGTTTGTGTGACCTACTTCGCTGTTACCCATTTGTCCGTCGGGAAGACCTACGTCCATACCCGAAGCACCGATAAAGGTCATGGGGTTTTCTTTCATAATTTTGTCAAGGTTAGGGGTGTTTGCGGCAACAATTGCGTTGCCGTAATCGGACGGATTATTACCGAAACCGTCCATAATACAAAGAAGCACCGGCTTTTTCATTTTATCATTTCCCTTCTTTAAAAAATACTCAATCTTCTTAAATAAAAGCCCCTGTGTTAGGGGCTTTCAGCTTTATTTTATTTCTGCTCGGAAGCAGCCTTAACAATTACTGAGAAGTCTGCTGCTTTAAGTGATGCGCCTCCGATAAGACCGCCGTCAACATTAACTTTTGAAACAAGCTCTGCTGCGTTTTTAGCGTTCATTGAACCGCCGTACTGAACTGTAACAGCTTCTGCAGCTTCAGCACCGTAAGCTTCGGCAATAGCTGCACGGCAGTAACCGTTACCCTCGTCAGCCTGTTCTGCGGTAGCAGTAACACCTGTACCGATTGCCCATACAGGCTCATAAGCGATAATAACATCCTTGAGCTGGTCGGCGGTAACATTTGTAAGAGCCATCTTGGTCTGATACTTGAGGAGAGTTTCTGTGTAACCGAGCTCCCTTTGTTCAAGAGTTTCACCGACGCAAACGATGGGCTTTAAGCCTGCACCGAGCGCTGCAAGTGTACGAAGATTTACTGTTTGATCTGTTTCGCCGAAATACTGTCTTCTTTCACTGTGACCTACAACAACGTATTCAACACCGCACTCTTTAAGCATATCGGCGGAAATTTCACCTGTGTAAGCACCTGAAGCCTTAAAGTGTACGTTTTCAGCACCGATTTTGATGTTTGAGCCCTTAGCAGCCTCAATTGCAACAGCAATATCAACAAAGGGTACGCAAAGAACAACTTCACAGTCAGCACCTGCAACGAGGGGCTTCATTTCCTCAATAAGAGCCTTAGCCTGTGAGGGAGTCATATTCATTTTCCAGTTACCGGCAATTACAGCCTTACGTGTAGCCTTATTCATTTTTAGTTACTCCTTTTATTTTAATTGATTATTTATCGTTAAGTGCAACAACACCGGGGAGGTCTTTACCTTCAAGGAATTCAAGTGAAGCGCCGCCGCCTGTTGAGATGTGGCTCATCTTATCGGCAAAACCAAGCTTTGTTACTGCTGCTGCTGAATCACCGCCGCCTACGATGGAAATTGCACCGCTTTCAGCAATAGCTGTTGCAACTGCAATTGTACCTGAAGCGAAAGCTTCCCACTCGGAAACACCCATAGGTCCGTTCCAGATAACCGTGCCTGCGCCCTTGATAGCGTCTGCAAAGAGCTTCTCTGTCTTAGGACCGATGTCAAGACCCATCCAGCCGTCGGGAATGTCGTCTGAATCAACAATCATATTTTCTGTGTTAGCGTCATATTCACGGCCGACTCTGTTATCAACGGGAATAAGGAAGTTAACGCCCTTAGCCTTAGCTATTTCCATCATTTCCTTAGCAAGGTCAATCTTATCTTCTTCGCAAATGGAAGTACCTACGCTGTGACCGTTAGCGGCAAAGAATGTGTAAGCCATACCGCCGCCTACGATAAGGGTATCAACAGTTTCCATAAGGTTTGTGATAACACCGATTTTGTCACTTACCTTAGCACCGCCGAGGATAGCAACAAGGGGTCTCTTAGGATTAGCAAGAGCGCCGCCGATATATTCAAGCTCCTTACGGATAAGGAAGCCGCCTACTGCGGGAAGATAATCGGCAACACCGGTAGTTGAGCTGTGAGCTCTGTGAGCACTGCCGAAAGCGTCATTTACATAAATGTCTGCAAGGGAAGCAAGAGCCTTTGAAAATTCGGGGTCATTCTTTGTTTCTTCCTTGTGGAAACGTACGTTTTCAAGAAGAAGAACTTCGCCCTCTTTAAGGTCGGCGGCAAGAGCCTTTGCACTTTCGCCGACAACGTCTTTAGCCATTTTAACTTCAATACCTAAAAGCTCGCCAAGTCTTTTAGCAACGGGAGCAAGTGAAAATTCAGGCTTAAATTCACCCTTAGGTCTGCCAAGGTGTGAGCAAGCGATAACCTTTGCACCGTTGTCAAGGAGATATTTAATTGTGGGAAGTGAGGCAACGATTCTCTTATCGCTTGTAATTACGCCGTCTTCCATCTTTACATTGAAGTCACAGCGGATAAGAACTTTTTTACCTCTTACGTCAATGTCTTCAACTGATTTCTTGTTTAATACGTTCATCTGTTTTATTCCTTTCGTTTTAAATAACTTAATAATAAAATACCAACGCTTATTTTATAACATTATGGCAAATTTTTCAAGTGTTTAGTCATAAAAATTACTGATAGTAAGATGTTTTTATTTATATATCATTTATATCATAAGGTGTTTTTTGATAAACGAAGTAGTTAAGCCAGTTTGTAAACATAAGCGTGCCTACATTCCGCCAAGTGACAATGGGCTTTTTAGTCGGGTCGTCGTCGGGGAAATAATTATAGGGCACTTTAATATCAAGTCCCTTTTCCTTGTCACGGAAGTATTCCTTAGCAAGGGTGTCGGCATCATATTCCGAGTGACCCGTAGCATAGAAGTTTCTGCACTGCAGGTCGGAAACAAGGTGAATACCCGCCTTTTCCGAATAGGAAAGAATTTGCAAATCCTTACAAAGAGCAACATCGTTAAAGTTGATATCCGTATGCCTTGAATGGGGCACATAATATTTTTCGTCAAAGCCTCTCATAAGGGGGTGATAAAGGTCAAGGGGACGGTGTGAAAACACACCGAACATCTTCTCAGGCAAGGTGTATTTTTTTATGCCGTAATGATAGTAAAGCCCTGCCTGAGCGCCCCAGCAAATATGAAAGGTTGAATAAACGTGAGTTTTTGACCACTCAAAAACCTTGCAAAGCTCTTCCCAGTAGTCAACTTCCTCAAACTCCATAAGCTCAACGGGGGCGCCGGTAATAATCATACCGTCGTATTTTTTATCTTTAACGTCATCAAAAACGTAATAAAACTTACTCAAATGACTTTGTGACGTGTTTTTTGACCGATGGGTTTTCATCTGTAAAAAGTCAACGTCGACCTGTAAAGGTGTGTTACTCATAAGCCTTAAAAGCTGAGTTTCCGTTGTAATCTTTGTGGGCATAAGGTTAACAATCAATATTTTAAGCGGTCTTATGTCCTGACTTGCCGCACGGGACTCTGTCATAACAAAGATGTTTTCACTTTCAAGCATTTCCCTTGCGGGAAGACTGTCGTTAATTTTAATAGGCATAATTTAACCTCCTGTCGGGTTTAATCCCATTCACTGCCTTTAACTGTTTCCATATCAATACCCTTTGTTTCAGCGGTTTTCTTCCAAAGGACAATAAGAGCCGCAATAAAGCCGGGTACAAGAAGAGAAATTTCAACAACTCCCATATATGCATCGCCTAAAACAAGACCTACGGTAAGACCTGCAATAAGCGAAACCGCCGCGCCCACAGCCGTAACAACAAACTGCGCCGACATAGTTGAGGAGCGTAAATTTGTGGGTGAAGACTCACCTATCATCATAATAATAACATCGTTAATTGAATAGTAACTGCCTAAGAAAGCTCCGCAGAAAAAGCCGACAACAGGTGCGCTCCAGCCGTAAATCGCACCGAAGAAAAACAACACGAAAGATACAAGGCAATCAAATGCCGTAACAATAGCCGCCGTTTTTCTGCCTTTCCAGTCAGAGACGTAACCCATAATAACCTGAGCTATGCTGCTTCCTATGGGTAAAAGGAAAAGTGCCGCAGTAACATAGCCTGTGCTTATGCTGTCAAGCACCGCCTCGCTCATATTTTTAATATCGCTCAAGGCATCAAAGGAACCGCCTGCTTCAAAAGCCGCCCTTGCAAACTTCATAATAGGCGTGTAATTTATTGAACCGAAAAAACCTACGTTTACTATGGCTGTTGTAATATAAAGCCAACGAAGCTGTTTGTGGCTGAAAGCAAACTTCAGCGCGTTAACAAGTCCGCCCTGAGCATTTTGCTTAACCTTCGCTTTTTCTTCTGCTTCTCTTTCCTCGTCGGTCATTTTAAGATATTTGAGACGTGAATCTATAAAAGCGTCCGGCTCGCGTGCACATAAAAGTGCAATAAAGCATACCGTAAGACCGACAATTGCAGGCACAAGGTAAACATTTCTCCAAAGGGAGATATCACCTTTCATAAGCACCTTGCGCATAATGGGAATAAGCATAACGCCCATATTTGCCGCAAACTTTATTGTTGAATAAAACCTTGCCCTGTGCTTTGCCGGGGAAGATTCCATAATATAAACCACGTGCATATCGTGAGGAATGAAAAAGCTTATTGTACAGGCACCTATCAAATAGAGCCAAAGGTTGTTTGACAGAAAAACCACAAGCATAGCAAAGCTCATACCGAAAGTGTTAATGATAAGAAACACCTTTCTGCCGAAGCGGTCGGCAAGGGGACGGTACAAAAGCCCGATTGCCTGAAATGGCACGGCTATACCTGACAAAATTGACAAAACCGTATTGGAGCTTTTGCCGAATTTATCAAGCAAATCACTTGCAATATCCGTTTGCATTTGTGTGCCTATCTGTGATGCAATTTCATCAACGGCATAAATTAGGGTGATAATAAAAATGAGATAAATAAAATAGGTGTTTCGTTTGGGACGCGCCTTTTCTTTTTCCCATTTTTTGATTTCCTTTTCCCTTTTAAGCCTTGCTTTTTCCAGCTTGTCCGGGGTCATTTCTTTAATTTTCATATTTTCTCCCTTTCAGTGTCTTAACCTATATTATATTTTATCTTAATACTACTGTCAAGAAAAAGCAGATTTTTTCCTATTTTAAAATCCCGCTAAGCAATACCGCCACATCATAAAGCTCCCCTGAGGGCACTGATGAGGGAGAAATAACAAGATTGATTTTTCCGTTTTCGTATTTTTGCACATAAACCTCAACTCCGCTTTTTTCAAATTCACTTATGTCTTTATCAAAATCGGCTTTTAAAATAATTTGAAGTCTGTTTTCACCGGTTTCAATTTCGGCTTTGGGTAAAAGCTCTTTTAAATAGGTACACAGCTGTTTCGTTTTTGAGGAGTATATTCGCCTTGTTTTTCTTGTCTGCTGCAGAAGATGACCGTCACGGATAAAACTGCAAAGGGCAATTTGCTCGGTTTTGCTTGCCGTTTGTGAAAAACGCATTTCGTTTTCTTCAAACTCTTTTAAAAGCTCCTTTGTCAGCACCATAAAGCTTACCCTTATGCCCGGCAAAAGCATAGCGGAAAAAGAGCCTATATAAACCACATTTCCCTTACCTAAAGCATAAAGCGACGGAGTAGGTCTTACCGAATATAAGAATTCATTTTCATAGTCATCCTCAATAATTAAAGAGCCGTTTTTTTCACTGTACCTTAAAAGCTCAAGCCGTCTTTTTATAGGCATAACATCACCCCACCTTGTCATGTGTGAGGGTGAAACGTAAATTATATCCGCATCTTTAAAACGTGTTTTTACGTCGAAGCCGTAATCGCTGAAAATTCCCCTGCCGTGAAGAAAGCTGTTATCGGGGAAAGACACGCACTGCCCTTTTTGAAGCAAAGCACAAAGTATATGTAAAAGGGGCTGTACCCCTGCACCTACAATTATGCTTTCAGGTGAGCAGACCACGTTTCGCCTTTCTCTTATGTAAGCAGAAATTGCACACCTTAAATCATACTCCCCTTTAGGCGGACTGTAAGAAAGAAGTCTGTCCTGCTGTTTTAAGGCGCTTTTTATGTGGCGGCGCCATAACCTGAAATCAAAGCTTTCCCTGTCAGCCTTACCGCCTGTAAGGCTGTAGCGAATATTGTTTTCGCTCTTTTCGGTTTTGTTTTCCGAAGCGGCAATATTAAGCTCACTTACATAATAACCGCTTCTGTCACGGGAAATAATAAAACCGTCGGCACAAAGCTCAAAATAAGCCGACTGCACCGTTGTTACAGAAACTCCGTAAAGCTCTGCCGCCTTTCTGACAGAGGGCACTTTATCCCCTGCCGAAAGCTCACCTTTTAAAATCATATCCTTTAATATGTTGTAAAGTGAAGTGTATTTGTTCATAACTGTACCCTTACTTTTTCTAAAAACTGTCTATTTATTTAATGACAGAGCTATTATATAATAATATGAAAAAATAATCAAGTAATGCGTTTTAAAAGAAAAGGAAATAATTATGGCAGATATAATTTACACCTTAGAGGGCAACCCCTATTTTAACCTTACAAATAAATGTCCCTGCAACTGTGCTTTTTGTATCAGAAGCAAGCAGGACGTGGTAGGCGAGGCAAAAAAGCTGTGGCACGACACCGACCCCACTTTTGATCAAGTGAAAGAGGCCATTGACAGCTTTGATTTTTCAAAATACACAAATGCTGTTTTTTGCGGTTACGGTGAGCCGGCAAGCAGCCTTGACGTACTTTTAAAAACTGCCGAATATATGAAAAAGGTTCACCCTGAAATAAAACTGAGACTTAACACAAACGGACTTTCCGACCTTATCAACGGCAGAGAAACCGCCAAGGAGATTTGTGAAAACATAGACTCAATTTCAATTTCGTTAAATGACTGCACAAGTGAGAAATACGACAAAATCACACGCAACATTTATCCCGGCAAAGCCTTTGAAGCAATGCTCAAATTCACCGCAGACTGTTTAAACTACTGTGATGATGTGACCATGACCGTAGTTGATGTTATCGAAAAGGAAAGCATTGAAAAGTCAAGGGAAATATGCGAAAAAATAGGTGCAAAATTCAGAGTGAGAAGCTTTGCAAGAGGAAGATAAAAAAACACTGAAACAGGTCAGCCGTTAAAAGCTGACCTGTTGTATTAAATTTAAGGCTACTGCTTTTTACTGTGCCTCATTTTGTACATAGCAAAGGCATTGCTTATAATTGCAATAACATCAAAAACCGCCGAGGTGTAAGACATAAGGTAAATATCATAAATAAGCCACGGAACAGTTGTTGAAAGCACAACCCACTTAAATTTATAAACGTCTTTTACATCAAGAAAAGCGGTAAATACAGCTCCGCTTAAAACAGGTAAAAGTCCCATTATTCCGTTGGTGTTAAAGTAAAGCGAAAGACCTGTTATAAGGCAAATCATTATTATTTTTGCGGCCTTATTAAACTTGCCGAAAAAACAAAGCAGATTTCTTACACAGCTTACGGCATTTACTATCGCACCGGAAACTCCGCCTAAAATAAGGTTGCTGACAACAAAAGAGCCTATTTGCACCGTTTGTGTGATGATTATTTTGTTTTTATCGCGTAAAAGTCCCGCAAGCACCATCATAAGCGAGGCAAAAAGCGCCACCGCATTTCCTATAATTATTACCATTTCTATCCCCTGAGAAAAACATCAGCGGCTTTTACACCGCTGATTATTTAATTTAAAATATCTTTGCAAGAAGCGCAAAAAAGTTGCCTATAAATTCGTAAATCTTACCGTAAAAAGCAAGGTTTCTGTCCTCACCCTTATGTGTAATAACAAGCTCTGTTTTATCGGTAAGACCCTTTTCATTAAAGGCTTTCAAAATCTCACTTGCTATAAGCTCGTTACCTTTTGCGCTGGGGTGAACGGCGTCACCGGCAAAGTTTTCTCTGTCGTCACCTAAAGCGGTGGCTACGTCAACAACGGTAATGCCCTCAAAATTCTCACTGCAGCGGTAGATATTTTCGTTTATCTTATCGGCGGCAACCTGATAAGGCTCACGCAAATTGCCGTATTGAGGATTATAAAGCGTCTGTAAAAAAATGTCTGCGTCGGGGTTGATATCCTTTAATGCAGTTAAAATAGCATTGAGATTTTCGTAATTTTGTAAAGCAATTTTGTCAAACCTTGTATAGTCCTCTTTAACCATTGCGTCAAAAATCAACTGTACAAGATTATCCATAAGAAAATCGTTTCCGCCGATTGACATACTTATAATATCGGCATTTTCAACGCTTTTTATAACACTTTCATTTTTAAGGTTGCCAATCCAAAAATCGGTAGTTGTGCCGGAAATTGCAAGATTTTCATAACCGAAGCCGCAAGTGTCCGCAAGAATTTTGCCGTAGCAAGCTTCACTGCTGTTTCTTACTCCCAAGCCGAAAGCAATTGAATCGCCTAAAATAAGGAGATTTTTTGTCTCTGCGGCAAAGCTGCCGACGGTGAAGCTTGAAAGCAGCATAACTGCAACGAGTAAAAATCCGATAACTCTTTTAAAATTTTTCATAACCCTAATCCTCTCTTTTTTATTTTACTTTAAAAGCCGCTTTTTGACTTTCAAGACCTGCTTTAAATCTTTCGATATACTCCCCGAAGCCTTTTTTGTCCTGTTCATCGGGAAGTGCCGTAAATACCTGTGATGAACCGAAAGCCTTTTCTTTTAAGAAATCCTCTAAGGCTTCGCCCTTTGAGAAAGCTCTGTAAAGAGCCAGAAGCGCCATACCGTAGGGGCCGCCCTCGCCTTTTGAATTAAGCAGCACCGAAACGGGAATATCAAGTGCCGCCGCCGCAACCGACGGACCTACAACGGGGTAAATAAAGAAACCGCCGTGACCGTAAAGGCAATCAACCGTTACATTTTCACCCTCAAGCAAATCCAAACCGATTTTAAGTGTTGCCATAGCCGTGTAAAGAAGACTGCGGCTGAAGTTAGCAAGATTCATTTTACTGTCGGGCGTTCTTAAAAACATAGGTCTGCCATCATTTAAGCCTAATACCGGCTCACCCGAAAGGAAGTTATAGGAAAGAAGTCCACCGCAGTCCTTGTCGGCATCCTTTGCTTTTTCATAGAGCATATCAAAAAGCTTGCCCCTTGAAATATCACTGCCCGTACTTCTTGCAACCTCAAGAAAAACGTCTGCCCAGGCATTGATTTCATTTGTGCAATTGTTACAGTGTACCATGGCAACCGGCTTTCCCGTAGGAGTTGTTACCATGTCAATTTCAGGATAAACCCTTGAAAGCTTTTTGCTTAAAACAATCATTGCAAAAACAGAAGTACCTGCTGAAATATTACCTGTTTTTTCCTTTACACTGTTTGTTGCAACCATACCTGTGCCGGCATCACCCTCAGCAGGAGCAAAAGGTACGCCCGCTTTAAATTCACCGCTTTCATCAAGCATAAGTGCACCTTTTTCTGTAAGACAGCCTGCATCGTCACCTGCCGTGAGCACCTTGGGTACAATGCTGAGAAAGTCCTTTTGAAAGCCCAATGCCCTTGTCTTTTCGTCAAAAATCTTTACCATTTCGGCATCATAATTGTTTACCGTGCTGTCAATGGGGAAAATGCCCGAAGCCTCGCCTACGCCTACCGCGTTAACCCCTGTGAGCATATAGTGAATATAGCCTGCAAGAGTGGTAACATAAGCAATTTCAGGCACGTGAGCCTCTTTATTCAAAATGGCCTGATAAAGGTGAGCTACTGTCCAGCGCTGAGGTATGTTAAAGGAAAATGCCTTTGTCAATTCCTCTGCCGCCTTTTCGGTTGTAGTGTTTCTCCAAGTCCTAAAAGGGGTTAAAAGGTTGCCTTTTTTGTCAAAGGCAAGGTAGCCGTGCATCATGGCAGAAATACCCATGGCACCCGTTGTTGTAAGGGTGCAGCCGTACTTTTCAAAAACGTCTTTTTTCAGGCTTTTGAAGCACTCTTTAAGGGCAGTGTGAATTTCATCTAAGGGGTATGACCAGTAGCCGTCGGTAAGTCTGTTTTCCCATTCAAAGCTGCCGCTTGCAATGGGCGTGCAGTTTGTGTCAACAAGCACTGCCTTAACTCTCGTTGAGCCGAATTCTATACCTAAAGCCGTTTGTCCCGAGGTAATAATATCTTTCATAGCCTGCTCCTTATTTCATAAAGCTGTAATAAATATCGTTGAGTTTAAGCTCACGTTTAAAATCGGTAATATTGGTATTCTTGCCGATAACAACAGCTTCAATACCCATCATTTCTGCCCAGGAAACCATTTGAGCGCTTGTGAGGTCATAAGTGAAAGCAGTATGATGTGCACCGCCTGCAAGGGTCCAGGCCTCAACGCCTGTGTAGAAGTCCGGCTTAGGCACCCAGAAGTTTGTGGCCGTGGGAAGTGAGGGCATTTCCTTTTCGGTTTTGATGCAGTCAACTTCATTTATAATAAGGCGGAAACGGTTGCCCAGGTCAACCAGTGAACAGGCAATACCCTCACCCTGCTTTGAAGTGAAAACAAGTCTTGCAGGGTCTTCTCTATCACCCATTGAAAGGGGCTTACACTTAATTGAAATGGGACCCTCTGCAATTGAGGGACAAATTTCAAGCATATGTGCCTGTAAAATGCCCTCTTTACCGGGAACAAGATTATATGTATAGTCCTCGAGCATAGAAGTACCCTTAGCGTCTTTCTTGCCCTCGGTCATAATCTTCATAAGTCTTACCATAGCGGCAACTTTCCAGTCACCCTCCGCACCGAAGCCGTAGCCCTTTTCCATAAGGCGCTGAATTGCAAGGCCGGGAAGCTGCTTTAGTGCACCGAGGTCACCGAAATGAGTGACGATTGCCTGATAATTTTTCTCTTTAAGAAAGCGTTCAAAGCCAAGCTCAATCTGAGCCTGAACCTCAACGTGGCGGCGAAATTCTGCCGCATCTCTGCCCTCGAGGAGGATATTGTACTTTTCATAGTACTCGTCTGTGAGAGCTTTTGTGTCACTTAAGGAAACGCTGTCAACAGCCTCGGCAATTTCATTTACGGGGTAAGCGTCAATTTCCCAGCCAAATTTAAGCTGAGCTTCAACCTTGTCACCCTCGGTAACTGCCACATTACGCATATTGTCGGCAACACGCATAACACGGATGTGACTGCTTTCAATTACACCTACTGCCGTACGCATCCAAGCTGCAATTTTTTCCTGTACGTCTCTGTTTTCAAAGTGACCTACAACAATTTCACGGGAAATGCCCATTCTTGAAAGAATATGACCGTATTCTCTGTCACCGTGAGCAGACTGATTTTCATTCATAAAGTCCATATCAATGGTGTCATAGGGAATTTCCATATTAAACTGTGTGTTAAAATGTAAAAGAGGCTTTCTGAATTCCTGATGACCCAAAATCCAGCTTTTTGCAGGTGAAAAGGTGTGCATCCAAGTGATAACGCCGGCACAGGTATCATCAATATTAGCCTCATTAAAGGTTTTTCTTATAAGCTCATTTGTAATAAGCGTAGGCTTCCAGATAATTTCAAAGGGAAGCACACCCGATTTGTTGAGTGCCTCAACAATTTTTTGTGAATGGTCTGCAACATTTTTTAAACACTCATCACCGTAAAGGTCTTGTGAACCTGTGCAGAACCAAAATTTATATGCTTTACTCATTTCAATTTCCTCCTTAAAGGTTAAACTGTTTATTAAAAATAATAACATTTTACATAATTTATGTCAAGAAAATTACACCCTATTTTATCTTGAAATAGGCTTATATATATGCTAAAATAAAGTGAAATAAAGTAAAAAGGAAATGTACAATGAATAAAAAGCTCATTCTCGACGGCACCGTTGAGGACGTGATTTTTTCAAGTGCCGAAAGCGGTTACACTGTCATCAACGTAAGCTGTATGAAACGAATGATAACCGCCGTTGGCATTATGCCCGGCTGTTCCCCCGGCGAAACCGTAAAGCTTTACGGCGAATTTGTCAATCACCCAAACTACGGCAGACAGTTTTCCGTAGACAAGTGTGAACGCACTATGCCCGAAAGTGTAATGGATATGTTCCGTTACCTTGAAAGCGGAGCCGTAAGAGGCATAGGCCCTGCACTTGCCGAAAAAATCACAGAACGTTTCGGTGAAAAAACCTTTGAAATAATTGAATATGAGCCGGAAAGACTTGCTGAAATTAAAGGCATTACCTTAAAAAAAGCAAATGAAATCAGCGATAGCTTTAAAAATCAGTTTGCAGTGCGTGAGGTTATTATTTCCCTTGAAAGATGGGGCTTAAAGCCTACGGAAGCCCTCAGTGCTTACAAGGCTTTCGGAAGCAGTGCAATTGAAAAGGTTAACGAAAACCCCTACTGCCTTTGCGGTGAAAAGGTAAGGCTTAAATTTGACAGAGTTGATGAAATTGCAAAAAGCTTTCCCAATGAGGTAAAGGACATTTACAGACAAAGGGCAGTTATTATTCATATTTTAAAGCATAACCTCAACAACGGACACACCTGTATCCCCCGTGAAAAGCTTATGCTTCCTGCCGAAGCCTTTGATATTGAACGTGAAACGGCTCAGGCGGTAATTGACGACCTTATTGAAGACAAGGAATTAAAAGAAGAATTTTTTTCCGATAAAAGCTATATTTTTCTTATGTCGGAATACCGCGATGAAAAAAGCATTGCCGACAGAATTAAAGTAATGCTCCGTTTTCCACCTGCTAAAGGTAAAACCTTTGACAGGGAAATTGATGCCATTGAAGAAAAAAACGGCATAAAGTTTGAGCAAAAGCAACGCCTTGCAATTACTACCGCCGTAAGCGAGGGCTTACTTGTTTTAACAGGCGGTCCCGGTACAGGTAAAACTACCGCCTTAAACGGTATTCTTGCACTTTTTGAAAAACAAAAGCTTCGTGTACAGCTTGCCGCACCCACAGGCAGAGCCGCTATGAGAATGAGTGAGGTTACAGGCAGAAAGGCCCAGACAATTCACCGCTTACTTGAGGTTGAATGGGTAGACGGCGAAAGACAGCACTTTGCCCGAAATATGCAAAATCCCCTTGAGGCTGATGCGGTCATTGTTGACGAGCTTTCTATGGTTGACACCCACATTTTTGCCTGTTTGCTTGACGCGCTCCCCTTAGGCTGCAGGCTTGTGCTTGTAGGTGACAGCGATCAGCTTCCCCCCGTAGGTGCCGGAAACGTACTGCAGGATATTATCCGTTCAAAGCTTATCCCGACTGTTGCCCTTACAGAAATTTTCCGTCAAAGCATGGAAAGCCTTATTGTTACAAATGCCCACAAAATAGTTAAGGGTATTCACCCCGACCTCTCTGTTAAGGATAAGGACTTCTTTTTCCTTTCAAGGACAAGCGTTACCCAGTGTGCAAAAACCGTAACAGAGCTTTGTACAAAAAGGCTTCCCGAGGCCTACGGCTACAATCCCCTTGAGGATATACAGATTCTGTGTCCTGCCAAAATGGGTGAAACAGGCACAATTCGTTTAAATGAAATGATGCAAAAGCTCCTTAATCCCCCTGCAAAAAATAAAGAGGAGTTAATTTCAGGCTCCCGTATTTTCCGTGAGGGTGACAAGGTTATGCAGATAAAAAACAACTATGACATTGTTTGGAAACGCGACAACACCGTTTCGGCAGGTGTTTTCAACGGTGATATAGGAATAATTAAAGCCGTCAATCACAACGCACGTTTTATGAAAATTCAGTTTGACGACCGCACTGCAATTTACCCCTTTGACAGTGTAAAGGAGCTTGAGCTCGCCTATGCCGTAACCGTACACAAAAGTCAAGGCAGTGAGTTTGAGTGCGCCGTAATGCCCGTTTGCGGTGTGGTAAGCAATCTCTGTTACCGAAACTTACTTTACACCGCCGTAACAAGAGCAAAAAGCAAGCTTATACTTTTAGGAAATCAAGATGAAGTTTACGCCATGGTTGACAACGATAAAAAGACAAAGAGATATTCTGCTTTGAAATATCTTCTTACAGAGAAAGGAAATAATGATGAAATACAATTTTGATGAAGTTATTGACAGAAGAAACACCGACAGCCTTAAATATGACTTTGCAAAAGAAAAGGGACTTCCCGAAGATGTGCTTCCCCTTTGGGTTGCCGATATGGATTTTAAAGCTCCGCCCTGCGTTATTGAGGCTATGCAAAAGGCAGTTGACAAAGGTATTTTCGGTTACAGTGACACACGTGATGACTACTATGAAGTTGTAGCCTCCTGGTTTAAAAGACGCTTTAATTTTACATATAAAAAGCAGTGGCTTGTTAAAACTCCCGGCGTGGTTTTTGCCCTTGCGGCTGCTGTAAGAGCTTTTACCGAAAAAGGAGATGCGGTTATAATTCAACCTCCCGTTTATTATCCGTTTTATAATGTGGTAAGAAACAACCGACGTAAAATAATTGAAAATCCCCTGATTTACAAAGACGGAAAATATACAATTGATTTTGAAGACTTTGAAGAAAAAATCATAAAAAACAACGTGAAGCTTTTCATCCTCTGCTCACCTCATAACCCTGTTGGCAGAGTATGGAAAAAAGACGAGCTTCGCCGTCTTGGTGAAATTTGTCTCAGGCACAATGTAATCATAGTTGCCGACGAAATTCACTGCGACTTTGTTTACGGTGAAAACAAGCATCATATTTTCATTGATGCCGTACCTGAAATGATAAACAGAGCAGTAATTTGCACAGCAACAAGCAAAACCTTTAACATTGCCGGTACTCAGCTTTCAAATATTTGGATTGCCTCCGATGAGCTCAGAGAAAGATTTATGGGTGCTCTCGACGAGGCGGGATACACAGTGCCCTCAAACTTAGGTGTGCTTTGCACTAAAGCGGCTTACAGCGGCGGCGAAGAATGGTTTAATGAGTGCATTAAATATATTGAAGAAAACT
Source organism: Acutalibacteraceae bacterium (assembly GCA_051880695.1). Taxonomy (GTDB): domain Bacteria; phylum Bacillota; class Clostridia; order Oscillospirales; family Acutalibacteraceae; genus UBA6857. The sequence continues at coordinate 31,297 of JBJEOK010000008.1, read as the reverse complement.
TCCGTTACCTTGACGCATTTTTAAAAGAGAATATTCCGCAAATCAAGCTTGTGAAGCCTGAGGGCACCTACCTTGCCTGGCTTGACTGCTCAGGCTTGGGGCTTACGGCAAAAGAATTAAACGACCTTATTATAAACAAAGCAAAGCTTTGGCTTGACGCAGGTGACATTTTCGGTGCTATTGCAGAGCAGTTTCAAAGGATTGTACTTGCTTGTCCGAGAGCAACCTTAGAGGAATGTTTAAGACGGCTTAAAAAAGCTGTTTACGAAAAATAACCTTACATAATAATCACCCCGAGGAAAAAACCTCGGGGCAAATTTGTTGTCATCATTGCTTACAACCGTGGTCACCGCAAATATGTCCCTCGCCGTGCTCATGGTCATGATGATCGCATTTAACTTGGGGGTTAAAGCTGAGCTTTCCTGAGAGCAAAGCGACTACTGCCGCGTCTGCACTTCCGCTTACTCCGCCGTAAAGCTCAATACCTGCCTCTTTAAGGGCAGTCTGAGCGCCGCCGCCTATACCGCCGCAAATAAGTGTGTCAACCTCATTTTCCTTTAAAAAGCCTGCTAAGGCACCGTGACCGTTGCCGTTTGCGGAAATGATTTTCATAGCCCTTACTTCACCGTCTGTTATATCGTAAAGCTTAAATTTTTCCGTATGACCGAAGTGCTGAAAAATTTCTCCGTTCATTTGATAGGTTACTGCAATTCTCATAAGTTTTTCCTCCTGATAACATCTTAATTAAATTATACCACCTTTTTTTAAAAAGTCAAAGTTAAAAGGAAACATTTATTGATTTACCTATAAGCTTATGCTAAAATAAAATTACAGACTATATTTTTCGGGGGTAATGAAGCTATGGCGATGTGGAATCCTTGGCGAGGGTGTAAAAAATGCAGTGACGGTTGTCTTCATTGCTACATTCATAAAGGCGATTACAAAAGAGGTGTAAATACAAACGACATCGTTAAGACTAAAGACTTTTGTAAGCCCGTCGAAAAATTAAAAAACGGAAGCTTTAAAATGAAGTCCGGCTTAGTTTACCTCTGCTTTTCAAGTGATTTTTTAATTGAAGAAGCCGACGGGTGGCGAAAAGAATGTTGGCAGATGATTGAAGAAAGGAAAGACTGCACCTTTTTATTTTTGACAAAAAGAATAGACAGGTTTATGAAATGTATCCCCGAAAATTGGGGTGACGGCTATGACAACGTGGTGGTTTGCTGTACTGTTGAAAACCAAAAAAATGCCGATTACAAGCTTTCAATTTTCAAAGATCTGCCCATTAAGCATAAGTGCATTACGGCACAGCCCCTTTTAGAAAGAATTGACATTGAAAAATATCTTGACGGTATTGAATTAGTGGTTGTCGGCGGTGAATCCGACAAAAATGCAAGAGTTTTTGACTACGACTGGGCTTTAGATTTAAGAGAGCAGTGTATAAGAAAAAATGTCAGCTTTGAATTCAGGCAATGCGGAACATATTTTGTAAAAGACGGCAAAGGCTATAAGCTTCAGACAAAGGATTTATGTAAACAGGCAAGGGCTGCGGCAATTGATTATAAAGCTACTAAATAAAAAGAGGAGAAAACAATATGCAATACATAAAAGTGACAAAAGAAAACCTTGAAAACGAGCACATCTGCTGTGCAATTTCAAACAATAAGGACGTGCAGGTTATGTCAAAGAAGAACTGGTTAAAAGAACGCTTTGACGATGGGTTGGTTTTTCTCAAAAGCACTGAAAGAGGCAAGTGCTTTATTGAATACATACCGGCTGAAAATGCTTGGAATCCCATTGAGGCACAGGGCTATATGTATATAAACTGCCTTTGGGTGTCAGGCTCTTTCAAGGGGCACGGATATTCTACCGACTTATTAAACGCCTGCATAGAAGATGCTAAAGCCAAGGGTAAAAAAGGCTTGTGCATTTTAGCTTCCTCAAAGAAAAAGCCTTTTCTTGCTGACCCGAAATATTTAAAGCATAAGGGTTTTTCAGTTTGTGACAAAGCGGATAACGATGTTCTTTTATGGTACTTACCCTTTGAGGAAAATGCTCCGTTACCTAAGTTTAAAGACTGTGCAAAACATCCTCACATTGAAAAAAAGGGTTATGTTTTATATTACACTAATCAATGTCCTTTTAATGCAAAGTATATCCCTATACTTGAAAGCATTGCAAAAGAAAAGTCCATTCCCTTTGAGGCGATTTTAATAAACAGCAAGGAGCAAGCACAAAATGCACCCACACCTATTACAACCTACGCCCTGTTTTTTGACGGCGACTACATTACAAACGAACAAATGAATGATACTCGCTTTTTAAAACTGATTGAAAAGCTCTCCTGAAAGAGGTGCACTATGGTAGAAAAAGTAAATTTAAAGGAAAGCGTCAATTTAGTTGCTGAATTATTTGAATATAAAAAAGTCGGCACATTAAATGACCTTATGTTAAATGTACTTCAAGCTGAGAACAGAATTTTAGACTTTCATGTGCACGAAAATTCCGATGAAATGTTCTACTGTATTGAGGGTGAATTTGATATTGAATTTGAAGACGGTCTTACACATTTAAGTGAGGGTGACTTTATCATCATACCCAAAGGGACAAAGCACCGTCCTGTATGTAAACAATTAGTCAAATGCCTTTTAATTGAAACAGCAGGAACTCTGAACTTAGAAAACACCGGCGGAACATATAAAGATAAGGACATAAACAAATAATAAAGCAGGCTGTAACCTTAAAATTACAGCCTGCTGATTTTTATCGGTTTAGCCTTATGCCTTTTTAGTCGAAACCTTTTTGATAACAAAGAGTGTTACAACCATAAGGGCAAGAGCAATGGGAAGTGAAATCATCCAGTTGGGAACAAAGCCTGCGATAACATAGCTTACAAATGAAACGCCTGCAACTGTAAGTGCATAGGGAAGCTGTGTTGAAACGTGGTTGATGTGGTCACTCTGTGCACCGGCGGAAGCCATAATGGTGGTATCGGAAATGGGTGAGCAGTGATCACCGCAAACAGCACCTGCCATACAAGCTGAAATAGCAACGATGGTAAGAGGATTGGAAGCTTCAAATACGCTGAGCACAATGGGAATAAGAATACCGAAGGTACCCCATGATGTACCTGTTGCAAATGAAAGACCTACTGCGATTACAAAGATGATTGCAGGAAGAAGTGCCTGGAATGAACCGGCTGAACCCTCAACAAGCTGTGAAATGAAAATCTTAGCGCCAAGGCTGTCAGTCATTGCTTTAAGTGTCCATGCACAAGTGAGAATAAGGATAGCGGGAACCATTGCCTTGAAGCCCTCGGGAAGTGAACCCATAATCTCTTTGAAAGAAACAACACGTCTGATAAGAAGATAAACAATAGTAAATACTATTGCAACGGCTGAACCGATTACAAGGCCGACAGAAGCGTCTGAATTTGAGAATGCGTCAATGAATGTAGCCTTATCTTCGCCTGTTTCAAAGAAGCCGCCTGAATAAATCATACCGAATACACAAGCGATAATAAGCACAACAACGGGAAGAACAAGGTCAAGCACTCTACCCTTGGGATTAGCTTCTGCATCCTCTCCGCCTACACGCTCGCCGCGGGTAAAGAGGTCGCCGTTTTCAATTGCATTCTTTTCGTGAAGCTTCATCGGACCGTAATCAAACTTTGCTACGGTGATAAATATCATCATTACGATTGTGAGAATTGCGTAGAAGTTATAGGGAATTGCGTTGATGAAAAGTGAAATACCGCTTTCTGCACCTGCACCTCTTGCAAAGCCTGCAACTGCTGCTGCCCATGATGAAATGGGAGCAATAATGCAGACAGGAGCTGCGGTAGCGTCAATGATATAAGAGAGCTTTGCTCTTGAAATCTTCTGCTCGTCAGCAACGGGACGCATAACCGAACCTACTGTTAAGCAATTGAAATAGTCGTCAATGAAAATAAGGCAGCCGAGTGCAACTGTTGCAAGCTGTGCACCCACTCTTGACTTAATGTGCTTTGACGCCCAGCGTCCGAAAGCGGCTGAACCGCCGGCCTTGTTCATCATAGCAACCATTGCACCTAAAAGTACAAGGAAGATGATAATACCCATATTGTAGCTGTCTGCAAGGCTTGCAACAAAGCCGTCAAACAGCACGTGGTTTATAGCAGTTTCAAAGTTGCCTGCCGCATAAATAAAGCCGCCTGCAACAATACCGATGATAAGTGAGGAATATACCTCTTTTGTGATAAGTGCAAGAACGATAGCAACAATGGGAGGAATAAGAGCCCAGAAAGTTGCGTAAGTTTTGATTGACTCACGAACCTTTGCAATAGCTGCTTTGATATTTGTGTGGAAGTTTTCGTCCTCCTGAAGATTATCGGCATAATTACCGACATACTCCATAGCAGTCTCGTCGTCAAACTCCGTAACCGGTGCCGGAAGCTCTCCGTCGAGTACATCGCCGGCTGTCATATCATCGGCAGCCATAAGAAGCACGTCTTCTTCAACAGGAGCTTCACCAGTTGCAAAAGCTGAAGTCATGGGAATTGCCAATGCAAAAATAATCATCATGGCGAGAATTATTTTTGCAAATCTTTTTTGATTTTTCATTTTTGTCTCTCCTTTGCTTTGTTATAAAAATTTATGTTTTATGATAACACGCTAAAGCAGTATTTGTCAACTGTTTATAAAAAAAGTTTCTTATTCTAACATCGTAAAAAGTTTAACACAAATGCTTGAATTTCATTTTAACCGTTTATATACCGACTATTGACAAAAAATTAAAATATGCACCCAAAAAGCAACAACTTTTAAGGTGCATATTAAATTATTATACTTTTTCTATATATAGTATTACATATTTATTACAGTACGGGGAAAGTTTATTTCAAATCTGTTGGCAATACTGCTAAGAGAGCTCGATGACCTTAAAGCATTATAAAAATCATTCATAGTACGCAAATCATTTCTTGCTTTAGTTGAATTGCATCTTGAAGCATATTCACAAGCTTTTTCTGCACACTTACAAGCAAACTCCCTATCATTAAGACCAAAAGCATAAATCATAGACAATGCATAGCAATTAGCGTATAATGGCGGCAAATAATGCTCTCTGTCAACGTCTTTTAACAGTTCAAGAGCACGGATAACTCTTTTAAAGCCTTCTGCTGCGCCCTTGTAATCTCTTTCGCCTAAAAGATCTTTTGAAACTTTTAATATATTTAATGCAGTGTCCGAACACTTTCTTTCATTATTGCGAACATAGGTACCGGTCCAAGTGAAGCTGTCTATTTCATCAATTGCTTTATTAGAACCGGCGGTTTTATACGTTGATTCATATCGACGATTTTCTGCATTGCGTCTTGCTTCAGCTTCACGACGCTCTGCCTCTTCAGGATCAACACTTAACCAATATGAATATGTTATTGAAGTAACATCAACACGCTTTATCTTATAAAATAATCCGTTTATAGCACTGAAAATTTTAAAAATCAAGCTGTACACAAGAAACAAAACAACAGCTGCAACAATGAATCCTAACAATATCGACGATGTATCTATTTTCAAAGCAAGGTAAGCATGTACAAAAAAAGCTATAACAAGTAATGTAAAAATCAATACATAAGGAATATTCGATGCTTTGTTGCTGTAACGATAACTTTTTTCTTTAAGATTAGTTGCTAAACTATGTAGCTTTTTAGCATTTTTTATAGTGTCATTTTCTGAAAACTGATGCTTTTTTGATATATGTGTTACCGAGACAAGAACCTTAATAATTGCAGTAACTAAAAGAGGTACTACAAACGTAACGGCAACTAACACACCGCCCAAAACATACCAGTTCATATCCGGTTTTATTAAAATATTATCAAAGAAAATCCAAATTTTTGTTATCGGAGTAAGTTTTTCAAAAACAATCGCTTCTTCAGCGGGGGTAGCTTTATAAGCCACACCATAAATAAAAATCAAACTGAAGAATACAAATAAAAGGTTACTGATAGGTCTTGAGATTTTTTTGGTTTTTCCTTTCTTTTCAACGGAAGCAGTTGCAGAACTAATCATTTTTTCCGCATTGTTAAAATTTTCTGATGTGATTTTTTTTGGAAAATTCTTCATAATACAGCCCTCCTAATCAATATAATACAATTTTCCAATAAATAATGCCGATTTCATTATATATTAGTTATAAAATATTGTCAAGGTTTGTAGAAAAGCTTGCCGTGAATTTCAAATTTATTAAGCTCTCTTACTGTTTGAGCAAGGGGCAGACCCACAACAGTAAAATAATCGCCCTCAATTGATTTTACAAGTGCACTGCCTAAGCCCTGTATACCGTAGGCACCTGCCTTATCATCACTTTCCCCCGAAGCTACATAGCTTTTTATAAGTTCTGTACTGTTTTCATAAAACTCCACCTTTGCAGTGCTTACAAAGCACTCACACTTTTCCCGGCTTTTAATGCAAACACCTGTGTGTACATTATGCTTTTTGCCCGAAAGCTCACTCAGCATTTTTACCGCGTCACTGCGGTCAAGGGGCTTGCCCAAGATTTTGCCGTCCAGCTCCACTATTGTATCACAGCCTAATATAACGGCATCTGTGTTTTTCAAAAACACACTTTCAGCTTTAAGCTTTGCCAAAGCCATAACCGTTTCTTTAGGTGAAAGTCCGTCCTCTACCCTTTCATCACAATCAGAGGGTATGACCTCAAAGGTGAAGCCCTGCAGCTGCAAAAGCTCTTTTCTTCTCGGTGAGGCAGAAGCTACAACAAACCTTTTCATCCTATTTTACCTTCCTTTATAAGGCGGTCAATTTTAAGCACAAGAGCCACTGTTTTTGAGTCGGAAATTTCACCGTTCATTACAAGCTCAACAGCTTTTTCAACGGGGATTTTCTCAAAGGATAAAAATTCGTCCTCGTCAAGGCTTTGACTTGTTTTTTCAAGTCCCCAAGCAACAAAAAGGTGAATGATTTCATCACAGTAAGCCACAGTAGGATAAACAGTACCCATAGACATAACGTGTTTGGCGACTACACCGCACTCCTCTTTAAGCTCACGCAAGCCTGCCTCAAGGGGATCTTCACCTTTTTCAAGCTTACCGGCAGGAAGCTCTGAAAGTACTTTTTTATAAGGATAGCGGTACTGCCTTACAAAATAAAGCTCCTTATCCTTTGTAAGTGCGCCTACACAAACGCCGCCGCTGTGTTTAACAACCTCCCTTATTGCTTTTTTGCCGTTGGGAAGCTCAATTTCATCAACATTTACAGTGATTATTTTTCCTTTGTAAATTTCTTTTTCCTTTAATGTTTTTTCAGTAAAGTCCATAATAAAATCCTCTTTTAAAGTATATTTCAAAGGCCTTTACAATATAAATTTATCAAAATACTTTTAGGAGAACAAAAGAAATGAATTACATTGTAAAGCCTGATTTTTATGATTATAACACAAGCCTTAAAATAATTGAAGAGTTATTGAAAGAATTTCCTTTTTTATCTGCACAAATTCAAGGCAGAACTGCCTTAGGCAGGGGTATTTTTTCCCTTAATATAGGAAATGCCAAAAATTCCGTCATTCTTGCAGGAGGCTTTCACGGCAGTGAATGGCTTACTTGCCTGACGCTTTTTCTTTTTTGCGAAAGACTTTGCAAAAGCATTAAAAATAAAGAGCTTTTTTGCAGTGTTGATGTTGAAAAGGCTTTTACAAACTTAGGTGTTACGATTATCCCCTGTGTAAATCCCGACGGAGTTGAAATTGCGGTAAAGGGTCCTGAGGGCGCAAAGGGACTGAGAAGCTTTGTTTCAAGCATCCCTTGTGAAGACTACAAAAAGTGGAACGCAAACGCTATGGGTGTTGACATCAACCATAATTTTAATGCAGGCTGGGAAACACTGAGAAATATGGAGGAGGAAGCCGGAATCAGCTCGCCCTCTTGCAGACGTTTCGGCGGCGCTTACCCTGAAAGTGAAGCTGAAACTAAGGCTCTCACCCGCCTATGCAGACTGAGAAGCTTTCGCTCCTGTTTAGCATTACATAGTCAAGGTGAGGAAATTTTTTGGCAGTACGGCGAAAACACACCTAAGCAATCGGAAATTATGGCAAAAATTCTCGCCTCCTCAAGCGGTTACAGATTAGTGGAAAACGACGGTCTTTTCAGTCACGGCGGCTTTAAGGATTGGTTTATTGAAGAATTTAAAAGTCCCGGCTTTACAATGGAAATAGGCAAGGGCGAAAATCCCTTACCTATTGAAAGTCTGTATAATATTTATGCCGATATTGAAGAAGCTCTGTTACTTTTTACGCTGATGTAAGCTTATATGCCCTCCATTATGTGCATATTTCTCAGTCCGTTGTCCTTTACGCCGTCAAGCACACTGTATGCGTGTTTTTCAAGGTCGGTGCAAATGGCCTTGGTTAAGCTTTGATTTTGAAGCTCACCTATTATAAGTGAAGCAATATCCTCAATAACAGCCAGCTTGATTTCAACATTTAGGTCGGTGTTATCAAGCTCAGTCATCACCTGAAGGCTGTCGCCGATATTGCCTAAAATCGGTAATTTTAAAAGACCTCTGTAAGCCCATTTATAAAAAGGCTCATAAGAATTATTGAGAAGATAAACTGCCGAAATGGTATGCTTCACAAACTCAAAAACAGCAAGCTGTGCTGCTCCCCTTTCGCCTCTTTTTATGCACCTATGGTAGTTATACTGACCTGCCTGTGCCATAAATATAAGGTGAGCAGCCAGCTTTTTTTTGCGTATATCCTCGGGATAACCTTGTAAAAGCCTGTTTCTCACCAAAGAAAATTCACCCAAATCATCTTTGAAAACTTCGCCGTTTGAGGCGGCGGCAAGGGAGCAAGACGGCGTATACAGCCACCTTTCGTAAGTATCGGGAGCAGTAGGCGCGCCAAGGTGGCGGGTGTAAAATTCCTCGACGGTAATTACTCCGTGGCGGTTGCCGCCCACAGGTGAAACACTGCTTCTTTTAAGACCCATGAACTCCTTAGGAAGCTTCGCATAGGCCCGTTCAAGCTTAAAGCCGAAGTCCCTTTCGTCTTTTTCGGTTATCCAAAGGCAAAAGCCTGCATCAAAATCGTGGTCGCGTGAAAGCTCGTCATCAAAGCCGTAACACTCGGAGCCCTCTCCTGCAAGACCTACTGCAATGCGGTCAAGCACATTTGAAAATTGTTCTTCTAACATAGGCTTGCCGTATTTTAAATAAAATTCCCTTGAAATATCAAGACCCTGCATAAATTCTCTCCGACTCCTTTTTAAACTTTTCGCATATTTCCCCTTGACCGAAGTAGCCGAATGAGGGAGCGCACTTTTCAAGCACAAAGGCATAATATCCGTTGTGGGGTAAATTTTCACTTAAAAGATAATCGTATGCCTTACTCATACAATCGCTGATTTTTTCCTCTTTTCCCCATTTTTCATATAAATGGGCAAGGTTAATGTAGGTAATAGCAATTTCAGCTTCACCGCGGGGCACATTTTTCATAACCTCAACAGCTGAAAAGTAATATTCCTCAGCCTTACTGAAATCGCCCGCATCTTCAAGGGCAAGCGCCATATTGTTGTACAGAGCACCAAAGCGTGAATCGTTTTTATCAAGAACCTTTTTATAGGTTTGCTCTGCTTGTCGGTAAAGAGCTAAGGCTTCATCTATGATACCGAAAGCTTTATAAGCAGTTGCACAGTTTACAAGCACGGTTGCACCGCCGGCATAGTCCCCTTGGTTTAGCTTTTCCACTAAGGCCAGGGCATTTTTTATTGAGGCTATCCCCTTATCGGGATTATTTTGCTTACGGTAAAAGCCTACAAGCTCATTTTCAATTGCAAGCTCGCCCTGTTCATCACGCAGCATAACTGCCTCGTTTCGCCAATAGACCAAAAGTCGCCCTGCTTCCTTATAATCATTTTTATTAAAGCAAGCGTCAACCTTTTCAATAATCCTGCCTACGGGTATTCTGCCGGAGGGTGCGTCCTCTTTCGGGTAGTAGAAATCTTCACCGCCTGAAAGCGGGCACAAGGGCTCTTTATAATCAAATTCGTCAAGCATAAGTTTTCTTCCTTTCAATCATTTTCACTGAAAAATTCTAAAATTTCACCGTAATACCAATTAAGCACACTGTCACAGCTCATAAAAATTTCATGCTTGCTGTTTTTCACCCGCTTAACTTTCACCCTTGCCATGTCGGCAAATTTGTCGGTGTAAGAGCCTAAAAGCTGTCTGTCTTCTTCAGGCTTGAAAATTAAAAGCTCACTTCTGATATTTTTTATATTAGCTTCGGTTAAAATTTTATCTTTTGCCGCAACAGATGCTTTCACCCAGGAAAAAGAGGGTCCGCTTGTTTGATATAAAGGCTCTTTAACCCGCTTTTTGTGGTAATATTCAAACCTTGCCTTACTTGTGGCATCGCTGTTTTCAAAGCTTTGGTTTTCATCAAAAACGCATCTGCCGGGGGCAGGTATTTTTTTGCCGCCCAAAGCGCAGACGAGCTTTGCCACAGTACTCGCAACAGAAACGGGCATACCCATATTACCGCAAATCATAGGTGAAGAAAGCACCGCCTTTTGGACATCGTAAGGATGCTTCATAAGATAAAGCAGTGCAACGGTACTGCCTAAGGAGTGGGAATAAATATATGTTTTACCCTTATGAGTATTTACAACATTTTCCATAAAAACAGCAAGGTCATTTTCATAAAGGTCAAAGCTTTCAATATCAACTCTCAATTTTTCACTGCTGTCGTGATGTGACTTGCCGTGACCTCTCAGGTCAAGAGAAAAAACATTGTAGCCTGCCTTGACAAAGTAATAGGCTGTCTCGCGGAATTTTTCTGCACTTTCGCAGAATCCGTGCAAAATTACTATGTTTCCCCTTGAAAGGGGTTTTTCGTATGCTTCATAGTGGAGCTTTTTTCCGTCAGGAGAAAAAACGAAATATTCTCTGCGACGTTTTTGAAGATACGGCTCAATTTCAGTGAGCATTATATTATTGTAGTCTTTTTCACAAGCAATATCAGGTTTATTTAAAAAGTCAAGCATAGTATTTTCTCCCGTAGTTTAATTATAAATTGAGTATAACCGATTATGAATGTAATTTCAACTGTTTTTTGGAAAGATAGTTAAGGTTGAGAAATAAAAATCAAGTACCTCACAAATTACGTGTTGAGGCAATAAACTCGCCAAAGGCGAATATAACTGAAAAACTCTTTCTGTTTTTCACAGAAAGAGTTTTTCACTGGTGGAGATGGCGGTAATCGAAACCGCGTCCGAAAATCCATTCACACAACTTTCTCCGGGTGCAGTTTTTCTTTTAACATTCCCTCACCGTCACGCCGAAAAACAGGCTTGACGGCTCGGTAGCCTTTAATGCGTGACCGTATACAAGGCTACTTTACGGTTCACGTTCACTGCTAAGTCGACGCCTTTAGTTAAGCCGCAGTACTCTTAACTTAGACGGCTGCATTAAGCAGCTCTTAAAACTGTATTGTTGTCAGTTATTTTTAAGTTGCGATTTTTATAGTGGCACCGCACCACTACCCGCTTACCGTGCTTCAAAATCCCCGTCGAAATCCTTTCATCCCCATAATATATAAACTGTTATCAGCTTATTTCTGCTTTAATTGCTGTATCTTTCCTTAAAACTACGCTCCATATCTCTTTTGGCGTCATTTTTTGCGGCGGTCTCTCGCTTATCATAGAGCTTTTTACCTTTGCAAAGCCCTATTTCTAATTTTGCCCTGCCTTTGAGAAAATATACCGAAAGAGGTATAAGCGTAAGACCCTGCTGTTTTGTTGTGCCTAAAAGACGGTTAATTTCACGTTTGTGCATCAAAAGTCTTCTTACACGCATCGGGTCACAGTTAAAACGGTTTCCATGGTCATAAGGGCTGATGTGCATACCGTTTACGAAAATTTCTCCGCCGTCGATACTGCACCAGCTGTCTTTAAGGTTAATTTTTGAGGCCCTTATTGATTTTACCTCAGTACCGAAAAGCTCAATACCTGCCTCGTAAGTTTCAATAACAAAGTAGTCGTGCCTTGCTTTTTTGTTTTGGGCAACAACTTGCTTTTCATCTTTTGAAGCCGCCATAAGGCACAACTCCTTTCCTGTTTATTGCTTCTTTATTAAATAATGCGTCTGCCCTCAAGAGCCCTTGTAAGGGTAACCTCGTCGGCATACTCTAAGTCTGCACCGACAGGCACACCGTAAGCAAGTCTGCTGACGGACACACCCATAGGCTTGAGAAGACGGGAAATATACATAGCCGTAGCCTCACCCTCAACGGTGGGGTTTGTTGCCATAATAACCTCTTTAACGGTGCCGTCGCCCATACGGGCAAGAAGCTCCTTAACAGTGATGTCCTCGGGACCTATGCCGTTCATAGGTGAAATTACACCGTGAAGCACGTGATAAGTACCCTCGTATTCATGGGTGCGCTCAAATGCCATAACATCTCTCGGGTCTTCAACAACGCAGATAATGCTTTCGTCTCTGCCCTTGTTTTTGCAAATGGGACAAAGCTCGTCTTCGCTGAGATTACAGCAACGCGAACATTTTCTTATTTTTTCGTGACTGTCTAAAATCGCCTTTGCAAAGGCCTCTGCCTCACTTTTTTTTAAGTTCAAAACGTGAAAAGCAAGTCGCTGAGCACTTTTGTGACCTATGCCGGGCATACGTTCAAATTGCTCAATAAGCCTTGACAAGGAGTTTACTCCGTAGCCTGCCATCAGAAAGGAAGATTAAGTCCGCCCTGAGCAGCGCTCATAGCCTGCTCCATAGCGTCGTCGGCCTTTCTCATAGCCTCATTTGTTGCGGCAATAATGAGGTCGGAAAGCATTTCAACATCATCGGGGTCAACAACATCGGGCTGAATTTTAATGCTGCGCACCTGATGACCGCCGCTTACTGTTACTTCAACTGCTCCGCCGCCTGCTGATGAGGTGAAGTCACTTGCTTCAATTTCAGCTTGCTTTTGTTCAAGCTGCTGCTGCATTTCCTGAATTTTTTTCATCATATCCATTCTGTTGCCGCCTTGGGCACCGGGGATTCTCGCTTTCATAATTATTGCTCCTTTTATTTAAGTTTAGTCTGTTTCTTTTTGACCCTGTCAAATTCTTTAAAAATTCAACCTAATAATTATACTATATTCTATGGCTTTATGTCAACATTTATATTCATTGACTTTGCTTGACTTATAAGGTCCTGCAAAGGGTCTTTTTTAGGTGCTTCGCCTGCGGTCTCCTGCTTTTTTGTGTGAAGACCCAAACGGTACCTTTTACCTGTAACGCGCAGAATGGACTGTTTTATGTCCCTTGCGTTTGTACCTGTTTTAATGAAGGCGCTAAGTGTGGGATTATCACTTTTAATAAGCACAAAATCGCCGTTTATATAAGCTTCCGAGCCGGTGAGTATGCCCCTTAAAGGCGCGTTTACTTTTGCAAGCTCGGAAAGTATCTCAGCCCAGGGAAGTGTTTCACCGCCGCCTTGCGAAGCTGCCGCGCCTGAATTATCAGCGTAAAATTGTTCACGCTCATCAGTTGCAGGAGGCGGTAAAGTCTCCTGCTCAAAAGCAAAGCTTGAAGTTATTGAAGGCTCACTGCCAAAGCTTGCCGTAGAGATTCTTTGTGGGTTATCAGCTTGCTGCTCATCAGAGGGCGTTTCACTTTGGCTTTCCAAGTGCTGTTTGCCGTAATCGGCAAGAATTGACTTAACGGCAGGACGGGGTTTAGAGGTAAAGCCGCCGCTTTCCATTTTCATTTCAAGGTCGGCTATTCTTCTCAAGACAGCCTCATTGTCACTGTCAAGCTTAGGTGAGCAAAGACGGATAAAGGTCATTTCCGTTTCAATGCGTCTGTTTACACCTTTTTTGATGTTTGCAGAGCATTCCTGTAAAAGAGCTATACTTTTAAGTATACCCTCAAGAGTAAAGCCCTCGCTTTGGGCTTTGTACTGCTTTAATTCGCTGTCGGTACAAACTACAAGCCCCTCAGGTGAGGAAACGGTTTTTACAATCATCAGGTTTCTGAAATGAGCAACCGCATCACTGCAAAGGCGCTCCATGTCACAGGAATTTTGGTGTAAATCACTGATTATACCAAGTGCGGCGGCACTGTCCTTATTTTTCACCGCATCGGCAAGGGCAAAAAGGTGGTCTTTTCCGGCCATACCGGAAACGGCACAGACAATGTCGGCTGTTATATGCTTTCCGTGACCTGTACACTGGTCTAAAAGGGACAGAGCATCACGCATACCGCCGTCAGCAATACGGGCTATAAGGCTCATAGCCTCGCTGTCAACTAAAAGACCCTCCTCATCGGCAATAAGCTCCATTCGCTGAGCCATAGCCTCAGGTGTAACACGTTTGAAGTCGAAGCGCTGACAACGTGAAACAATGGTTACGGGAAGCTTATGCACCTCAGTTGTTGCAAGAATGAATTTAACGTGTGCCGGAGGCTCTTCAAGAGTTTTCAAAAGTGCGTTGAAAGCACCCATTGAAAGCATGTGCACCTCGTCGATAATATAAACACGGTACTTACAAGCTGCAGGAGTGAAGTTTATTTCTTCACGGATATCACGGATATTATCTACACCGTTGTTGCTTGCTGCGTCAATTTCAACAACGTCAACTATTGTGCCGTCATCAATACCTCGGCAAATTTCACATTCATTACACGGGTTGCCGTTTACGGGGTTAAGACAGTTTACTGCCTTTGAGAGAATTTTTGCACAGGTAGTTTTGCCTGTACCCCTCGACCCTGTAAAAAGGTAAGCATGCGACACCTTGCCCGACTGAATTTCATTTGAAAGTGTGGAGGTAATATGATTTTGCCCCACAACATCGCTGAATACCCGGGGTCTGTATTTTCTGTATAACACCTGATACATTTTTTTCGCCTCCTTTGATTAAAAAAAGTAAGACACATTTTCTTGGTCATGCAGTGCAGGCGAAGCTGTGTCGCACAGACGTTCCCCTTAATGCTGCTCGGTCTCCCGCCTGACATGGTTCGGGGTGTTCTGTCGCACAGGACCCGCACCGCATGACCAAAACAAAGTATCTTACTTAGCTCAAATATTATAATATATAATAAAAAATAAATCAAGGGGTTTACCGTAAGTTTTTAAAAAAGGAATTATTCATAAAAATTAAATTAAGCTTATAATTATTCATTTACACTTTACTTCCGATTATAAGCTGTAATTTGTGAAAAGTTAACGGAAAAGCTCTATGCAGTGAGCTATTACTCACTTTTTTTGTAACATCTCACAAAAAAACAACATATTTATGATATAAGTTCTATTTTCTCTATTTAGTCATATTGCAAATTTTATGAATATTTACTTTTAATAAGCATAATTTTAAACAAATCTTACGAAATATCAAAGATTTATTCATTTTTCTTGCAATTAAGGCACAATAGGTATAAAATATAACGTAAAATGTAATATAAGAAAGAAGAGTATACTATGAGCTACATTGAAAACGTAATTGACTCGGTTGCAAAAAAGTATTCAAAGGAGCCTGAATTTGTACAAACAGTAACAGAGGTGCTTTCCTCACTGAAGCCTGTTATTGCTAAGCACCCCGAATACGAAAAGGCCGCCTTGCTTGAAAGAATAGTTGAGCCTGAAAGACAAATCGCTTTCCGTGTAACCTGGACTGACGACAACGGTAAGGTTCACGTTAACACAGGCTACAGAGTTCAGTTTAACGGAGCTATCGGCCCTTACAAGGGCGGACTTCGTTTCCACCCCTCCGTTTACATCGGTATTGTAAAATTTCTCGGTTTTGAGCAGACATTCAAAAACAGCCTTACAGGTCTTCCCATCGGCGGTGCAAAAGGCGGTTCGGACTTTGACCCCAGAGGAAAGAGCGATACAGAAATTCTCCGTTTCTGTCAGTCATTTATGACAGAGCTTTACAGACATATCGGTCCCGACGTTGACGTTCCTGCAGGAGACATCGGTGTAGGTGCAAGAGAAATCGGTTACCTTTACGGTCAGTACAGACGTATCAAGGGCTCTTTTGAAAACGGTGTTCTCACAGGTAAGGGACTTTCATTCGGCGGCTCACTTATCCGTCCCGAGGCAACAGGCTTTGGTGCAACCTATTACACGGCAGAAGTGTTAAAACACTTCGGTGAAACTTTTGAGGGTAAGACAGTTTCCGTTTCAGGCTTCGGTAATGTTGCCTGGGGTACCATTAAAAAGGTTACGGAGCTCGGCGGTAAGGTTGTTACAATTTCCGGTCCCGACGGCTATGTTTACGATAAAGACGGTATTTCAACAGAGGAAAAAATCGACTATCTTCTTAAAATGCGTGCTTCCGGTCACGATAAGGTTAAAGACTATGCAGACAAATTCGGTGCTGAATATCACGAGGGTGAAAAGCCCTGGGGCGTTAAGGTTGACATAGCAATGCCCTGCGCTACTCAAAATGAGGTTTCAATGAAAGAAGCACAACAACTTGTGGATAACGGACTTACTTACTATATAGAAGTATCAAATATGCCCACAACAAATGATGCTCTCAGCTTCCTTATGGAAAACTGTAAAGCAGTTGCCCCCTCAAAAGCTGTTAATGCCGGCGGTGTTGCCGTTTCAGCTCTTGAAATGGGTCAGAACTCCATGCGTTACAGCTGGACAGCAGAAGAAGTTGACCAAAAGCTTCAGCATATTATGAAAAGCATACATGATAATTCTGCCGCTGCGGCAGAAGCTTACGGCTTAGGCTATAACCTTGTTGCCGGTGCAAACATTGCAGGCTTTGAAAAGGTTGCAGACGCTATGATGGCTCAAGGCACATTCTAATTAAAAATAAATAGCAAAAACAGGTCAGGAACATACCCATCAATGGGTCACGTTCCTGACCTTTAACTATACCTAAACTCAAAATAACACAAAGCGAAGCTTTGTATATCACTCGACGCAGGCGAATAAAACTGCGAAGCTGTGAAGCCACGGAGCAATATCACTCGCCGCAGGCGAATATCACTGCGAAGCGAATATTATTCGGTTCGCAAACACTCTACCGGGTCTCTCTTAGCCGCAAGTGACGAGGGCACAAGACCTGCAATAAAGGTAAGGAATACACTGATACCTATAAGCCATGATGCGTCTGTAAAGGGCAGGGTTGCTCCTATGGGAGTACCCGTAAGCTTTTGAAGTATCAGGTTAATGGGAATTTCAAGCAGTAAGGTCATTATAATACCAAAGGCACCTGCCGAAAGACCTATAATTATGGTTTCTGCGTTGAACACGTTTGAAACATCACGTTTTGAAGCACCTATGGCACGAAGTATACCGATTTCCTTAGTACGTTCAATAACCGAAACATAAGTGATAATACCAATCATAATCGACGAAACAACAAGGGAAATTGCAACGAAAATAATAAGGGTGTAAGTTACAATGTCAATAGCTTGTGTTGCAACGTCCATTACAATACCTATGTAGTCGGTGCACTGTATTGTGGCTTCGGGATGACCTTCAGCAGTAACGGTTTCGTTATAATAAGCTACCATACGGTTAAGCTCTTCTTTGCTTTCAAAATCCTTGGGATAGAAAGCTATTGACGTAGGTGAGCCCGCATCACTGTAGCCTAAAACTTCAAAGGTCTTTTCAAGTGAACACTTTGCATTTACAGTGTCAAGGTATGCCTGCTTAAAGGCAAGAACCTGTTCATCGGTAAGGTATCCCTCCATAAGCTTCTTTTGAAGCTCACTCATATTTTCAAAGTTGAAAAGTGATGAAAGGTCAGTAATATCAACCTCGCTTAAATCAAGATCGGCCGCCATTGAAAGGAAAGGTGTAATATCAAGGTAGCTGAAATCAATCGCGGTAAGGTCAATATCCGCAAGGTCAAAGTCATTGACAGTCATATTATTAAATTTAAGACCTGTCAAAACATCCTTTTCGGTATTGCTGAGCTGTTCTTTTACAACCTTGCTTTCACTGTTCTTTTTAAGGGCATAATCCATAAGCTCACTGGGATAACCTATGCAGCCTGTACCTACTGCAAGAACATTGTCATCGTTAGGACGGATAATACCGACAATATTTATGTCAAGTCCCTTTTCAACCTGACCCTTAACATAAATTGCATTATTTCTCATATCTTTCCAAAGACCTGTTTCTGCGTCCTTAACCATATAATCACTGTTTAATATAAGCTTATATTTAAGTGAGAGAATTTCCTCGTAGGTGTAGCTGTCAGCAATTCCGTTGTCAACCTCCTCGTCACCGCCAAGGGCCGTCATCATATCCTGCATAAACTTGCTCTGATCCATTAAGCCTAAGGCATAAGCCATAATCTCATTAATTTCATTGTTACCGTCAAGGATAATAACAGCCTCGTTGTAAGCTTCGGGAAGTCTGCCGTAAACAATGTTGTAATGCTCTTTAATAGTGTCGTTGTCGCCTATAAGCTGCTGCCAGAGATTGGTGTAGCTGTCAAGGTCAACAAAGCCCTCCACTGCGCTCATCATGTCCATTTGCATGGCGTCAAGCATATTGTTGGGGCTTACCTGAACAAGCTTGTCTTTTTGGTCAACGCGGTAAATATTAAGGGGCGTTGAATATTTAAACTGAACTGCATTACAAAGCTGATCGAATTTTGCTCTGTTATCGTCAACATACTTCTTGAAAGTACGGATATTATTTGATGAAGACTGAGAAATAAAGGCATTGATAAGCACATTAAAGCTGTCGTTTACATAAACCTTATCCCTGTCGTGGTCAACCTCTAAAAGCGGGTTAAGGCCCATTGCCGTTTCAAGAAGGCTGTCGGTGTTCATAGCCTCTTGCTCAACAGACATCGGGAACATCAGAAGTGCGTCGCTTTCAATTTTATCAATGTAACCGTTAATGCCGTTTGAAAGGGCAAGGACAAGGGCAATGCCTATAATACCTATTGACCCTGCAAAGGCAGTGAGAATAGTCCTTGCCTTTTTTGTAAAGAGATTTGTAAGGCTGAGGTTAAAAGCGGTAGAAAAGCTCATAGACGGCTTTTTACCCTTTTTCTTTTCTTCCTCTGCCTTTAGCTTTTCGTTTTCCCTGTCGCTTTGTTCAGGGTTAAAGGGATTGCTGTCATCAATAATTTTACCGTCAAGGCATCTGATAATACGGCTTGAGTACTCTTGTGCAAGCTCCGGATTATGAGTAACCATAATAATAAGCTTGTCATGGCTTATTTCTTTGAGTATCTCCATAATCTGCATGCTCGTTTCAGTATCAAGGGCACCGGTAGGCTCGTCAGCTAAGATAATATCGGGGTCATTGATAAGGGCGCGGGCAATGGCAACACGCTGCATCTGACCGCCTGACATCTGTGTAGGCTTTTTGTTAATTTGCGCACCGAGACCCACTGCTTCAAGAGCTTTAATTGCCTTTTCACGTCTTTCCTTTTTGCTTACACCTGAAAGCGTCAGTGCAAGCTCAACATTTGCAAGTACGGTTTGGTGCGGAATTAAGTTATAGGACTGAAAAATAAAGCCGATAGAGTGGTTACGGTAGGTATCCCAGTTACTGTCCTTAAATGTTTTGGTACTTTTGCCGTTGATAATAAGGTCACCGCTTGTATAACGGTCAAGACCGCCTATAATATTAAGAAGTGTGGTTTTACCGCAACCGGAGGGACCTAAAACGGAAACAAACTCACTTTCACGGAAGTTGACGCTTACATCATTGAGCGCCCTTACTGTTGTGTCACCCGTGACGTAGTCTTTAACTATATTTTTTAAAATCAGCATTACTGTGACCTCCTGCTCTGCTTTTCCTTTAAACGGGAAAAATTTGCTTTAAGCTTTAATACAAAGGGCATAAGCCTTTCTCGGTTGATAACTGCAACCATAATAAGTATCATAAATACAAGTATTATAAGGGAAACTGTTTTACTTGAAAGTCCCCGATGGAATTTTTCGTTATAAATAATGGTAGGCATATACTCTTTTTCCTGAAGCTGTACATCAACTGCCCTTTCCCTGAAAAACAGCTTATAAAGCCATTCAATGGTTTCATCGGTGTTCATTTTAGCCATTTCGTCACCTATGCCCTGTGAGTATGTGGCAAACATAGCATTTCCGCCCTCGGTGTCACTGCTCATGAAGCTTGTCATAAGACTTTCGTTACCGGGTGCTTTGAGAACCTCAACAAGATAGCGTAAAAACGTAACAAGCACTGCCGTTTGGTCTGCCTGAACATAAGAAATAGTCATCGGTGCACCGCCTTGTGTACGGTGAGTCTGCACTGTCATAAGTGTTCCCATTGAGGCAAACTGTTCTGTGTCAAGCTCCGGAAGTGATATGCCTAAGTTAAGCTCCTTTATAAGCGAGGAGAGAAGTGCTTTAACATCAATATTTGTAAGCTGTGAAAGGTCAACAAGGCTTGCGGCGCCAAATTCATTTAAAAGCTCTGTTACGGGATAAAGAAGATTTTCCACGCAGATTTTAATTCCGCCGCCGTTTAAAAAGTACATTAAATTGGGTAAAATCTCTGTAAGAGTTTTAACGGGAGCATCCATAATACGGACAATGAGACTGTCAATAGCAGTTACAATGGGCATCATCATATCGCCGTCTTTAGTCTTTTCAACATACTCACTGTAAGAGAGGATTTTATCATAAGTACAGCCGAGTGCTTCAAGTATAGGAATAACCGCCGTGTTATAGCCGTCACTGCCGTAAATATTAACCGCACCTAAAACGGTAATTTTATCACCTGTCAGCGCCATACGAAGAAGCTTGTCAAGGGGGCGGAAAATCGCACAGACGGCATTTATAAAACCGCTTCTGTTACCGTCGGCAAAGCCCCATGTGAAGACCTCATTATCGTTAATAGCAGTAAAACTGCCGTAGGACGAAAGCACCCTTGAGCTGCCGTAAAACTCATCTTCCGTAAGATATTCGGAAAGTGAGTAGGGTGTAACTTTAAGGCCCGTAAGTTCAAGAATTTCTTTTAATTTAACATCCTCCATTGCCCTGTAAACAGTGAGCATAAGCTCTGTTACAACCTTGTTTGAATAAATTTGTACCTGCAATGCCTCACGGACGGTTTTATACTCCCCGCCCTCTTTTACAAATTCACTTAAAAGGGGGTCAATTCCGTCAAGAACGCGCTGAAATTTATCCTTACCAAGGTTTGCCGTATAGCTTACCTGAGATGTTTGCTGTGAAGCAAATGACCAGACATAAGGATTGGTTTTTCCTGACGACGCAGTTAAAAGCTCAATAAGACTTTTGGCAATTTCGTCAGTGGACTTAGCAAAAAGATTTGTAAATACCGCCCCTAAGTCAACACTGTTTGTTTGAGGCATAAGCTGACCTATCATATTAGGCAGGCTTGCAGAGTTAAGCTTTAATGTATCAATAATCCACTTTAAAAGATAAATGAAGCTGTCCCCCGTTTCGGCAACAAACTGACCTGTTATATCATTTCCGCAGGAAGCGAGAGTATCAAGGTCAAAGGGTGCCGTTTGAAAGCCCTCAACAGTCAGCATATCGCCGAGGCTGAAATCAAGGCTCATACCGCCCTCACTTTTGCCAATGCTTTCAATCATGCTGCCCACCTTAAAGGGTGTTGTTATACCTAAAACTTTAATTTTAATAGGCTCTACAAGGGTTGATATAGCACTGTCAAGACCTCCGCTTTGGATATAGGCGGCAATTTGCGGTAAAAGCGAAGAAAGCTTTGTCATAGGTGCATTAGAGCACTTTTCCAAAAAGGCAAGCACATCGGAGACAATACTTCTTATCATTGAATTTCTGTCTGTTGCTGCATTAGCATAAAAAGTTTCGGGAGCAGTACACTCTTCTATACCTAAGTTGGAATAAACCGATAAAACAGCATTTTCATATCCTAGGGCACCTGTAATACCAATAAGCGGGTTAAGGCTGTATGAACCGCCGCATAAAATTGTATATAAAAGCTCATTAAAAGGTGAAAGTGCCGTAACCATCGCAGTAGTAAAGCCCTCTTTTTCACTTACGCCCCACTTTGCACCGTCAAGGTTAACACTGTTCCAATCCGTTGCCGCAAGAAGTCTCTGTTGTACATCCGGGTAAGCGCCAAAAACCGAAGCAACGTCATTTGGGGCAAACTTTATGCCGATAGTCGAAAATGTTTCGGCATTTGATGAAAGCTCCGTGTAAAGACCTTTTACAAGGCTGTTTAAAGTGCCGTCATTACACACTAAGGGCATAACATAATCCTGCCACATAGTTTTTCCGCTTTGACTTAACAGAACAAGCAGAACAACGTCAAGCTTTACCATTGCCTGTTTAGACTGCTCCCTTGTCACCCCTTGGGGATATTCCACTGCCGCCGAAGCCGCAGGAGCAAAACACGCTAAGGTTATAACAAGGCATAGCATGAGGCTTACCGCCTTTTTAAAAATTTTTCTCATTAAAATTTTGACGCCTCTCTTTCATTTATTTAAAAACACATTTGAAGCAATAAATTATCGTTAAATTATACCATATAATATATACCTTAGTCAAACTTAAAATTATTAACAAAAAATAAAGGCTGTAAAAAAACTTCCGTTCCTTTACAGCCGACTTAATTTTATTTTATAAAGAAGCCCGTTCCTCGTTTTCATCGCCTTCGATATTGTCATTTTTCTTGAAGAAGGAAATAAGCTTCATTATGAAATCAACTAATGCCTTAATATAGTCCATATAGGTCATCTGATGTTCCTCCTTACTCAATTAGTTTCACTTAGTAAGGAAATTATACCCCAATTGTTTTCATTTGTCAACAATTTATTAAAAAATTATTTATTTTTTTAACATTTTTTCAAATATATGACTATTCAACCGTTACTTTTTCTTTTTCCTGTTCGGCAGCTTCAATTTGTTGCTCGCTGTCGGCTTCAACTTTAACTTCCTGTACTTCGGCTTCACCGTGAGCTTCTTTCTCTGCCTTGTTCTTTCTTCTTCTGAAATGCCTTTCTTTTTTCACATCTTCTGTTTCGGTAATAACAGGCTCAACCGGCTCAGGCTTAGGAAGAAAGAGAGATTTTTCCGGCGAGAAAATTTCTACTGCCCTTTCAAGGACGTGTATCATAACATTTTTATGCTTTCCGCCGTATTCACCGTCAAGTGTCCAGGGGACCTCCTCGTCGGGACAGGTGATTTTAAGCTTGTTGGTGTGGATTAAAATTATTTCTTGACCGTCATATTTTTGTCCTCTCACCTTGCCTATAAGAGGCAATAATTTATGCAGCTTAAAATTGCGGACAAGCAGAACTTCAAACAGACCGTCATTGAATTTAACGTCTTCTTCGGAAATTTTGAAAAAGCCCGCAACAGAAGTTGAATTTGAAATTGAGCCGAAAACAAATGAATCTTCGATAACGCCGCCGTCATACTCAATTTTCATTCTGATATTGTGTAAGTCCTTAATCTGAGGTATGGCAGAGGCTATATAAGCAGCATGACCGATTTTATTTTTAAGCTTCTGGCTTGTTGCGTAAGAGCTTTTTGTAAAAGCACCGAAAGATGCCACATAAGAAAAATATCTGTTATTGAAAAGACCGATGTCATAATCATTGGTTCTGCCCTCAATAATCAAATCCGTTGCCGCTTTTATATCCGAGGGAATACCCAATGAGCTTGCAAGGTCGTTTGTTGTGCCGGTGGGAATATAACCGATAGGCACACGTCTTGGCATATCCATAACACCGTTGATGGTTTCGTTTAAGGTACCGTCACCGCCGCAGCAAACAACGAAGTCATTGTCTTTCAGCTCTCTTTTAACAATATTGGTCGCATCACCCTGACAGGTTGTGGGGTGAACTGAAAATATATAATCATTTTTTGAAAATTTATCAACAATTTCAAATGTGCCCGCACGGGACTTTGTTCGTCCTGCACAGGGATTGATAATTAAAAGTGCTTTCTTTTTTTCTGACATAATTTTTACCTAAGGCTATGCCCCTTTCTTGTTTGATTTTAAAAGTTATGAAACTTTTTCCTATTTTATCACTTACTTAATTTATTGTCAAATAAATATTCACATTTTGATTTCTTTGTGCAATTTTAACAAAAATTATATCAAATAAACTTACAGTTTGACTAAAAGGTAGAACTGAGTTTTTTTCGAAAAAAACTCTTGATTTTTGTCGGAATATGGTGTATTATTACCTTGCAATCGAGAGAGATTGCAAAGCGGAACCGAAAGGTTCACTTAAATAAGATTTCTCCACTATAATGTTTTCTTCATATTTTCTCCTTTTAAAAGCACTCGGTTTCTCCCCGGGTGTTTTTAATTTTTGAAAATAAATTCTTAATTAACAGCAAAAGCGAGCTGACCCTTAGGTTACAGCTCGCTTTATTGTTTTCAGCAGCCACTGCACTGACCGTTTCCGTATCCTGCAGTTTTTCCGCATTTTTGACAAATCTCCTCAACTAATTGGTAATCATACCATGTGCCGTCAAGTGCTACTCCTCTCCAGACTGTGCCGTACTTTGCATAAAGCAAAATTTCACCTAAGGAGTTTTTGCACTCGTAATAAATCACACCCTCCTGACCCCATTTTTTGTAAATTTGCACCGACTCAACGCTTGTGGCGTTATAAAGTCTCACACCGCCGTAGGTTACGGCAAGAGAGCCGCCGCTGTTGACCTTGGTAGTAACGGCAAACTGCCCGTACTTACCCCACACAACACCTGATGAGGTCAAAATATAGGGTCTTACAACAAAGGTATACTTTCTGCCCGAGGGAAGCTTATCAAAATAGACCTGTGTGTTTTTGGTAGAACTGACGGCAATTTTCCATTTACCGTTAACGGATGTTTTATAATAAACTCTGTATCCGTCGGCACCGCTTTTTTTCTGCCAGGAAAGAAGTATTGACTCGGTATCGGAAAGAGGATTGACCTTTAAGCTTTCCATACTTGTTGCCGTTTCAATTTCCTTATAGGCACCCCATATAACAGTGCTGCCGTATTTTATAAAGGAGCGTACCGCAAAAGTATATTTTGTTCCCTCACTCAGATTTTTTATTGTACCGTTTAACTTATCCGTAGCACCTAAATATTTCCACCCGCCGTCTTTTTTGAAAACGGCATAGCCTGTTGCACCGCTTACCTTTGACCACGTGAGTTTAATTGCAGAGGTGCTTTGTTCGGCAACTATCTTTGACGGGGCTGACGGATTTGTAGCTATAAAAGCTTCTTTATAGTCACTCCACACAACTGTGTCCTTTGTTACAATATAAGGTCTTACTGCAATAATTGCCTTTGTGCCCGGCTTTAAGTTTATAAACATATAGCTTGTATCGGTAGTTGCTTTTACAAGCACTTTCCAGCCGTCGGCGGTTTTGTTGTAAATTCGGTAACCGTCGGCACCCTGACATTTATTCCAGGAGATTTTAATTGCAGAGAAATTGTTTGCCGATTTAACGGTTGCAGGTGCGGGCGCTTTGGTTGCCGTTTCAATTACCGTATAGGTCTCTGACCAGATTACATCGTTATATCTTATGGCATAGGCTCTTACAGCGAAGGTGTATTTTTGCCCCGCCGGAAGCTTTGTAAAAGTGTGGCTAAGGCTTGTTGTCGCCTTAACAACAGGTGTCCAGCTTCCGTTTTTCTTATAGTAAATTCGGTAGCCGTCGGCATTGGCTGCCTTTGTCCAGGTAAGCTTTATGGCGCTTGTGCTTTGATTGGAGGTAACTTTTTGCGGCTTGCCGACAGTAAAGCTCGTCCTGAAAGTCAGCTCATTATTTTTGCAGTATGTTTCCGTTACCGAACCGACTGCACCGTAAACCACAAAGCCCTCGACCTTATGATAAACACCGTAAAAATCCTTGTTATAGCCTAAGGCCGTTTTTCTTATGTACTGAGTGCTGTCGGGAATTATTATGCTTTTAAGGTTTTCGCAGGAGACAAAGGCGTCTGTTTTAATTTCAAGAATTTTTTTCTGAAGTATGACACTTTTAAGGCTCACACAGTCAAAAAACAGACCCTTTTCAATAACAGTGAGATTTAAAGGCAAAACCGCCCCCGTAAGACCAGTGCAGCCGCTGAAGGCATATTCACCTATGGCGACAATATTGTCGGGCAAGGTGAGGTTTTTAATTGCAACACAGTCTGAAAAAGCATAAGCACCTACTGTTGTAAGGCTTGAGGGAAAAGTAATCCCTGCAAGCTTTTTACAGCCGTTAAAGGCATAGTCACCTATTGTTATAAGTCCCTTTGAAAGACCCACACTTTCAAGTGAAAAGCATCCGTCAAAAGCATAGTCCCCTATCAAAGTGACCGACGAGGGCACAGTTATACTTTTAAGCACACTGCATTTTTGAAAAGCTCCGTTACCGATAGTTTTAAGACCTGACGGAAGCGTTACGCTTTCAAGCGCCGCGCACATATAAAAGGCCTCATTACCGATAACCTTAACCGCCGAGGGAAGCTTCACCGATTTAACGGCGGAATTGCTGTCAAAGGCTCTTTCGCCTATTGCTGTAACAAGATAACCGCCCAAAGCAACGGGCACCGTAATATCGCCCGAAAGGGAGCCGTCCGTTCCCGTAACTGTGGCTTCACCGTCGGCTACGGTGTAATAAAAGCCGTTTTCACTTTCCTTAGCACTTGCTGTAAAACAAAGATTTTCATCTATATTGAAAGACGGCACCGCAAGTAAAATCAAAGCCGCCGCAAAAACACCTAAAAGGATTTTTCTCATCAAAGCTCCTCCTAACATTACTAATAATCCATTTTAAATATACCACAGCGGAAGGTAAAAGTCAAGTTACGGAAATCATCATAAAGGTTAGAAAGTATTGGTAAAACGCAGTTAAAAAATCGACCTCACACTTTTGTGCAAGGCCGATTTAATTTTTTACTTTTGAGGTATTCTGATTACAGTTACGGAATACTGAGGTACGGTATAGTTAAACTTTTCACTTATGCCGTCAACAGTAAATTTCTCTATTTTGCAGTCCTCCTCGGCACCGAGAATATTGTCATTGTCAAGGCTTGTGCCGTAAAGCTGTTCAACTGTCGCAGTTGACGATACGGTCTTGTCGCTTATCACGTCAATTGCAAAGCTTCTGTTTGAGCCTGTGACATTGACAAGCTTGATTATAATGTCTCCGCTTTCGTCAATGGAAACCACTTGATAAGCCTCTGCATTACAGTCACTGCCTGCTTCATATTCAAATTGAAGCACGTTGTTGATGTAGCCTTTAATGTTAGTGCCGTTAACCTCAATTTTAACATTGTAGGTTTTGCCCTCTTCAACGGTAAAGTCGGTAATTGTACCGGGAATCTCCCAGGTTTTAACGCCGTTTTCAATTCTTTGCAAGGCGCTCTTTGTATTGCCCCAACCGCCGATATTCCAGAAAATGTAATTGTCCGTATCTTTAACTGCAAAGGGAATGAGGAAGCCCTCGTCACCGCCTGTTTTCTTGCAGTCGATTGAGTATGTATAGTTTGTCCAGTCCTTATCGCCGTAGAATGTAACGGCACCGTTGAGGGTGTTAGCCATCCACGCTTCGGTGTTTTGAAGCTTACCGCCGGTAACTTTCCATTCACCGCCTGTCGGCTCGCTCCAGTCAAGCTTGACTGAGCCCAAGGTGAAGTTTTCTTTTGCAAGGGTTTCACCTGAAAGGTTGTCCTTGACAAGTAAGTTGTCATATTCCGCGGTGGTGTACCACGTACCGACACCGACCTTACCTTTAAGGTCTTTTTCGGGAATTAAAGCACCCTCAAGCTCAGATTTGAGAAGTGTTTTTCCTTGATTAGTTGAGAAAAGCTTTTGAACGTAATAGTTGATTGAACCTGTTGTAACACTGTTATTGTACCAAATAAGGTCAGGTGACCAGTGAGTAGCCGTAAGGTTACCGAAAAGAGGCGCATAAGCAGCCATTTTAACAATGTCACCGTTTCTTTCAAGTCCTGTCATATAGGCGGCTTCTGCAAGGGCCGCTTCAAGTCTGTTTGACTTTGCGGCATATTCACCCACAAATACACCTATTGCACCGCCGTAGGACTTGTCTGTCATGTGGGAAACATCTCTTGAATAATTATCGGCGTCATAATAGTCAACATTTTTAAGGAACCAGGAGGGGTCGTTATAATAATGCTGATCCGTTGCGCCTGCGTAATCGTTTACGGTGTATTCCGGGTGACTGTCAAGCCACTGCTTTGCATTTTCGTAAGATTTAACGTAATTTGCGCTGTGAGTTGCGTCGCTGAGGCCTGATGAATAAATAAGCTCTATACCCTCATAAAGCTCGGGATTGCTTGCCTTTTCACGCATAAAGCGCTCAAGGAAGGCTTCGTATCTTTCGTAGTAATTTTCACCCTCGTTTTCATTGCCGATACAGATGTATTTAAGTTCAAACGGCTCCTCGTGACCGAGGGAAGCTCTAACCTTACCCCAGGTTGTATCGGCACCGCCGCGGCAAAATTCAACAAGGTCAACCATATCCTGAACATATTGCTCGAACAAGGGACTGTCCATAGGTACGGGCTCTCTGCCTCTTGCCTGACAGTGAAGTCCGCAGTTGATAACGGGAACACCTACCGCACCCATGTCCTCTGCAAAGAGGAAGTACTCATAAAAGCCCAAGCCGTAGCTCATAAAACAGGGAAGCGGGTCCTCCGTTGCATTTAAGTCAGTCCAAAGGTTAAGGGAGTATTTTCTTGCGGCAACATCGCCGTAAGTAGCGTTAAACTCAAGGGGAAGTCCGTCATCGCCTGCACCGATTGAATATTTCCAATTGTAGGCTGAATCATAGTCAACACCCTCAATAACACAGCCGCCGGGGAAACGTAAAAACTTAGGCTTAATGGCTGCCACCGTTTCGGCAAGGTCTTTTCTTAAGCCGTTTTTACGGCCTTTATAGGTATTCGGGGAAAAGCGAAACCATATCAACGGCAACACTGCCTTTTTCGCAAAGCACCTGAAGATAAACGTCTGTGTCAGCTTCAAGGGAAGATGTAAAGGAAAGCTCATACTTTGTCCACTGCTCACCGATAGCTTTAATTTCACCCTCGGCGGCAACATTTCCGCCTGCCGTAAGCCTTACCGTAACAGCTCCGTCATAACCGTCAACAGCCTTTAAATAAACCGAAAAGTTGTACTTTTCCTTTTTACAGCTCATACCGTCAAGAAAACCTCTGTTTTGTACACCGGCTTTTGTGTCGCCGTTATTGGTTATAACAAGATAATTTTCATTGTTAGCGTTGAGACCGTCTGTGTTTTTAATTTCAAGGTCGGCGCCCTCCACGGCTGACCAGCCGTGGAGCTTACCGTCTTTTGCCTGATCGAAATATTCAAATGAACGGTTGATTACCTTTTCGGCATAAAGACCGCCGTCAGCGGCAAAGTTGATGTCCTCAAGGAAAACACCGAAAAGCAAGTCGCTTATGTCATACATTTCGTCTGTTGCATCAATTGATAAGCTGTAATCGGCATTGTCGGTATCATAAGCCACCGCTTTGTTTACCTCGCCTCTTATTATTTCATCGACAGGCTCATTACCGCCGCAGGTAAGACCCATTGAAGCTAAAAACGCCATAAGCATTGCAATGATTTTTTTATAAAATTCAAGAATTTTAAACTGCATTTTCTATCCCTCTCAATTTTAACGCACAGTTACCTTGACCGGATTAAAGCTGCCGTAAATATATCCGCCGCTTACTGCCTTATAAGCTCTTACGGCAATTGTGTAAGTTGAGCCGCTTGTGTAATCCGTATCCGTAAGCACCGTAACATTCGGTCCTACGGTCTTAATTAAGGTATAATTGCCTGTTGCAGTCTTATAGAACACTTGATAACCGCTTGCACCCTGAACCTTATTCCAGGAAACGGTAATAGTTTTGCTTGAATTTGAAACAGCCTTAGCCGTGGGAGTCGCAGGCTTTGTTGCGGTAATAAGTGTCTTATAATCACCCCATACTGCACCGTTTGCCGTTTTGATATAGGGTCTTACGGCAAACATATAGCTTGTACCTGACGGAAGCTTTTTAAAGGTACAGCTTGTAGCCGCGGTATCGCCTAACTTTTTCCAGCCCTTTGAGGTGTTGTAATAAACTCTGTAAGCTGTGGCACCCTTTACAGCTGACCAGGAAAGCTTAATTGCACTTGTGCTTTGTGCTGAAGTAACCTTTGCAGGAGCTAAGGGAGCTGTTGAAGCTTCAAGGGTTGAATAAATATTTGACCAGATAACCTTGCCGTCTTTTTTAATTGCCGCCCTGATTGCAAAGGTATACTTTGTACCGGCGGGAAGCTTGCTGAATGTAGCTTCGAGCTTTGTGGTGTTACCTAACTTTTTCCAGCCGCTTGCTGTTTTGTAATAAACACCGTAGCCTGCCGCACCGGCAACCTGTGACCAAGCAATTTTGATTGTGGAAGTATTAGCCGAAAAAGCGACCTTTTCAGGTTTACCGATGTTAATTGTGAAGTTGAAAGTATATTTGCCGGAATACTTGCCGATAAATGTAAGTATAAGCTTACCTGTACCCGGCTCAGTATTGTCTTGATAGGAAACTGTGTAATCAATACCCTTTTCAAGAACTACTCCGTCAACGTCTTTTACAACAATACCGGGAGTAACTGCCTTGCCTGTGTAAATAAAGCTTGTTGCCGAAAGCTTTGCAGAAGCAAGCTTTGCAATAGGGATAGGCTGATCGTCACTGACACCGCAATCAGCACAGTGGAAGTTGATATAACCCTCTCTTTTTGTAGTTGCAGTTTGTTTTACAACCTCTTTTGTAAATTTATGATAAAGAGGTGTGCCGTCTTCATAAGTTTCATCAAAGATTGTTTCACAGTTTTGACAGCCCATTTTATAAACGGCGCTATGAGTACAGTCTGCCTTTGAAACAAGATATTTTTCCTCTATACGCTGAACTTTAACGTGTTCCTGAAGCTCACCGCCGAATTCATAGGTTTCTTCACCCATAACGTCACAACGGATACAGCTGTATCTGTAAAGGTCAAGATGAACACAGTTTGCCCTTTCAACAAGATGTGCTTCATCGTGAATTTCCTCACTGAAATCGTGACCGAGGGCAGGAATTACCACATCATAAGTGTCGGTGTATTCTTCATCTTCGAAAGTGGCTGTTGCAGTATAGGTGAGTGTACCGTCTGTTAAACAGGTTGCATCTAAAGTAACTTCACTTGTAACTGTTACCTCGGGAGTTTGTACATCGTCACATTTAAAGCAAGTGAATGTTGCTGTGGCACTGCCGTTTTCAAGGTCTGCTGTCCAAGTCCAGACGGGAGCCGAATACTCGTGACCTGTTGCAGGAATTACTACGGTGTAAGTGTCGGTGTATTCAACGTCT
>JBJEOK010000007.1:0-19957 GCA_051880695.1 Acutalibacteraceae bacterium | reverse complement strand
AGAGGTTCCAAAACTGACAAACTCCTTAAAATGCCGGAAATCCAGTGTTTTAGGGGGTTTTCTTTTACTTAAAGTAGTCTAAAATCGTGTATATTTCTGCTCGTAACTAACAAGTAACTAACAAGTAACTAACAAAAATTTTTTCAAATGTCGGGACTCAAAAAAGGTGAGGTTCTTTATAAAATGCTCTGTATTGATTTTTATATATGCTGTATGATATAATTATAAATATAAATTTGAATTTGGCGGAGATTGTAATGGTAAGAATAGCAACCATAAATGATGCAGAGCAATTAAATATCTTAAATAATGAATTTAATGGCGAGGGAGAAACAAGTATAGATAATATTATAAAATCCCTCAAGAATAATAAGCAGGAAGTTGTTATCGTTGCTGATGAAGATGATGTGTTGGTTGGATTTGTTTGTGTTCAGCTAAAGAAATCATTCTGCTATGATGAATATATGCCTGAGATTACGGAAGTGTATGTTAAGCCAACATATAGAAAAAGGGGCATTGCAAGTGAAATGCTTACTTATGCTGAAACTTATTGCAACAATAATTATCCGCTTCACGAATACGAACTTCTAACCGGAAATGAAAATTTTGTTGCTCAGGCCGTATACAGTAAACTTGGCTATATACAGGATAATGAGCTGCATTTTTCAAAGAGAAAAAGTTGTAAAATTTAAGAATAATATGGAGTTAAGCTATATTTTTATCTATAGTTGTCAGAATAATAGGCGGTTTAATAAGCGTAACATCGCTTTTTTATTCCATCATAAGATTAAAAAACAATAAAAGCGGTATCTGTAGTGGTATCCATAGCAATAATTATTATTGCACTTCTTGTTCCGTATATGATGTTGTATTATGGACAATATCGTAATATTTCTCTTGATTTATCCAACAATGTAAATAAAGTTGTTCCTCTCATTGAAAAACTGGATATTCAATATGCTCCGGAACCTTATACGGTTGAATATTATGGTAAAGAATATACTATTGGAGGAAATATCAAAGGTGGAGAAGATATTTTTCCTGAGTATTCTTTCGTAGGTGTTTTTGAGGCGGAAGTGGATGGAGTATCTATCAATATCGATATTTTTAAAGGGGAAAATGCTATTGATATGGATACCTTTGTATCGTGTGCTGTACAGTCGGAACTGTCACGATACAATGTAGATGCCGGAAGGCTTTGTTCGAAAATCGAAAAAGGGGAAAATAATGGATGTTTATGGGTAGCTTCTCCCTTGATTGAATATGACACGTCCACATTAAATGTGCATACAGGTGTGTATGATGGTAGCTTTTATATAAGTAAGGATAACAAAATATATTGTTGTTCATATAGTTGTTCAAATGATATTTCACCAATCATAACAGCTATAATCAATGTAAAACCGAAAAAAATAACGGCAGAAGAGTTAATAAATAAATTTATTAATGTGGGAAATATGTATGGAATATCCGAAATGTATTAACTATAAAGCGTTAATATATTGAGTATATACATAACACAGGAGACGGTGCTGTGTGCTCGCTTGAATAATGATTAACGGACGGTGGTCTCTCACCGTCGCCCGTTTATTCCCTCAGTTGTTTTGTGACAGCTCCCCTAATATTTGAAACGTGAATTTAACAAGCTGTATATACCTTAATATACTGAACGTCAAAACGAAATATTTGATGAAGTTGAAACAGTGTATCACTATGAAGAAATAACAGGAAATGCGGTTTATTTTATCAACACTTATTATCTTCACGGATTAGTTATTATTGCATTGACATTTATCTTATACGGTTGTGTGGGGATAAAAAAATTAAAAAGAAAAAAAATATCTTTAAACGACTGCTTTCATTTAAAGATATTTGTGCGCTTGTTTTTTATGGGTACTATACAATTAAATTTTGCTTATTGACCGTTCATATCCGCATTTTGCAGGATTGGGCGGTTTTTTAGTCTCTGCTTTCTATCAGTTCAACTTCCTTTTGAGTAAGCTCTCTGCACATACCCTCGGGGAGATTTTCGTCTAAAGGCAGAGCGCCCATTTTAACTCTTTTCAGCTCAAGCACCTTGTTGCCTACGGAAGCAAACATACGCTTAACCTGATGATACTTACCCTCGCAAATGATGACCTCACAAATTTGCTGTGAAATCATTTTAACCTGAGCTTCAAGGCATTTTGTGCCGTCACTTAGGGTTAAGCCCTCTTTAAACTTAATAATGTCACTGTCTGAAATAGGTGCTTTTAAAGTCGCGTGGTAGGTTTTCATAACGTGATTTTTCGGCGAGAGTATTTTGTGGGCAAAGTCGCCGTCATCGGTTAAAAGTACAAAGCCGGTGGTGTCACTGTCAAGACGTCCGGCAGGAAAAAGACCGCTTCTGTAAAGCTCTTCGGGCACAAGGTTGAGAACGGTTTTTTTATTTTTGTCTTCGGTGGCACTTATAACACCTTTAGGTTTGTTGAGCATAATATAAAGGTGCTTTTTGTAAAAAAGGGGAGTGCCGTTTACGGTGATTTCATCCTTTTGCCCGTCACATTTTATGTCGGAAGCTTTTACCGTTTCGCCGTTGAGCTTAATAAGACCCTCTTTGACAAGCTTTTTAACCTCACTGCGGGAATACTTGCTTTGTGAGGCGATTATTTTATCAATACGTTCCATATTATTTTATCTGTGTGATTTTGTCACCCTTAACCATAAAAACGCGTTTTGCATAGGGAAAGAGAAACTCATCGTGCAAGCTGTCGGTGTAGAAATCGTCAATTACTCCGTTGGGGAAAGCTTCACGGAAAAATTCAATTTTATTGTCACGGAAACAGCCTTTACCGAAAGTGCCCGTAACGGGGTCAAAATCAGTGCCCAGGTAGTACTTTATTCCCAAGCGTTCACATATCTCCTTGATGATAAAAAGTGGCGAAGCGCTGATAATAAGGTCATCTTCTTTCTGAATTTCCTTGTAAAAAGGCTTTATGCGGTCTTCGTGCTTGTCCCAGTATTCTTTTGCCAAATCGTCAAGGGAAAGACCGCTGTTTAAAAAGTAGTCCGTTACAATGTAGCCGTACTTTTCAACCACGTCTTCAAAGCGAAAGCTGAGGTTCCGATAGTCCCGCATAACTTTTACAAGGTTTGGAATGTACCTTACAAGAGTGGGGTCTTTTTTGAAAAAATCGGTAAAAAATGTGAGCGTGGTGTCACCGTCATAGATGGTATCGTCAAAATCGTAAACATTCATATATTTTCATCCTAATTCAGTCAATTTTTTCAAGCTTTAGGTATTCGTCTTTCACAAGACCGATTTTTTTGAAAATCAAGTGGAAAACAAGGCTTAATATTGCAGGCGCTATAATATGCATAACAACAATCAAGACTATTGTTTTACCGCTTCCGAAGTCTTCAGCCATTGCAGAGTAAGCACCGAATTGACCTACAAGTCCGCTTGTGCCCATACCTGCGCCGGAGGGGGTGTTTGTCATTTTTAAAAGAACTGTTGAAACAGGACCTAAAACTGCCGCCGCAAGGGTTGGGGCAAGAGCAATTTGAGGGTGCCGCATAATGTTGCCGAATTGAAGCATACTTGTACCTAAGCCTTGACTTATAAGTCCGCCTATGCCGTTAGCTTTATAGGAGGTGACTGCAAAGCCTATCATCTGTGCGGCACAGCCTACGGCGGCGGCGCCGGCGGCAATACCCTCAAGACCCAGCATTATACAAAGTGCGGCAGAGCTTATGGGTGCAGTGAGAATAAGACCCACAATAACCGAAACGGTTATGCCCATTGGGAAAGGATGAAGCTGAGTTGCGTTGTTAATAAGGTCACCTAAGGAGGTCATAAGCTGTGAAAGGTAGGGACCTGCAAAGGTGCTTACAAAGCCGCCTGTAATAATTGTAACAAGGGGTGTGAGCACAATGTCAATTTTGGTTTTGCCTGCTACAAGAGAAGCCACTTCATTTGCCACAAGTGCTGAAATGTAAGCGCCTACGGGACCGCCTAATTCATAGCCGAAAGCACCTACGGCAATACAGGAGAAAATAACAAGGGGCTTTGATTTAAGGCCGTATGCAATAGCCGCACCGATAGCCGCACCGATAACAGGTGAGGAGGCGGAAAGCACGCCTGTAAAGGAGCCGAGAATTGAAAGCCCCGGAATTTTTGAAAGCTGAGTTATGATAAGGCCCACAATAAGCGAGGAAAAAAGGCCGAGAGCCATAAAGCTCATAGCATCAACTAAATAACGTTTGAAGTATTTTTTTACAAAGGACATTTTTAACATCTCTACTTTCCGTAAAATAGTATAAACTTATTCAAGTATAACACGGAACACAGTTAAAAGTCAATATTTTATATTAAATTTTTAACTTGACTTATTTATTTTTTAATTTATAATTTAAGTATGCTGTTTATCATTAAAATGAGGTGGTTTTCATGATAAAAAATAAATTATATCAGTTTATGCAAGGTCGTTACGGCAACGATCAGCTTAATATTTTTCTTATTGTCTGCGGTTTGGTTTCAACGCTTCTTTTAACACTTTTTGTACCTAATAAATTCTTTTATTTGAGAAGTATCGGCACAGTGTTTTATATTGCCGCAGTTGTGCGTATGCTTTCAAAGAACAGGTCTAAAAGATACAATGAAAATGTTAAATTTATGAATTGGGCGAAACCTTGGATAGGCTTTTTTTATAAAAAGGTCAATCAAAAGAAAGACAAGGAACACAAGTATTTTAACTGCCCTCAGTGTCACAGAACCCTGCGTGTTCCCTCGGACAGGGGTAAAATAGAAATAAGCTGTCCTCATTGCGGCAGGAAGTTTAAAAAGAGAACTTGAATTTTAAATAAGTATAGGTTATAATTAGAACATATTATTTCTTTTATTATGTAGGAAAGGCAGGGGAGAAATGATGAATATTTTAGTTACGGGCGGTGCCGGCTTTATCGGTGCGAATTTCATATATTATATGCAGAAAAAACACCCGTCATACAGGCTTGTTTGTATTGATAAGCTGACTTATGCAGGTAACCTTGAAAGCCTTGAAAAAGCCATGCAAAGTGAAAATTTCCGCTTTTTTAAAGGCGATATTACCGACCGCAGTGCGGTGTACTCTCTTTTTGAAGAAGAAAACTTTGATGCCGTGGTCAATTTTGCGGCAGAAAGCCATGTAGACCGTTCCATATATGAGCCGGAGGTCTTTTTAAAGACAAATGTTTTGGGTACACAGGTGCTTCTTGACGCTTGCAGGAAATACGGCAACATACGTTTTCATCAGGTGTCAACAGACGAGGTTTACGGTGACTTACCTTTTGACCGACCCGACCTTTTCTTTACCGAGGAAACTCCGATTCATACGTCTTCGCCCTATTCGGCAAGTAAAGCTTCCGCTGACCTTTTGGTACAGGCTTATTACCGTACGTACGGGTCAAAGGTGACAATCAGCCGTTGCAGTAATAACTACGGTCCTTATCACTTCCCCGAAAAGCTGATTCCTTTGATGCTTATAAATGCCCTTGAGGGTAAAAAGCTCCCCGTTTACGGAGAGGGTGCAAATGTCCGTGACTGGCTTTATGTTGAAGACCATTGCAAGGCTATTGATATGATTTTGCACGACGGCAAAATAGGTGAGGTCTACAATATAGGCGGTCACAATGAAAAAACCAACCTTGAGGTTGTTAAAAGCATTCTCAATATTTTAGGTAAGGACGAAAGTCTGATAACTTTTGTCAAGGACAGACCCGGTCACGATATGCGTTATGCTATTGACCCGACAAAAATCAAGCGTGAGCTTGGCTGGTGCCCCGAAACTAAGTTTAAAGACGGACTTCGCAAAACCGTGAACTGGTACCTTGCTAACACCGGCTGGTGGCAGAAGATAGTAAGCGGTGAATATGTGGAGTATTATAATAAAATGTACGGTGAAAAATGAGGGTTACTGTGCTTTGCAAAAATATACTGCTGAATTTATTTCTTAACTAAAACTTTATAGATGTTACAAAGGCAAGAAAGACAAAGTATAAGGCAAGAATGCTTTTTACTCTGTCTTTCTTTATGTCAAAAACAAAATCGCATTCGTAATTTTAAAATTCCACTGCTTCAATGTAAGCACCATATTATCCGATAGGCAAAATGCACTTATCATCACAATATATATTTCTAAGGAACCGCAGTTTTGCGGTTTTGTTTATATATCCAAATAAATTTTCAAAAAGGTCTTCTCAAAATCGGTCAATGACTTTATAATGGTACTGACCGAATCGGTTAACGGAGGCCATGGTATGAATGAAAGGTTCTTTTCTTTGCCTGCAGAAAAGCAGCAGGCAATCATAAACGCAGGATACAGAGTGTTTTCACAAAATTCCTATAAAAACAGTCCTATGAGCGAAATTGCGGATGCGGCAGGCATCAGCAAATCCCTGCTCTTTCATTATTTTCACAACAAAAAAGAGTTGTATATGTTTTTGTGGGACAAATGTGCAGAAATAACCATAGAATTTTTGACAAAGTACAACTGTTACGGACAGAAAAATCTCTTTGAGAGCATGGAACGGGGTATGAGGGCAAAAATGGAAATTATTCGCATCTACCCAGATATGGCGAGCTTTACTATCAAGGCTTTTTACGAAAAGGATGCAGAAATTTCCGCCGCCGTACAGGAAAGTTATCACAAATACTTTAATCTTAAAGCGGATAAGACACTTTTGAACATGAATCCGGAACAGTTTATTCCGGGACTTGATATTCCTATGATGTATCGTGATATGTATTGGGCATCTGAGGGCTATCTTTGGGAGATGGTTCAGCGTGGTAATGTGGATATGGATGAGATGGAAAAGGGTTTTACTAAGCTTATGAATTTTTGGAAGAGTATATATCTTCGAAAGGAGTGACGGAATATGGAGATTATTAAAACTGCAAAGCTAACGAAATACTACGGTAAGTCAAGAGGTATCATAGACCTTGACCTGACGGTATCACAGGGCGAGTTCTTCGGCTTCATTGGTCCGAACGGCGCCGGAAAATCCACGACAATCCGAACCCTGCTCGGACTGATTGCTCCCACCGGCGGCAACGCGACGATATTCGGAAAAGACGTCACAAAAGAAAAGGTGACAATTTTGCAGGATATCGGTTATCTTCCCTCGGAAGCATTGTTTTACCAAGGAATGAAAGTGAAAGATGTATTGAAGCTGTCCGCCGAACTGCGGAAAAAGGATTGCACCGCCGAAGCGAGATTGCTCTGTGAGCGCTTACAGCTTGATGTATCACGAAAGATTGACGAGCTGTCCTTTGGCAACAGAAAAAAGGTCGCTATTGTCTGTGCTTTACAGCATCGTCCTGAATTACTGGTGCTGGATGAGCCGACAAGCGGACTCGATCCGCTGATGCAAAAAGAGTTTTTTGACATTCTGCGTGAGAGAAACAAGGAAGGCACAACGATTTTCTTATCCAGCCATGTTCTCTCGGAAATTCAGCGCAACTGCACCCGTGCGGCGATTATACGTGAGGGTAAAATTATTGCGTGCGACAGTGTGGATGCTCTGTCAAAGACAAACGCGAAGCGCGTAACTGTTCACGGTATCATAAATCTTGAACAGCTAAGCGGTATTCGTGACAGAAAAGAAACAAAAGACTCGCTAAGCTTCCTTTATAGCGGAGATATGGGCAATCTACTGCGCACATTGTATTCAGGTCAGGTTGATGACCTTACGGTTACGGAGCCGGATCTTGAAGAAGTATTCCTGCATTATTATGAAAAGGACGGTGAGACGGCATGACGCTTGTAAAACACGAACTAAGGCAAGGCAAAACTTCCTTTTTGATATGGACGGCGTCCATCGGTTTTTTGCTTGCGACCTGTATTTTTCTGTTTCCGGAAATGAAAGGACAGATGGAGAGCGTCAACGATATGTTTGCTTCTATGGGTTCTTTCACCGAGGCATTCGGTATGGACCGTTTGAACTTCGGAACGCTTATAGGGTTTTATGCTGTTGAGTGCGGCAATGTTTTGGGGCTCGGTGGCGCATTTTATGCTTCTCTTTGTGCAGTCGGTATTCTCAGTAAAGAAGAAAAGGACAAAACTGCGGAATTTCTGCTTACTCATCCTGTCAGCCGCAAAAGGATTATTACCGAAAAGCTGACTGCTGTGTTAATTCAAATCACAGCTATGAATATAATTATTTATGCACTTGCTATTGGTTCTATAGCCGCCGTTGGTGAGACAATACCTTGTAAAGAAATCAGTCTCTTGCACCTCGCCTATTATCTGCTCCAGTTAGAGCTTGCGGGAATTTGCTTTGGTATTTCGGCTTTTCTTCGCAAAGGCAGCGTGGGTATTGGAATGGGCATTGCCGTTATGATGTATTTTTTGAATCTGATTGCCAACATTGCCGATGTGGCTGAATTTTTAAAATACATCACACCGTTTGGATATTGCGAGGGAGCTGATATTGTATCAAACGGCAGTTTGGACTTTGCTTTAGTTGTTATCGGTATAGTCTTGGGAATCAGCGGAATCATTATTGCATATCTGAAATACGCGAAGAAAGATATACATTAAAATGTTACACATTATCGGCGGCAGGGAAAAATCCTTGCCGCCATTTTCATATTGCTTTGATGGAGGGAACAGGGGCAAATCTGCAGAACTTCTGTTTTATGGCATAAGAGAAAAATGATACGGTGTAACCCATTTTACTGAGTTACACCGTATCCTGCATAAAATTTCCTTATTCGGCGTTGATAAATGAAATCTTTGTTTTTACTTTTGCTGAATTTATTTTGATTATGCTTTGCCTTCGCTGCCAAGGACTTTTTCAATTTTGTGTGAAACAACACCCTCAATAGCATCTCTTGCAGGAGTGAGGTATTGTCTGGGGTCAAAGTGCTTGGGATTTTCGCTGAAGTGCTTTCTGACAGCAGCAGTCATAGCAATACGGATATCGGAGTCAACGTTGATTTTGCAAACTGCCATGGAAGCGGCCTCACGAAGCATATCCTCGGGAATGCCGATAGCGTCGGGCATTTCACCGCCGTATGCGTTGATTGTCTTGATATCGTCCTGATTAACTGATGAAGCACCGTGAAGAACAATGGGGAAACCGGGGAGCTTTTTCTCAACCTCCTTGAGAATGTCGAAACGAAGCTGAGGCTTCTGACCGGGCTTGAACTTGTAAGCGCCGTGGCTTGTGCCGATTGCAATAGCAAGCGAGTCAACACCTGTTCTTGTAACAAAGTCATAAACCTGATTGGGGTCAGTGAAGTTTGCGTCTTCTTCGCTTACGTTAACGTCATCTTCAATACCTGCAAGCTGACCGAGCTCACCTTCAACAACAACGCCGTGAGCGTGTGCATAGTCAACAACCTTTTTTGTAAGAGCTACGTTTTCCTCGTAATCAAGGTGTGAGCCGTCAATCATAACTGAGGTGAAACCGCCGTCAATACAAGCCTTGCAGGTTTCAAAGTCAGGACCGTGGTCAAGGTGAAGTGCAATGGGAAGGCCTGTTTCCTCGGCAGCAGCCTCAACCATAGCTTTGAGGTAGCCGTGTGAAGCGTACTTTCTTGCGCCTGCGGAAACTTGAAGAATAACGGGAGAATTGTGCTTTTTAGCCGCTCTTGTAATGCCTTGGATGATTTCCATGTTATTTACGTTGAATGCACCGATAGCGTAGTTGCCTTTGTATGCATCCTCAAACATTTTTTTTGTAGTTACTAATGGCATAATAATTACTCCTTTGTTTTTATATTATTTTTATTTTTTACCAAATGAAAGTATACCTTAAAACCTTGAGTATGTCAAGGCTTTGTTTTAGCTGAGGATATGCCCTGAATGATATACCATACTCTGTTTAAGCTGTGGGTGTGTAAGTAAAGGTAAAGCAGTGTGAACGTATACGGCCGCCTAAAAGCTTAATTCTGAACTCATTGCCGGTCATAACGGTTCCGCCCACATTTATTGACGAAACGTAACCGATGTCCTCTCTTACGGCGGCATCGTGGGTTATGATGCTTATCCAGTTAGCAGGGTCGCCTGAAAGAGTGATGCCGTAAGCAGCGGCGAGAGTTTTGATGTCTTCGCTTGAAAGGGTTACGGTGCTCTTATATTCCGGGTCGTAGTAGTCACCGATTGATGTCCTTGCACCTGCAAGGTAGGCGAGGCTTGCACCTTGCTCTTTACCCCAAGTGTTGTAATATGAGGTGGTCTTTCCTGCACTCATTGAGTGGAAAGGCGTAAGAGCTGTTGTGCCGTTATAGGAGATGTAGGGTCCGATGCTCATAATCTCGTCAACAGCAGCGTAAACTGTTGACGCAGGAGTTTCGTCACCGCCTAAGAAAGCGTGAGCCGAGCTTGTAAGGTTGCTTGTAAAAATGGGATTTCCGCTTGCTATTGAAGTTGAGTTATAGTATCTTGCGTAAGTGTAAATTGCAACAACCTGAGCCTTGATAGCCTCAATATTATATGAAGAACCGATTTCAGCCTGTGTAGCTCTTGCAAGGTATTCCCTTGTGTCATACTGTGCGCCCTCATAGGTGATTTTTTCGGGATAAATTTCACCGTAAACAATGGAGGCGTCGGGGCTGTAGTAGTAATGAGTGAGAATTTCTGCCCACTGCCAGCCTAAACCGGCAAGGTAATTTGCACCCACCTGGCTCATGCCTACACCGTGGCCGTAACCGAAAACGTAGAATGTAAAGGTGCCCTTTGTGGAGGGTGTTACAACTGACTGCGTTGTAGTGCCTTGAACGTCAGAGGCAATAGGCTGTGTTGTGGAAACATTATTTGAAATATTCTGTGAGGTTGAGGGAATAAAAGATGAAGTTGACTGATAAGGCAGGGTAGTTGTTGTACCGTAGTAGTCGGTAGCAAGGGAGCCGTTTACCGGGATTGACGGGTTTTGATAAGGTATTGTTGTAGTCTCTTTCGGAGTTATGATTTTTACTGCAAGTACAATCGGCAACACAACTGCAACAATAAGGGCAACACAGGCAACAATCAGCATATTTTTTGAAAGCTGCTTATCGTTTTTGTCTGTTTGCGTAAGGTCGTCATCGCTTTCTTCGGCGTCTTCTTTTTCTTCTTTTAAAGCAGCTTTCTTGATAGCCGCTTCAGCTTTTCCATTTACCATTTCGGCAAGAATTGTCAAAGCGTGGGGGAGAATTGACTGCAGGTCACCGGGGTTAGAGGTGTTAATTTTCTTAGCTTTTGCAGAGCTTCTGTCAACTAATGCCGCATAGGCAAAATAAACGGTTTTACCCTCGGCATTTTCGGTGGAATAAATCTCGGAAATTGCACCGCCCATAGTGCTTTGAGTGTTGAGCATGGCTTCTCTTGCGTGGCGGATTACCTTGACTGATTCCGTTTCGGCAGTTTCATCGGCACTGTCCTCGGGGACTTCGTCAACAACCTCAACAAATTTAATTTTTTCTGAAAGCTTATCAATGCTTTCGTAGAGGTTATATACCCACATAGCCGCCTCGCCTGTGGCAAGGGCAAGGGTCATGTTTGCATTATCAAGGTTGGTGACAAGCTCACTTACACAAGGCTCAATGTCTGTTTGGGGCATTCTTATAGGCGGTCTTTCGCCGTTTTCAATTGCACGCATTGTTTCGAGCACTTCGTCTTTAAGTGAAAGAAGTACGGCGTCAAGACGCATAAAGTCAAGGGGAATAAAGCTGAGTTTTCCGTGAAGTGCATCTACGGAGAAGCCGCAGAAAAGTCCGTCGGCAGTAAAATGGTAGAGGCTTCCTCGGGGAATAATGCAGTGACCTGTTAAGTCGATTTCCGAAATGTCATCACCGGCATTGACAGTGATAAGGTCTTTGATTTCATCACTTTCATATTCTTCAAGCAAAAGCTTGCCGATAACATCACGCTTGAGAGAATTATAGCAGTCATTTTCAACGGAGATAATGATGTGATAGCCTTTTTCGGCAAAAATCAAAGCTGCGTCGAGAAGCTCCTCGGCACTTTCATAAGTTTCGATATTGTCGTCACTGAGACCGTATTCCTCTGCCGTAAGACAAATTTTGTAAAGTGCGTCCGAGGAAAGGTCGGATGAATTTTTTAAAGTCAGTAATTTAATCATTGGCAACCTCCGAAATATTAACCGGGATACCATTTATAGGCATCGGTGTAAGGATTTTCAATTCCCTTTTCATCATAATAAGCCTGCGGGAATCTGGGGTTGGGATTTTCAACTGCAAGGGAGGTGTTAACCTCTGAGCTTTCACCGGGGCGGACAAGTCTTGCAACAACAACCAGGCGGGCATCTTCAAATACCCTTGAGCAGGTTGAAAGGGTTAAAAGCTTATCTGTGGGAAGCACGTCAACACCTGTGTCATAAAATGACCTCTGACTGATTTCATTAAGGAAAGCCGAGTAAAGCTCGGTACTTGAAAGGTTGGTCCAGAGGTAATTGAAAAGGTAGCCGTTGTCATCCTTGGGATAACTGTTGGTTAAAAATACGGCGATGATTTTCCAGTTATAGTCCTTATAAAGGGTGTTGAAAGTAATAACGGGAGCTTCACGGTAGCCCTCGATTGTGTTATATTGGTCAAGGGTGCCGAAAATTGAGCCGTCTCTCATGTGGTGACCGTAAATAATTGTGTTTTTATCAAGGTCTTTGATGTTATTGTTAAAGTCAACAAAGGGACAGGCATAGCTTGTGTAATCACCGTAAAAGTCGTAGTCAATGTAGTATTCGTTGTCTGTGGTTTGAACAACGGGAGTTTCAAGGTCACTTCCGTCAGCGTAGAGGTAGCCCACAAAATCCCGGTTTGTGGCATAGAACTTTGCGTATTTAAGCTGCATATTTTCGGGGAAGTTAACATTCGGGTAATCGTTTTTTATAACTTGCCACTGTTCGGCAGCCGAAAGAGGTCTTGTAGTGGTGGGTTTTGTTGTGGTCTTGTTGTTTGACGGCTTTTTTGTAGAGGCTTGAGTAGTGCTTTCTTCTTCGTTGGCTTCG
Organism: Acutalibacteraceae bacterium; assembly: GCA_051880695.1. Taxonomy (GTDB): domain Bacteria; phylum Bacillota; class Clostridia; order Oscillospirales; family Acutalibacteraceae; genus UBA6857. The sequence goes on along the minus strand of JBJEOK010000007.1, from coordinate 6,991 downwards.
GTAATAAACAGGTCGGAATATCCTTTTTGGTTATCGGTGTAATTCTTTTTAAGCCTTACTCTGTTTAAAATCATAGCCGCGGAAACAATAATTGCAATAATGGAAACTGCAAGTACACATCTTCTGATAATTTCGGCTTTTCCCGGCTTCTTTTTATTCTTACGTGTTGAAGCTTTTTCGTCTTGGGGCTTGCTTTCGTCACTTCCATCAGCGGGATAGATTTCATCGAGAAAGCCGGTCTCGTAATTTTCGTCTTCTACTTCAATATCATCGTCGGGCTCATTGCTTTTTTTGTCGGGGGAGTCAATTCCGACAGATTTTGAAACTCTGTTAGCCGTCATAGCATTCAGCTCATAGACGCCTATTTCCATTTCGTCCACCTTAAAGGAAGCGGTTTTAGGTGAGGAAGCTTTCGGCGCCGACGTTTTAATTTGTGCAACCTCTTTTTCTGTGGGCAAGGGCACCTCTGAAACTTCAAACGGGGTAGCCGAGTACTTGTTTCTGTATGTTTCGGGGAGTGTTTCGCCGCCCTCATAGTCGAAACTGTTTTGAAAATAAGTATTTCTTGAATTTGAAGCTTCGGGTTTATCAAAATCAGGGCTTTGATAAAGAACCCTTGTACCTGCATCGGTTACGGGAGTGTCGGCTGAAACGGGCGGTGTAACAGGTGCCTGAGGCATAGGCTGTTGAGGGGGATACATACCGCCTTGAGGGTAGTAATACACAGGCTGTCCCTGTGTAACAGGCGGCTGTCCGTAAGTTGGGTAAGGTTGAGGATAACCCTGCCCCGGATAGCTCTGCTGAGGATAGCCGTAGCCTTGATAGGGATAATACATCGGCTGAGGCGGATAAGGCATCTGCTGAGGCGGTTGTTGAGCCGGCTTATTTATAGGCGGGGGAGCCTGCTTTGCAGAGCGCACGGGATTTGCGTCCTGTATTTTATCTAAAGGCTTTGGCTTATGGGGAGCCGAAGCGTTTTCAGGTTGATTGCTCTGACTGAAAATATCCTGTGAGTCTTTTTGAAAGCTGTCGTCGCTGTAAATGTTTTTCATTTATAAATCATCCTTAAAAAGAATTGATATAATCGTTGATGAAGATACCCTCTGACCTTTTTTCAGGGTAACAAAGGCAACAGAGCCTTAATTCGTTAAGTGCATTTGAGGCACTGACTATTCTGTTATAGTCTCGGCAGCTTGTACCTTGATGGGCAGTAGTAAGCTTTTTAAGGTAAAGCATTTCACCGTCGGTAACTGCAATGTAAATTGTACCTACAGGAATAAGAGGATCGTCACTTGAAGGCCCTGCCATACCTGTAACGGAAACGCCGAAGGTACTGTTTGCAAGCTTTTTTACACCTAATGCCATTTCGGCGGCAACAACACCGCTTACGGCACCGTATTTTTCAAGGTGTTCTTTTTTTACACCTAAAACTTTATTTTTAATATCATTTGAATAGGACACAACACCTAAGTGGAAAACCTGTGAAGCACCCGAAAGGTCTGTTATTCTTTTTGCAATAAGTCCGCCTGTGCAAGATTCGGCAAGGGAGACGGTAAGCCCCTTTTCTTTGAGTAATTCTACGGTGACAGCTTCGATGCTTTCACTGTCAATTCCGTAAATAAATGAGCCTAAGCGGTCAGTGATTTCTTTTATGACAGGTGCCATAAGCTCCTGACACTGATTTTCGCTTTCAGCTTTTGCAGTAACTCTCAAAAGGGCTTCACCGCTTTTTGCATAAGGGGCAACGGTGGGGTTCTCCGTTTCTAAAAGGTCTTTTACCTTTTCACTCATGGCGCTTTCACCTATGCCGAAAGTACGGATAGAGTGGGAAACAATAGTTTCCTGCGAAAGCGTTTTTAAAAAGGGCACAACGCTTTCTTCAAACATAGGTACCATTTCCTTTGGCGGACCGGGAAGAATTATAATAAATTTACCATCTTTTTCCATTATACAGCCCGGTGCAGTGCCGTTGTTGTTTGTCAAAACTACGGCGTCTTCGGGTATGAGGGCTTGCTTTTTGTTGCTTTCCGGCATGGGAATATTTTTGTTTTTGAAGTAAAGCTCAATCTGACCGAGACAGCCGTCATTCATTATAAGCTCTTTTTCAAAAAATTCGGCACAGACCTCTTTTGTCATATCGTCGGGAGTGGGTCCCAAACCGCCGGTTAAAATTACGGCATCACTTTTTAATAAGGCATCCTTTAAGGCAGAAAGAAGCCTCTGTCTGTTGTCGCCTACGGTACATTGATGAAGCACGTTTATACCTAAAAAGGCAAGCCTTTGTGAAAGATATTGTGCGTTTGTGTTAAGTATGTCGCCGAGTAAAAGCTCAGTGCCTACGCTGATAAGCTCACAGTTCATTGTTTGGCTCCTTTCTTACTATTATAACTTCTTTAATTAGTTGAAATTAAAACAAAGAGTAAACACATTGTTAATCAACAAATTCAAAGCGGACAGTTTCAACTGCTCTTTCAATCATTTCGCTGAAATCAAAGGCGCTTTCCGCTTCTTCAACAAGCCTTAAAGTCGGTCGGGTTCTGGGGTGCTTGGGAGTAAATACGGTACAACAGTCCTCGTATGGTAAAATGGATGTTTCAAAGGCACCGATGTCCCTTGAAATTGTAACGATTTCGTTTTTGTCCATACCGATAAGGGGACGGAAAACGGGCATTGTTGCAACTGCGTCTGTACAGGCTAAGGCACCTAAGGTTTGTGAGGCAACCTGACCTAAGCTTTCACCTGTTACAAGGGCGCCGCAGCCGTCTTTTTCGGCAATGATAAGGGAAATTTTCATCATAAGGCGGCGCATAATAATTGTGAAAAGCTCTTCGGGACAGTGTTCTTTTATAGCCTCTTGAATTTCGGTGAAGTTAACAATACCAAAGTTAACTCTGCCGGAATACTTTGCCACGATTGAAACAAGGTCCCTCACCTTCATCTCTGCTCTTTTACTTGTATAAGGGGGTGCGGCAAAGTGGATAGCCGTAAGCTGTAAACCGCGTTTGCTCATCATATAGCCTGCAACGGGGGAGTCAATACCGCCGGAGACAAGCAGTGCAACACGTCCTGCCGAGCCTACGGGCATACCGCCGGCACCTTTTATCTGGTTGCCGTGAATAAATACGTTTTTATCTCTTACTTCAACTGTTACGGTGATGTCCGGATTATGGACGTCAACCTTAAGCGAGGGGATGTTTCTCAAAAGGTGAGCGCCTACCTCACGGCAAAGCTCAGGTGAAGTAAAGGGAAATTTTTTATCGCTTCTTTTTGCGTTTACTTTAAAGGTTTTGACGGCTCTTAAATCGTCGCCTAAATAGGAAAGGGCAGTGGCTTTGATTTTGTCAATGTCCTTTTCCGTAACGGCAGAGCGGGAGAAAGCTACAATGCCGAAAACCTTTTTTACGGTTTCAACGGCTGTTTCAAAGTCGACGTCACCGTCGGCAGGCTCTGCAATAATGGTTGACTGTGACTTTGTAAAGCGGAATTTACCTGAGGAGGCCTCAAGTCTTCTGCGCATATTTTTAACAAGTATATCTTCAAAGGTGGAGCGATTTAAGCCCTTGAGGGCAAGCTCACCGTTTTTTATAAGTAAAACTTCTTTCATCTGTTACCTCTTTTTCATAATGACCTTTTGCGCCGTATCAATTCCCGAAAGGAAAAGGTCAATTTCTTCTTTGGTTGTAAAACGTGACATGCTGACCCGAAGCGAGGAGTTTATACGCTCCGAGGGAAGTCCTATTGCCGTAAGGACAGGACTTTTGTGACCCTTTGCACAGGCCGAGCCCGTTGAGATGTAAACTTCCCTGTCCGAAAGGAAGTTGAGCACCGTTTCACCGGGCAAGCCTTCAAGCGAAAGGTTTACAATGTATGGCAGTGCATCTGAGGGGGAGTTTATTGTTACAAAGTCTCTTTTACCAAGCTCATGAGTAAGGTAGCTGTTAAGCTCTTTCATTTTTTCCAGGCAAGTGCTTATCTTCAGCTCCTCCATAGCACCTAAAAAGCCTGCAATTGCTATCATAGGCTCAGTGCCGGGACGAATGTCTTTTTCCTGACCGCCGCCGACAGCGGTAGGCTTGATTTTTACGTTTTCGCTTATGAAAAGTGCACCTGCACCTTTTGGTCCGTGAATCTTATGTGAGCTTACGGTCATTAAGTCAATGCCCGATTTTTTGGGGTTTAGCTGTATTTTGCCGAAAGCTTGTACAGCGTCAACGTGAAACAAAGCAGGAGCTTTTTTACGTTTAATGATTTCTTTAATTTTTTCGATAGGCTCGACAGTGCCTATTTCATTGTTGACAGCCATAACCGAAACAAGTACGGTGCTTTCGTTTACGGCTTCCTCTAAGGCAGAAAGGTCAATAAAGCCTTTTTCGTCACAAGGGATTCTCACAACGTCAAAGCCCTCGTCTTTAAGGCGGTCAAAGGCTTTTTGCACACTGGGGTGTTCAATTGAAGTGGTGATAACACGCTTGCCTTTTCTTCCTGACTGCTTTGCCGCGCCGAAAACGGCAAGGTTGTTGCCCTCGGTGCCGCCGCTTGTAAAGAAAATTTCATTTTCCTTGCAATTTAAAAGTGAAGCTGTCTTTTTGCGTGCCGTTTTTAAAAGGGCTTCGGCTTCAATGCCTTTTTGGTGAAGTGACGAGGGATTGCCCCAACAACTGTCCGCAGCTTCAAGTATTCTGTTTTTTGCACCCGCACAAAGGGGAGTGGTAGCACTGTTGTCAAGGTAGGCTTCCATAGACACTTCACCTCATTTTATCATAATCAATTTATTATACTATAAATAAGACAATTGTGCAATGAAAACTTTTAAAAAACAGGGATATTTTTAAGGCTTTTTGCCACACTATTTTAGTGAAAATGACTTAATATAAGTTAAAATATTTAATAGGAGAAAAGCTATGGAACAAAACAGCAGGAAAAATTATATCAGGGCAATCAGTTTTTTAAGTGTACTTTCGGTTTTGCTTGCCGTAAGCACGGTGGTGTATATGGTGAAAAATCAAAGGCTTACCTATAATCAAAGGGTGATTAACGAAAAGGCGGTAAATTCACTTTGTGAAAGCCTTGACAGTATAAATGTCAGCTTACAAAAAAGTGTTTACACCCTTGACAGTGAGGCCCTTTCGAAAATAGGCAACGACCTGTGCCGTGAGGGTGTAACGGCTAAGGAAAGCCTTGCTTTTTTCTCACCTGAGGGCGAAATGAGTGAGGAAATTTACAAATTCCTTTCCCAGGTGGGACAGTTTACCCTGTACCTGGCACAGCAAAGCACCGACAAGGTTGACAGCGCTTCTGTGAAAAGCTTGCAGGCACTTTATGAGTACTCTAAAAAGCTTTCGGAGGGTATGAATGAAATCTCTCTTGACTACCTTGACGGAAATGTGACCTTTGATAAAGCTATGGGCAACTTAAACCTTGATGATGTCGCCTTGCCCGACGAATTTTACAAAAGGCTCAGTGACGTTGAGCAGACCCTCGGCGATTATCCCACCCTTATTTATGACGGTCCTTTTGCCGACACTTTAAGTAACAGGCAATCGGAGTTTTTAAGAAATAAAAGTGAAATTACCAAAAATGAGGCACAGCAAAAAGCGGCAAAGCTTCTTGGTACCGAAGCGGAAAAGCTCAGGCAGGAATCCGATGTAAACAGCAACATCGACCTTTACTGCTTCAGCTTAGGCGAGGTGTCGCTGGGCATTACAAAAAAAGGCGGCTACCTCTGTTACCTTTTAAGTGACACCTACGCTCTTGAGGGTACTATAAGCCATGAAGAAGCCATTAAAAGGGGCGAGAAGTATCTTGAAAATTTAGGTTACAAAAATATGAAAAGCAGTTACTACACTTGTTATGACGGGGTTTGCACAATAAACTACGCTTACAGTGAAAATGACGTTATTTTTTACGGTGACCTTATAAAGGTGGGTATTGCCCTTGATACGGGACGGCTTTTATCTCTTGACGGCGAAACTTACCTTTTGAACCACCGTGAAAGAGAGCTTTCAAAGGTTAACGTATCGGCTAAAAAGGCAAGAGAAAATCTGCCTCAAGGTCTTACCCTTTCAAATCAAGGCCTTGCGGTGATACCCCTTGAAAGCGGAAAAGAGGCCTTTTGTTATGAGCTTCACTGTAAGGATAAAAACGGTCAGGAACTGCTCATATATATTGACGTTACCACAGGAAAACAGCAAGATTTGTTGCTTTTGCTCAAAAGTGACGGCGGAATGTTGACAAAATAAAAAATCACAAGTGAGTAAATGAGAGAAAATACGAGAAAATAAAAGAAAACGCAAGAAAACAAATTGTTAGATAATTTTTTTGAAAAAAGGTGTTGACAAGAGCCCTCTGTTGTGGTAAACTATCGTAGCAAATTAAGAAATATTTATACGGAGGTAAACGCAAATGTCAACTTATATGCCCAAAGCAGGCGACATTACCCGTAAGTGGTATGTTATTGACGCCGAAGGTAAAACACTCGGCAGTGTTGCAGCTAAGGCCGCTACTCTTCTTCGCGGTAAGCACAAGGCAACATTCACACCCAACGCTGATTGCGGTGACCATGTAATTGTTATCAATGCCGACAAGGCAGTTCTCACCGGCAAAAAGCTCGACCAGAAAATGTACTATCATCACACAGGTTACGTTGGTAACATGAAAAAGGTTAAGTATTCAACCCTTATGAAAGAGAAGCCCGAATTTGCTATGACAAAGGCTATCAAGGGTATGCTTCCCGACAACGTAATCGGCCGCAACTCACTTACAAGACTTCGCGTATACGCAGGCGCAGAGCATGCACACGCAGCTCAGAAGCCCGAAGCTGTTGAACTTTAATAGAAAGGGAGGAAAAGTAAATGTACGAAACATCACCGTTTTTCTACGGCACAGGCCGCAGAAAGAAGTCAATCGCAAGAGTACGTGTTTATGCAGGTACAGGTAAAATCACAATCAATGACAGAGATATCGACGATTATTTCGGTCTTGAAACACTTAA
>JBJEOK010000006.1:0-3792 GCA_051880695.1 Acutalibacteraceae bacterium | reverse complement strand
CTCAAAAACTGTCGAAAATCGTGCTTCCTGGTTTCGACAGTTTCTGTTCCTGTTTCGACAGTTTCTGTCCTGGTGTTACCTGGTCTCAAAAACTGTCGAAAATCGTGCTTCCTGGTTTCGACAGTTTCTGTTCCTGTTTTCACCTGGGATAAAGCCTGTCGAAAATCTACAAAGCCTGTTTTCACCTGGGACAAAGCCTGTTTTTTGCAATTACTTGAAAATCAATCCCAAATTCTTGGGATTTGACCTCATAAAAAAAGTGGCAGTTTTTTCGAAAAATCTGCCACGCTTTTTGAAAATTTTGCCACGCTTTTTGGAAAATCTGCCGTCTTTTTCTGACTACTGCTGCAACCCCATGATAGTAAGGTCTTTTTTCTGACTTTCCGCCTGGTTCATGAAGTTTTGAAGTTCAACGCATGGGCGGAAAATAACGGATTTTCTGCGAATTGTGTCCGCTGTCACTTCGGCTGCGGTATTCATTGCCTTAACTTGAAGCCTTGGAGCAAAAATTCCCAAATCGTCCAACTTAACCGCCTGAGAGTTTGAACAGAATTTTTTAATGTAAAACTGCAACTGGTCAACCACTAACTTAACCTCACCTCTTGAAAGAGTGGTGCTTTCGCTAATGAAAGAGCAAAGCTCATTCTGTGACACCATAGGACCACGAAACAAACGTGCCATGAATTTTTCACCGGGGTCGCTGCCAACTGTCAAATTTCTTTTGACTACTACAAAATCAATCATTTCTTTTTCCTCCTATTTAACTTGTTCGTATTTCTGAAAAATGTCAATGTAGCCGTTTTGAGCTGCCGCTTGACCTCCAATAAAAGACGCAATCATAGTGGCAAGAGCTGCTACAAGCTCCAAAATTCTCTTCCAATTTGGTTTTGAATTACTCATAATTTACCCTCCTTCCTATTTACAACACAAAAGTAGTATAAATTGTTGTAAAATTGGTGTTTTGTTGGAAAAAAAATTGTGAAAGGCAAAGCCTTTTGCAATTTTCTTTTTCAACATGGTCGGAGCGGAGCGGAGACAGAACACTACCCAAGGAGCAGAGGGAGGCAAAGCCGACCGAAGCGACCCAGCCGAAGGCGGAGGCGGAGGGGCGGTAAATCGCCCCGAAGCCGACCCCGTCGGAGGTCGCACGCCTGAAAGGCGGGCGGTCGGAGACGGGAAAGCGGAGGTCGAACGCCTGCAAAGGCGGGCGGGCGGAGCGTTGGAGCGGAGGTCGAACGCCTGCAAAGGCGGGCGGTCGGAGCGACCAAGCGGAGAACAAGCGAACGCCTGCAAAGGCGGTCGATTGGTCGGAGCGTCAAGCAAACAAATACTTCTCGGAGCGAAAGCGGAGAGTTCATACATAACGTTAATTATATTACAAGGGTAAAGCCTGCTTTACCCTTGGAATATAATTAAAGCGACGTTATGTAAAGTATTTGTTTGCTTTCATGTTTTTTCGGAGTGGATACGGAGAAAAAACCAAACATTCCATTTTCGAGAAAAATGTGCGTTCCCCTGAACGCTCTTTTTTTTCGAAAATACCGCTTTCCTTTTCGGAGTGAAACGGAGAACGAACGAGCGGAGCGAGCGGAACTGCGAAGCGGAGGTCGAACGCCTGGAAGGCGGGCGGGCGGAGCGAAGCCAAGGCAGGCAAAGCCGCTGCCGAGAACGAGCGGAGCGAGCGAAAGGCGGAGGGAGGCGAGCGAAGCGAGACGACCGAGCCAATGGCGAGCGAGCGGAGCGAGCGAGCTTTTACCGACAAAGTGAAGCGGCCAGCAACTCGGCCGTAGAGAAGTGCAGTTTCTTTTTCGTGTCCTCGACGAACTGGGCGGCAGAATGCCGACCATATCGGCGAGACACGAAAAAGAAACGGAACGGAACGGAGGCCGCATAGTTTTTTGGCTGTCATTTGTTCACGAATACGAGAGTTAGACTGCCGAAACATTAGTCGTTTGGCATTTCTACTCCCGTAATACTTAACGGGAGTCACTTTGCCACCCAGCAACCCTCAATTACCAACTCGATAACCAACAATAACCAAGAGTAACCCTATAAGTTGGTACGGGGAGGGGAGGGGGTGCAGGGGGAGGGGGCGGCCAGGGGCCCTCCCCCTGCATACTTTTACCGCTTTCCCCCTTTTTGAGACTTTCTTTGACTGGGAATTGGTTCACCGCTGCCGAGTGTTACTCCTTTTCCTGTTTTTTCTGCAATTCATATTTCAGCTCTTCCGAAATTATTGAAAAGCTGCTACCGAAAAGGTCGTTTGCCCACAACATACCCGTTGCCATACATTTAAGTATATACTTTTCGTTAATTGCTTTATCGTCGTTTTCGTGGAATTTCAAAAACCACTCAGATAAATGATACTCTCTCACTATTGAATAAATCGTTTTATATATATTGAAGGCTTCCGAATTGGTCAAACTATCCGTTAATAATTTTTGCACCAATACATTACAGATTACCTTTGCCGTCCTTGTATTTACAGCCGTTGAAGCAAATTTGACCGATTTTGCAGGTTTGAGGCAGGCAGGAGGTAACAAGCTGTAGGTCTCCTCCCTGTCCTGTCTTCCCTTACCGGTGTAATAGTAAAATCGGATTTTTTCCAGATACATTTGAAGAAGTTCTTTTTGATAAACAAATTCTGAAATATTTTCATCGTCCATTAGCTCCCCCGAACTAAATACAATCTTCGGCACTTCTGTTATTGAAAATTCAAAACGGAAAACGTCGTCCCTCACTTCTTGGCACCAGTTCCACTCCCACCACTCTAAAATATAGTATTTAAAACTTTCTTCGAGTATCTCTTTGGTTTTGTTGTATATTTTAAAAGTATAAGCCGATAAAGGTGAGCCGAATTTTATACCCTCGTATTTTAGTTCGCCTTTTTCTATGGTATAAAATTCAGAAGTCTTTTTTGGCGATTTCATTCTAACAGCTCCTGACCTATACTCTTTGACAAATGGCAAGACGTCATAACCCAACCAATCAACGCAAATGTCTATTCGTGAAATACTCCTATATCGTAAGCCAAGAACTTGTTTTAACCGCCTCAATTCTTCTATCCATGAACCCCAATAGAAGAGTTTGTTTGAAATTTTTACTTGTATTAAGTTTGCTGGGAGTACTTTTGAAAAGGGGTTTGCAAGTATAACAAACAGTTCTTCATATCCCCTGTTTACTCTTACTATCGTCCTAAAATGCCTGGTGGTGTAGCTTTCCTGGATGAATTCATATCCTTTGTTTTGAAACTCTTTTCCGAAATCTGCCACAGCTATTGGCAAGTCATAATTGACTGTTAGCCAATCAAGTTGAATTAACAAATTTGTATTCATTGCATTTTCATTTTAATTGGGGAATTGGTTCACCGCTGCCGAGTGTTACAACAACCGAAGAAATCAACTAAAACAATACTAAAAGAACAAACACCATACGAAAAAGGGCAGCTTTCGCCACCCCTCAAATGAAATGCAACTCTCGTGTAGCGTTTCACCAATTCCCAAGTGCAAAAGTACAAAAAACCTTTTTCCTGTCAATACGAAAATGGTATTTATCGACGAAACCTGCACTTCTATCGACGAAACCTGCATTTCTATCGACAAAATCTGCATTTTTCCCTATACATTATATATATATATGTGTGCGTCCTGGTCTCGACAGTTTCTGTTCCTGTTTCGACAGTTTCTGTCCTGGTGTTACCTGGTCTCAAAAACTGTCGAAAATCGTGCTTCCTGGTCTCGACAGTTTCTGTTCCTGTTTCGACAGTTTCTGTCCTGGTGTTACCTGGTCTCA
>JBJEOK010000005.1:0-3918 GCA_051880695.1 Acutalibacteraceae bacterium | reverse complement strand
CATTTTACTGAGTTACACCGTACCCTACATAAAAACTTCCTTATCTGGCGTTGCCAAATCTTCGTTTCCTTTTTTGCGTAAAAAGCACTTATGAAATTCAGTATATCATTATATGTCTGTGGCAGACGGCAAAGAAAAGAGGTAAGCTTTACTTATCAACTTCAATTTTGCCGTTTTCTTTTTCGTATTTGGCAACACGCTTTTTTAAATACTGCTCAATTTCTTTGTTTGCCGACCGACCCTCCGACTCTGCTATATAACGGAATTTTTGAAAAAGCAAGCGGTCAACACGCAAAGTATATCTCAATAGTTTATCATCCATTTCTTATTCCTCTCACATTATATCAATTGATTTCCTGTTCTAAGCTTTCAAAAAGCTCGGAAGTAAAAAACTCAACAATTGAAATATCCAAACCGTCACATAACTTTTTAACGGTTGCTACGGTAGTGCTGTTATTTCGTCCGCTGACGATATTGTTAACTGTGGACTGTGTAACACCGCTGATAGTGCTTAGCTTGTTTACGGTAATATTTCGCTCGGAGCATAATTCTAAAATACGCTTTCTTACAGCTTCTCCAATATTCATTGTATCTCTCCAATATAACTTACTAAAGAGAGTATACCTATTTTGAGTTAAAAAACTTACTTCAATTGAGTTGATTTTGTGTTTTGAATGATTTATACTTAACTCAGTATAGTTAAATAGAGGGATTATATGAAAATTGCAGTAATAGGTTCAAGAAATTTGACAGTAAATGATTTGGGAAAGTATCTGACCGAGGACGTTACTGAAATTGTGTCGGGCGGTGCAAAGGGAGTTGACCTTTGTGCGAGAGAATACGCAAGGGTCAACAAAATCAAGCTGACGGAGTTTCTGCCCGAATATGAAAAGTACGGCAGAGGTGCACCGCTTAAACGCAATTTACAGATAATAGATTATGCCGATTTAATTCTTGCCTTTTGGGACGGAAAATCTAAGGGGACAAAATACGTCATAGACAACTGCAAAAAGAGAAATAAAAAAGTGAGTGTGTTTATTATAGGCTGACGTAATATATTAAAAGGGAGCTGTAAAAACCAAAGTTTTTTACAGCCCCTCATCATTTGTGAAAGTGTCTGTTCAATTACAATATGCCTTTATTGCGTCGCTCATAAACTGTGCAGTACCATCACCGTGACTGTCGATATTTTCCGTAAACCGTTCATCGGCAACATACATTTCGCTCAGTCCCAAAAGAATTTCTTTTGTGCAGGTGTAGTAATTTTCGGTGATAAAATTCTGCCACCTTTTCGCAAGCGCCAGGGCTTGTTCACTGTCGGGAGCAAGGCCCTTTCTTTTTAAGTCTGCAAACTCTGCGATTCTTTGGTTCATAGCGGAGCTTACCTGTTGCCACTTGTCTGCCGAATAGTCCGCGGTTTTTTCGGCGCTTTCCTTATAAGCGGCGGTATCGCCCCACTTTTCCTTGGCTTCTTTTGCGTATTGCTCACGCTTTGCTTCAAATTCACTGTTATCAAAAACTTTCATATTTACCTTTTTTCCTTTCGTTACGTCATCAAGAGCCGAAATGAGCCGTTCCAGACGATCTTTTTTCAGCATCAGCAGCTGTCTCTGCTCTTTCAGTGCCTTTTGTTTGTCATAGTCGGGAGAGGATAAAATCATCCGGATTTCTTTTAAAGGAAAGTCAAGCTCACGGTAGAACAAAATTTCCTGCATTCGTGTCAGTGAATACTCGTCATAAAAGCGGTATCCGTTCTGTTCGTCAACAGAGGACGGCTTCAGCAGTCCGATTTCGTCGTAAAAGTGCAGTGTGCGCACACTCACTCCTGTCAGCTTTGCAAATTCTTTTATGTGCAGCTTCATTAAATCGCCTCCCTTGATTATGAGTATACACTATAACGTAACGTGAGAGTCAATAGTTTTTTAGAGATTTTAAAAATAAAACTCCGTAAAAGCAAAAGCTTTCAGGGAGTTTTATGACAGGAGGTGTTACATGAATAAATTTTATCGGTTTTCTTGTTGTGAAGAACAAAACTCACTTTTAAGACCTATGACGATGATTTGCTTTTAAACGTAGTATATTTCTCGAAGCAGCTATGGTAAATACTTCAACAGTCCCTCATATCAAAAAGCTCAGCAGCCTTTTTCTTACTGATTCGTTCTCCCTCACGTGCAAGGTCGGCAGAACTTGTTAGCTCTAATTTATTATCAAGTGTCATTTCGCACCTCTGTTATTTCTTATCCTTATCCAAAAGACCGTATGTCCGATAGTATGACAATATCGTTTGATACTGCAGTTTGTTTGTAAAAAGCTGGCGATAGGTAACGGTTTTCTCTTTTCCCTCAGCCTTGAGCGCCGCCAATTTCTCTGTAACCGAGTTATACTGTGAAAGAATGTCGGAAAGCATTTTTTCAAAAGCGTTTAATCGTTCTTCGTTCATAATGCATACCCTTACTTATCCGCCGCAATGTCTGATTTCATCCAAGCGTCTACTTCGCTGACCTCGAATTTCCAAAGACGTCCGATTTTTGCGGCGGGCATATTTCTTTTTTTCTATCCAAGCGAGTACGGTGTCATGGCTGACACCGAGGTATTCGCAAATTTCTTTCATTGAGTACCGGCGCTCGATGGTGGAATCCATTAAAATATCCCTACTTTCAAATGATTATATTTATACGATTTTAGTATAGCGTGTTTTAGCTTTAAAATCAAGGATTGTTGCGGATTTATAAGGGAAAGCTGGAAAACTACATAAATTCAAGCAAGCAAAACGCAGCTATATTTTGTGACAGCTCTGTTTGATATAGCAATGTATTCAATTTCTTCATACGAACGACGGCACAAACCTCGGATGCGCTATTCTGTTGTATTCTTTCTTATAGGTTGCAAAGAGCATTTTCAGCGAAACGATATGCACATTATCATAGGTTTTGCTAACCTTTAACAAGCTGTCCGGTACGCGGTTTACGGTGCAGATGTTTTATTCCGAGCTACTCAAAAAGGTTAAGCCGAACACCGTCATTCACTACCACGCAATTATCCATTCGGCACTCAAATATGCGGTGAAAACCGATATGTTATTGCAGAATGTGGCGGACAAGGTTGACCGACCGAAGAAGAACGACTTTTAGCTTGTATTCCTTGATGCGGAAGAACTGCAACACTTATTTGAAGTTGTCAAAGGGACAAAGCTGGAACTTCCTGTTTTGGTCGCCGCTTTCTACGGCTTGCGTCGTGGCGAGGTCTGCGGACTGAAATGGGACGCCATCGACTTTGAGCGTGGCACGATTTCGGTCAAGCGCACGGTAACGACAGTTTCTGTTGACGGAAAGCATAAGGAAATTGAACAGCAGTCGGCTAAGACAAAATCAAGCTTACGCACCCTGCCGCTTATCGGTAGCCTCCGTGACTACTTTATGCAGGTCAAGGAAGCACAGGAGATGAACAAGAAAGTCTGCGGTAACTGCTATAACTACGAATACGACGGTTTTGTGTTCGTGGATGAAATGGGCGAGCGTATGAGAGCGCAGTATCTCACCTGTGCTTTCCCAAAATTTTTGGAGAAACACGGATTGCGCCGTATGCGCTTTCACGATCTTCGGCATAGCTGTGCTTCATTATTATTCGCAAACGGTGTGCCTCTCAAGCACATTCAGGAGTGGCTCGGGCACAGCGATTTTACCACAACGGCAAATATCTATGCGCACCTTGATTACAGCTCCAAAATCACTTCGGCACAGGCAATGGAAACAGGGCTTATTATGCCGGAGAACGGAGATTTTGAAAGCCGTTGGAAAACGGTTTGAAATAATCCGTTTTTCGGAGAAGTGGTCAAAGAAAAAGCCTGTAAACGCGCTTGCTTACAGGCTTTGTGGCGGAGAGTTAGGGATTCGAACCCTAGGTTCCTTGTGGGAACAC
>JBJEOK010000004.1:0-74489 GCA_051880695.1 Acutalibacteraceae bacterium | reverse complement strand
TGTAGTATAAGTTTCGGCAGAACATATTTTTTCTTTTATTACAGCGGTATAGCCGGTTTCTTCAATGCATTCTCTTTTAATACATTCTTCGTGGCTCTCTTTTTCATCCAGACCGCCGCCAAGTAAAAAATAGCCTTTATCAGTTTTTATAATACCGATTTTATTGTTGTGTATGGGAATTAAATATGCACCCTCTCTGTCTACATATTCAGTGTCTTGCTTTACTCCAAATACTTTGTGCATATTTGCACCCCCATAAATTTAATAAAACCTTAATTTGAATTTAAGCTATTCAGGAAACTGAAATTTCTTAGTATGAATGTTATTTCTATCAAAATACAGATAATTTTCACCTTGTATCTCTTTCATAGATTTTGAATATTCTGCAATTTTTTCAGCATATTCAAGCTTTAACTTTTCAGAAAGCTGTGACATCCACGGACTATCGTTAATCGATGATAATATTTCTTTTTCGGATTCCAAACCTATACAAATTATTTTTGCATTGGGAAACACCTCGCTGAACTCATCAGGTGTAAAATGGCATCCTTCAACAATCAGCGTTTTATTTGGATAATCATTAAAAAAAGATAAGCAATAAAGTTTTACTAATTCTAAAAATTTATCTTTATTTACATTAGGCCGGATATGAACACCGCCGTCATAAAGCTTAAAATCAGTAAATACGTTTCTAACCGATTTTGATAAAGCGTCAAGACTCAGGATTGAAATGTTTTCGCTTTTAATTTGATTTACAAAGGTTGTTTTTCCGCATCTTGGTGCTCCTGTTATATAAAACAAATTATGCATATCTAACCCTTTCTAAAAAAGAACAGACAAAATCGCCGTGCTTAATATCCGAAATATGTCTTTGCCCAACTCTCAAGAGTAACACCATAGTAATCAGCGGCCTGCTTGTCACCACCAAGGTCGTGGTCGGCACCTACATAGGTAATAAATTCATGTTCAACGCCGCAAAGTGTAAGGGCATTATCCAAATCTACCGCATTGGAATAAGGCACAATTTGGTCGCTGTCGCCATGGCAAATGATTGTGGGAACAGCATTAGCCGCAAAGGTAAGCGGAGAAGCGGCAGCAAGAGCCGGTAAGTAGAGCTTATAATTTTCAGCCGTCATATTTTCCACACCGGCAACAGCACCTAAATACTGAGCAAGACCCGGGTCCTTATAAAAGTTTTCGTCGGCAAGGTTAGTAGGACCGCTGAGAGAAGCGACAAAACTAATGGGTATCGGTGAGCTTTCGCCGCATTTATAAGCATATAGCATAGCTAAATGAGCACCTGCCGAAGCACCAATTAAAGCGCAAGAGGTAATATTCACTCCGTTTTTTGATGCAGTTTCCTTTACTGTATTCAAAGCGGCAGTAATATCGTCGAGCATTTCCAAATAGGTTGCGTCTTCGGTGATAAGGCGATAATTCATTGTTGCGGTGACATATTTATAGCCTCGTGCAATATTCACACAACTATCCTTTGCCTCGTCCTTGTCTCCGCTAATCCAGGCACCGCCGTGAATATAAAAGATTAAGCCTGCATTTTGAGGCGCTTCTTTAGGCAGATAAACGTCCACTTTCTGATTTTGCGATACGGAACCGTAGGCAATATCTTTATGTACATTCACTCCGTAGGTGATGCCAAATAGATTGGCAATAAAAATGATAATCGACATAAAAAATGCTATGATTGCTTGCATAAAAAACATCTCCTTATATAAGTTTCTTCTTGTGATGCTCACAATTTCATTATAGTTGTTTTTACGGTGTTGTCAATATTTTACTGTGATTTAGTATAGCGGAGCTTAAACCTTAATTACTAAAGGGTAAGATTTCTCCATCTTTAAAAATCAAATTGTGTATATAAAAAAGTACCCCTCCCGTGATTTTGGGTCGAGGTCAGCAGAGGATATAATCTGAAAGTTTAGTTTAATATCGACTTTGAGCAGTTTATGATGGGTATTGACAAGGTGGCATAAAAAATGCCCACTTGAAAGCGGGCAAAAAAATAATTGTTCGATGTACTGTGGTGGAGGCGGAGAGAATCGAGCTCTTGACCTCTAAAACACAGGGGATGTTTCTCTGTGTTGATACGTCAGTTGTGCTCAGGTCAAAGGAGGTTGAAAGGTTTTTCTACGGGCGCGGGCTGTGTGGTGCATGACTTTTGCCTAAGCACCGCCCAAGTCATCGAGATTATTTGTTTTCGGTTAACACAAATAACCGTATTGTATCATCTATTTTGAAAAAATATCATACAACTCTACTTTAGCGACAGAAATAGATATATATCTTTTATTGTAAATGGAAAAATTAAATTTATTTGTATCCTTCAACTCAAACATTATAATATCATCACAAACACGAAAAAACAATACATCATCTTCTATATCTTCAACATATCCAGAAAAAGAGACAAATTTTTCATTATAATCAATAGATTCAATTGGCTTTTCCAAAATAACAATTAAATCCGGATGAATAACTTCACTGATACCAATTTCTAATGTGTATTTATGAAACAAAACCGGCAAATCAAGTGACATCCATACTCCAAAAAATTCACCGGCATTACATTTAGCTATAACAGAGCTGTTGTCACTTATTTTTAGTATAGTGCACTCCATAATTCAACCTCATTTTGTGAACACAGGGACTGTTCTCTGTGTTATAAACATTACTCTTATATCTGTCTTAAATAAACTGTAAGGAAGAAATTTTCCATAATTCATTATCCATACTATCTAAAATTAACCGTTCGCGTGTTTCCAAATCAATCAGTCGCAATGTAGGAGGAGCATCCTCAAACCCCTCTGATACTGTGTAAAGCAAATAATTTTTATCAGGACTTAATGCGGTATTCATAATTCCGCCAATTGCCTCACACAAAATAAGTTTCTTAATAAGATGATTTTGAAAATTATATTCATATATCAACTCAAAACCTGCGAAGAAACGACACATCAGCACGCTTTCGTCACTTATAATACCTATACAATCGGAATTTGTTTTACGTTTTACGGTTTCCTTATCATTGATTATGTATAAATAACCGCCTTCGTTATATACCAATGTATTTCCCTGTGTATACACCGAACCGAGGCTAAAGGAACTGCTATGGCTTAAACTCATAAAAAAGCACACTTCTCTGTTTTGTAAATCTACACAATATAAATCATAATTGTCTTTCAAATAAATTGAATTGTTCCATTCAAATATCTGATCCGGTACCCAATTGATATTTATTCTGACAGTGTAATTTGCAAAACATATAACAAGAACAAAGCTGTCCTCATTATCTTTTACATAACAATAGTCTCCGTTAAGAAGCTTATGAACATAATAACTTTTATTTTGCATTGTTTCTTTTGTGAAAGAATCAGGCTCTACACAGTCAAAAGAACAAATTCGGGAACCTGCTTCATTATTTGATTTATCACCAAAATACGTGGGATTTACAATAACTTTAAAAGTTTCACGGCTCTTGTTTTGCTCTACCGATTTTTCTTCTATCGAACTAATAGAATACATAATTATCAACACTATAACTACTAACGTCGCGATAACCTTTTTTGTGTTTTTATCCACGGCACTGAAATCGACGCTACCTATTACTTTTTTCATTGTTATTCACCCCATTTAATTGATTTTTGATAATTCAATTATAAGAACACAGGGGGACGGTTATCTGATACTATTCACTTTTCGTAAACACACAGAACCGTCACCCTGTGTTTTACATAGAATAGCACGGCATTGCTTTTTTGTCAATATAACAAATAAAACTCCGCAACCGTTCCGATTGCGGAGTTTTTATGGTGGAGACGGAGAGGATCGAACTCTTGACCTCTTGAATGCCATTCAAGCGCTCTCCCAGCTGAGCTACGCCCCCAAGTCATTACTCGGGTATTTTAGCATAATCGGGGGCATTTGTCAACTGTTTTCCTCTAACTTATCCAACTTATTTGCAACTATTTGCAGCTTAATTAAAATCCTTGAAAAGGTCGGCAAAGGGATTGTTGTCCGGTTTGCCCTTTTCCTGCTTTTGCTGATTTCTCATATAATTCATCACGTCAAACTTGTTTGCACCGCTGTCTTGCCTGCGTTTGTTGAAATCACTGAGACGTTCACGGTAACCGCACTTGCAGACAAAGAGCTTTTTATCGCCCTCTCCCCTGAGTTCAAGCTTCTTGTGACACTCGGGACAACGTGCGTTAGTCACTTGAGTAAGACCCTTACGGTAACCGCACTCTCTGTCTTGGCAAATGAGCATTTTACCCTTTTTACCGTTGACTTCAAGCAAATACTTTCCGCAAACGGGACACTTGTCCTTTGTAGCGTTTTCGTGGTTGTATTTTGCATCTGAAGCAACAACCTTTGCAACAAGACTTGTCGAATATTCACGCATTTCGGTTATAAACTTTTTCATACTCTGCTTGCCCCTACTGATATTCTGAAGCTGCTGCTCCCACTTTGCCGTGAGCACTGCCGAGCGTAAGTCTTCGGGTACAATTGAAACAAGCTGTGTGCCCTTTGCGGTGGGATGAATTTCCTTGCCCACACGCTCAATTGAAAAGTTGTCAAAAAGCTTTTCGATTATATCGGCTCTTGTAGCGGGTGTGCCCAGACCGCTTGTTTCTGCAATAACCGCTTTGAGAGCCTTGTCTGTAATTTGCTTTGACGGGTTTTCCATAGCCGACAAAAGAGTCGCTTCGGTATAACGTGCCGGCGGTCTGGTTTTGCCCTCGGTAATTTTCATTCCCTTTAAGGTGAGAGCCTGACCTACGGTAAGCTTCGGAAGTTGCTGTGCCTTGTCGTCGGTGTCATCTTCTTCCTCGTCGTCGGTGAGGTTACCGGAGTATTCTTTCCAGCCGGCTGTTACGGGCGTTTTGCCCTTGCAGAAGAATTGTCCTTTTGGGGCATCTATTTCCACTTTCATTTCGTCATACTCATAAGGCTCGCTTAAAACTTCAAGAAAACGCTTTACAACAAGCTCATATATATTTCTCTCATCGTGAGAAAGCCTGCCTAAATCAGGTGACTGCTCGGTAGGGATAATTGCGTGGTGGTCGGTTACCTTTGCGGAGTTTACTATATATTTAGTCTGTAGCTTTTCACGGGACTTTTTCATGGCCACCGCAGTAAACTGACCTACGGCACAGGCACGAAGTCTTTCGGGAAGCGTGGGTACAATATCGTCGGTTATGTAACGCGAGTCGGTTCTCGGATAAGTGAGTACCTTGTGATATTCGTAAAGGCTCTGCATAAGTGAGAGGGTCTGTTTTGCAGAGTAGCCGTATTTTTTGTTGGCATCGCGTTGCAGCTCCGTTAAATCATAAGCGGCAGGCGGAGCTTTTTTCTTTCTCGCCTTGTCTATTTTTGTAACGCGGTAGCTTGCCCTCATAAGGCTCTTTTGAAGCTCCTCGGTAAAGGCTCTGTCAGAAAAACGGGTGTTGCCCTTGCTGTCACGGTAAGTGGCCTTGAAATTGCCGAAATCAGCCTGCAAGGTGTAATAAGTCTTTGGCACAAAGGATTGAATTTCCTTTTCACGCTCAACAATCATAGCAAGTGTGGGAGTTTGCACACGGCCTGCCGAAAGAGAAGCGTTGTACTTACAGGTCAGCGCCCTTGTTGTGTTAAGCCCTACAAGCCAGTCCGCCTCGGCTCTTGCCTGTGCGGAATAGTAAAGGTTATCATATTCCTTAGCACTTTTGAGATTTTGAAAGCCCTCTTTAATCGCTCTGTCGGTCTGTGAAGAAATCCACAAACGGTAGGCAGGCAATTTACAGTGAGCCTTTTGCATAATCCAACGTGCAACCAATTCACCCTCACGTCCCGCATCGGTTGCAATAACAAGCTTGTCAATATCCGGCCGCTTCATAAGTGCGGAAACTACGCGGTATTGCTTAGAAGTTTGTTTAATTGTAACAAGCTTCATTTTGTCGGGAAGCATAGGCAAATCTTCAAGGCGCCAAGCCTTGTATTTATCATCGTAAGCATCGGGGTCGGCAAGGGTTACAAGGTGACCGAGTGCCCAGGTGACAACGTATTTGTCACCGTTAATACAGCCGTCACCCTTACCCTTACAGCCGAGCACCCTTGCAATATCCCTTGCAACCGACGGCTTTTCACATAAAACTAAAGTTTTTCCCATTTTATCACCTTATAACCGATAAACAGCAATTTTCCTTTTTAAATGCTGTTTTGATTTTTTCTTCAACGTCTTTTTTTGTAACTTCATTAAACACTTCCACCGCTTCAAAGATGCTGTGACCTTTAAAGTAGCAGTCGCAAAGGCTGTTTGCAAGGTCGTCAACCTCATTAAATGAGAAGATTTTTCCGCCGTATTTCTTTTTCAGGCATACGTCAAAATCCTCCTGTGAAACACCGTCTTTTGCCATTTTTTCACACTCACAAAGTATTTCGTCGCGTACCTTTTCAGGCTCGGTGCTTTCACCTGTGAAAATCAGAGAAGCAAAGCCTCTGCCTGTGAAGTATTCCTTGTCGAAAGAGGTGTTGATAAGTCCCCGGTCAAGAAGCCTTGAATAAAGCGCCGAAACCTTGCCGCCGATTATGTCAAGGGCTATTTCGCTTATAACCTCATCTTTTACCGAGGGCACAAGTGTGGTAAGGCTTTCTTTAAAGCCTAAGGCAAATTTAGGTATATCAACGCCTAATTTTTCTTCAACATAGCTTTCGGCAACGGCTGAAGGCTCCTTTGGAACAATTTGCTCGGTTATAACAGGCTCCTCTTTTTTAATAAGTCTGTCGCAAATTTCGAGAATTTCATCTTTTTTTACATTGCCCGCAACGGTAAGCACCATATTGGAGTTATTGTAAAAGGTCTTGTAGCACTTATAAAGCAAGTCCGCATTTATTTGCGCAATAGACTCAACTGTACCTGCAATATCAATTCTTACAGGATTTTCACTGTAAAGACCGCGAAGCAAATTAAAAAGCACTTGCCAGTCGGGACTGTCCTGATACATTTTAATCTCCTGCCCGATAATACCCTGCTCCTTTTGTACTGTTTCCTCGGTAAAATAAGGAGCTTTTACAAAGTCAAGTAGAATTTCAAGATTAGCGTTGAAATTATCGGCACACTGAAAGATGTAACAGGTGCGGTCAAAGGAAGTGAAAGCATTTGCGTTTGCACCTGTTTTTGCAAAACGCTCAAAAGCGTCTAAATCTTCGCTTTCAAAAAGCTTGTGTTCAAGAAAGTGGGCAATACCCTCGGGCACTTGTACGAAGTCCTCCTCACCTTTTATGCGAAAGCAAGTATCGACTGAGCCGTAATTTGTACCGAAAAGTGCAAAAGCACCTGAATAATCGGGCTTTTCCATAATGAAAATTTTTAGTCCGCTTTCGTGGTCAATCTCGTAATATTCTTCCTTTAAAAGCTCATTTCTTATAACTTTTTCGCTCATTTATTCGCCCTCGCTTTCCAAAATATATACCGTGTCTTCCGTCACCATTGATGCGGCAAGAATAATTTCCTCACGGCAGACGCTTTCAATCATTTTTCCGTAGCTTTCAGGTGAAGCAAGCTCATTTTGAAGGCAGGAAGAAAGCATCCACTCGTTAATTGAAAGCACGCTGTCACTAACGGAGGAATACAGATCGCAAAGACTGCGTTTTGCGTTTTCTATTGTTTCGTCGGTAAAGTTGCCTTTTCTCACTTCATCAAGCTCGTTTCTTATGGCTTCAAGAGCTTTTTGAGCATTTTCGGTTTCAACACCGCTTTCAACGGTGATAATACCCTTTGAATTTATAAGTCTTGCACTGCAATAGTAGCAAAGGCTCATTTTTTCTCTTACATTCATAAAAAGCTTTGAAAAAGTACCGCTGCCGAAAATAGCATTCATAAGCTTAATTGCAGGGAAGTTATCCATATCATAGGTCATACCTGCTCTGAAGCCTATAACAAGCTTACCTTGTTTTACCGGCTGCTTTTCGGTTATGATTTTACTGCTGCAGCTCTCACTGAAAATCTCCGTATGAATTTCACGGATGTTCTCTTTTTTCCGTTCAAAGGGCTTGAAAAGTGAGGTAAGCTTTTCAGTGACGGCTTGTTCGTCAAAATAACCCGTTACGTTAATTTGCATAGGACAGGTGAAAAGTAAATCCTTCCACAAAGTGAAAAGCTCACTTTCGTCAGCGCTGTCAATTTCCTCTTTTGTGCCGAGACGGTTCAGACCGTAAACCTCATCACAGCACATTTCCTCAATCATTCGGTTTAAAGCATAGGCTCGCTTATCATCTTTTTCACTGTCGATTTTTTCTTTTAAAAGTCTCTTTTCACGGTCAAGGTTTTCCTTTTTAAAGCCTTTCGGAGTAATATCGGGGGTGAAAACGCACTGTGACAACAAATCAATGCCGTCACTTAAAACGCTCTCCCCTTTTAAGGCAAAGCGGTCATCAATTGTAACAAGGTTAAAGGAAAGCACTTGAGCCTCACCGATTTTTCTCACACCGCCCGAAAGCGTGGCACCGTAAAGCTCACACAATTTGCGGTTCATTTCCCTGAGTGTGGGATAACGCTTATTTGTACGGCTTAAAAGGTAACAAAGCAAGGCTTTTTTGCCTGCATTTTCCCCTAAAGGAGTGATTATGTTAAATGAAACCACCGCAGACTTAAACTGTTCGGTTTTGTGTAAACACAGTTTAACTCCCGGTGCAATAATTTTACTGTTCATATTGTACCTCCACATCTATTTAAAATTATTTTACCACAACCTATTATGTATATGCAAGTATTTCACACTTAAAAGGTCAGTCTACACTTTTTAAGCATTAGACTGACCCTTGAAGTTAAAACTTATTTACTTTTAAATTTCAATCAGATGCGCGCAACACCGCTGTCTCTTGCCGCCTTAGCGACTGCGGCGGCAACGGCAGCACCTACTCTTTCATCAAAAGCGGCAGGAATAATATAGTCACTTCTAAGCTCATCGTCACTTACAAGTGATGCAATTGCCTTAGCCGCTGCCATTTTCATTTCCTCATTGATATCACTGGCTCTTACGTCAAGTGTACCGCGGAAAATACCGGGGAATGCAAGCACATTGTTAATCTGATTGGGGAAGTCGCTTCTTCCTGTACCTACAACGCAAGCGCCGGCTTCAAGAGCCTCGTCAGGCATAATCTCGGGAGTGGGATTTGCCATGGGGAATACAATTGGGTCTTTTGCCATTGAGCGAATCATATCCTGTGAAACACAACCGGGAGCAGAAACACCGATAAATACATCTGCACCCTTAAGTGCGTCAGCGAGTGTCCCTGTTACACCGCTTTTATTTGAAAAAGAGGCAAGCTCCATTTTAGCAGGGTCATTTTCAATACCGGGTCTGCCTTTATAAACAACACCCTTTCTGTCGCACATAATAACGTCCTTTATGCCCATAGCAAGGAAAAGCTTTGCAATTGCAACACCTGCCGCGCCCGCACCGTTAAATACTGCCACACAGTCTTCAATCTTCTTGCCGCAAAGCTTCAATGCGTTAATAAGTGCCGCAGAACAAACAACGGCTGTGCCATGCTGGTCATCGTGGAAAATAGGTATGTCCGTTTTCTCTTTAAGCTTTCTTTCAATTTCAAAGCAACGGGGCGCACCGATGTCCTCAAGGTTAACACCGCCGAATGAACCTGAAATAAGGGCCACCGTGTCAACAATTGTGTCAACATCTTTGCTTTTTATACAAAGGGGAATTGCGTCAACATTGCCGAATTCCTTAAAAAGGACACATTTACCCTCCATAACAGGCATACCTGCTTCGGGGCCGATGTCACCCAAGCCTAAAACGGCTGTGCCGTCGGTTACAACGGCTATTGTGTTCCATCTTCTTGTAAGGTCATAGGACTTGTTGATGTCCTTTTGAATTTCAAGGCAAGGCTGTGCAACACCGGGGGTATATGCAAGTGAAAGTGCCTCTTTGTCCTTTACTTCAACTCGGGAAACTACTTCAATTTTTCCTTTCCATTCTCCGTGAAGTCTGAGTGATTCTTTTGCGTAATCCATATTTTCTACCCTCTTTTAAAAAAATATATAAGCAAAGCTCCGCCGAAAAATTAACGGCGGAGCTAATTATTACGCCGTTATTCAGCGTTTGTAATCAATTTTCCCAGGGGAATTTATACTGTGTAAGACCGAGGTCATCACGAACCTTGTTCATTTCAGCCTGAACAGACTCGTTAATGGGCACACCGCTGTCCTTACGTGAAAGCCAGATTTCATACTCTTTTTCGCCTGCGGTGTAAATTCTGTCCTGACCGGGAGCTTTCTTTGAAGCACGAATCTTTCTGAGAATGTCGCCGGCTTTCTTTCTTGTAATTTCTTCACCTACGAAATGGTTTGTGTCAATTGCAATAAAGAAGTGACCTAATTGATAGGGACGGATGTTTCCGTTTTCATCTTTACCGTCAAGGTCTTTACCGTAAGCACCGTCTTGAAGAACTGATGAAAGGAACTCAACAAATAAAGCAAAGCCGTAGCCCTTGTAACCGCCGAGAGCTTCACCGATACCGCCGAGAGTAGTGAGAGCCGCTGTACCCTGACGGATTTTCTTAAGGGCAACACCTGCGTCACCTTCAACGGGGCTACCCTCGCTGTCAATTACAGTGCCGGGGTGAATTTCTTCACCTATTCTTTCATAATATTCAACCTTACCGTTTTGTGTGATTGATGTAGCACAGTCAAAGTTAAAGTCAAATTCTTCATCGGTGGGAACGCCGAGAGTAAAGGGGTTTGTACCGAACATGCCCTCAACACCGAAAGTAGGAGCAACTGAGGGACGTGCGTTTGTACCTGTCATACCGATACAGCCTGCCTTTGTTGCCATTGTGGTGTAATAGCCTGCGATACCGTAGTGAGTTGAGTTGCGGACTACAACCATACCCATACCGTACTTTTTAGCCTTTTCAATAGCCATGCTCATAGCTCTGTGACCGATAACCTGACCCATACCGTGATGGCCGTCAACAACTGCTGTTGTTTCGGTCTCTTTGATAATTTCAAAGTTTGTTACGGGGAACTGAATACCGGCCTTGATTCTGTCAATGTAAACAGGCTTAAAACGGTTACAGCCGTGAGATTCAATACCGCGTCTGTCTGACTCCAAAAGAACATCTGTTACGATTTCGGCATCATCGGCAGGAACACCTGAACCGATAAATGCGTCTCTGATGAAGTCATGTGTTGTTTTCCAATCGAGTATTACCTTACCCATTGTTAATCACTCCTATTTATTTTAAAAAATTTTAAACACATATATTTTAAGCAAAAAAGCCTAAATTACTCTTTTTCTTCCCAATCCATTGCACGGGAAACAGCTTTTTTCCAACCGGCATAAAGCTTGTTTCTTTCGTCCATAGACATTTCGGGTGTGAAAATTCTGTCAACCTCACGGTTAGCTTCAATATCTTCAAGGCTTTCCCAAACACCTACTGCAAGTCCTGCAAGATATGCCGCACCCAAAGCTGTTGTTTCAACAGTCTTAGGTCTGTCAACCTTAGTCTGTGCCATATCAGCCTGAATCTGCATCATAATGTTACTTACGGAGGCTCCGCCGTCAACACGCAATTCGGAAATGTCAATGCCCGAATCGTCTTTCATAGCCTCAAGCAGGTCTGTCATTTGATATGTAATCGACTCAAGCACAGCCCTTGCAATATGCTTACGGTTAACACCTCTTGTAAGGCCTACGATACAGCCTCGGGCGTACATATCCCAATAAGGAGCACCTAAGCCTGTAAAAGCGGGTACAAGGTAGCAGCCGTTTGAGTCAGGCACACTCTCTGCAAGCTCGTCACAACGTCTGGGGCTGTCAATGAGCTGAACTTCGTCACGAAGCCATTTTATAACCGAACCCGCATTAAAAGCAGAGCCCTCAATTGAATATGTAGTTTCACCGTTAAGGCTCCAGGCAACACCGGTGAGAAGATTATTTTTTGAAACAACACGCTTGTTACCTGTGTTCATAAGCAGGAAACAGCCTGTGCCGTAAGTGTTCTTTGACATACCGGGATTAAAGCAAGCCTGACCGAAAAGTGCCGAAGGCTGGTCACCGATAGCACCGCAAATGGGTACGCCCTCAAGCTCCTCAAGACCTATGATACCGCTTGCAACCCAGCCGTAAACCTTGCTTGAGGGAACAGGTGTGGGAAGTATGCCCATGGGAACACCGAGCTTTTCACAGAGATATTCATCCCAGCAGAGCTTATCAACGTCAAAAAGCATTGT
Organism: Acutalibacteraceae bacterium; assembly: GCA_051880695.1. GTDB lineage: Bacteria > Bacillota > Clostridia > Oscillospirales > Acutalibacteraceae > UBA6857. The sequence goes on along the minus strand of JBJEOK010000004.1, from coordinate 62,242 downwards.
TCTTGAAGCGTTTGAGTAGTCGGTAACATGAGTTCTGCCGCCGGTAAGATTCCAGATAAGCCAGGTTTCAACTGTACCGAAAAGAAGCTGACCTGCATCTGCAAGAGCCTTTACACCGGGTACGTTATCAATAATCCACTTAATTTTAGTAGCGGAAAAATATGCATCAACAATAAGGCCTGTATGCTCTGTAATATAATCGCAAAGCTCCTTATCCTCTTTAATTTTTTCGCATACGTCGGCTGTTCTTCTGCACTGCCACACAATTGCGTTATATACAGGTTTGCCTGTTGCTCTGTCCCACAAAATTGTGGTTTCACGCTGATTGGTAATACCTATACCGGCAATGTCCTTTGCGGAAAACTTGCCTGAACGAAGCACCGAGGTAATTGAGTTAAACTGACTGTAAAGAATGTTAAGAGGGTCGTGCTCAACCCAGCCTGCCTTAGGATAAATCTGATCAAACTCATTTTGAGCCTTTGCAATAATATTACCCTTTTTATCAAAAACTATTGACCTTGAGCTTGTTGTGCCCTGATCGAGAGCGAGGAGTAATTTTTTACTCATTTTCTTTCATATCCTCCTTAAATTTCTATCGGTTTTTAACCGAATTTTTCTCCAAAATGTATTGTACTTTAAATAACGCAATTTGTCAACAATAATAAAAAAATTAACACTCTTGCCCCATTATTTTTTATCTTTTGCCTTGACGATAAGTTGATTATATTGTATTATATAAATTGATGTAAAATCGCTTAATATACCTATATTTCTATAAAAATAATAAGAATAAAATGAAAGGAAGTTCGGTTAATGGAAAATGTTTTTTCAGGTGAAATTTTAGGTATCACCCCTTTTAAAAAAGGTTTTGTTTTTGCCGCTAAAGACACTGACGAAGACGGCAGACTTAAAGCAAATTTTTACGGCTACGATGCAATAAACGATAAATTCACACGCATAAAAAAGTCAGTTTACCTCAAGGTCAAGTTCGGCTATGAATATGAAGAAATTGCTGAGCAGTTAGGTGACTACGTTTCTTGCGACGTGGGTATTTTAAACGATAACCGCCTTATGGCTGTTTTCCCCAACGGAGAGTACAGCATTTTTAACACCGACGGCTCACTTAACGTATCCTCACAGCTTACCTATCACGGTTTACCCGTTTGCGATATTGCCGTTGACGGGTCTTACATCTGGTGTGCCGTGCCCGGTGAAAATGCAATTATCAAATATTCCCCCCGTGAGGGCAGAATTATTCTTCGTGTAGGCGGCGGTGATGCAACTGCCTTTGACGGACCTTGTGCTGTTTCTCTTTTTGACGGTATACTTTATATCTGCAACCAGGCCTCAAGAAAAATTCGCACACTTAACCTTAGCAACAACTCCGTAAGAGATTACCGGGTTTTTAACGAAAAAGTATATAAATATATCAGTGTAATGGGCAGGGAGTTTGTATGGCTCAAATCGGGGCTTTACATTCTCAACTGATTTAATTTAAAAAGGACTTGATAAAAATGATTAAAGAAAAAATAGTAGACGGCTTTAACAATGCCCCTCACCGTTCACTTTACCACGCACTGGGACTTACTAAAGAGGAGCAGGCAAGACCGCTTATCGGTATAGTGTCCTCCTTTAACGAAATAGTACCCGGCCACACAGGTCTTGACAAAATTGCAGATGCAGTTAAGTTAGGCGTTGCAATGGCAGGCGGTACACCTATTGTTTTCCCTGCAATCACTGTTTGCGACGGCATTGCAATGGGTCACGTAGGTATGAAATATTCCCTTGTCACAAGGGACCTTATCGCAGACTCAACAGAAGCTATGGTTATGGCTCACGGCTTTGACGGGCTTGTTATGATACCCAACTGTGACAAAAACGTACCCGGTCTTTTAATGGCTGCGGCAAGGCTTAATATTCCCACCGTTTTTGTTTCCGGCGGTCCAATGCTCGCAGGACGTGTTGACGGTAAAAAGACAAGCCTTTCAAGTATGTTTGAAGCGGTAGGCGCTTATTCAGCCGGAAAAATTGACGATGACCGACTTTGCGTTTGCGAGGAAAACACCTGCCCCACCTGCGGCTCCTGCTCAGGCATGTATACGGCAAACTCAATGAACTGCCTTACGGAAGTTTTGGGTATGGGTCTTGGCGGAAACGGCACAATTCCGGCAGTCTACTCAAAACGAATTGAACTTGCAAAGCATGCCGGCATGGCTGTTATGGACCTTGTCAAAAATAACATCTGTCCCCGTGACATTATGACAAGGGATGCTTTTGAAAATGCTCTTACTGCCGATATGGCTCTTGGCTGCAGTACAAACAGCATGCTTCACATTCCCGCAATTGCCAACGAATGCGGTATTGAAATAAACCTTGACGACGCTAACCGCATAAGCGAAAAAACACCTAACCTTTGTCACCTTGCTCCGGCAGGCCCGACATATATGGAAGACCTGAACGAGGCAGGCGGTGTTTATACCGTACTTAAAGAGCTTACAAGAAAAAATCTTCTTCATACAGATGTAATGACCTGCACAGGCAAAACCCTCGGTGAAAACATTGCATCTGCTTTCAACAAAGATGAAACAACTATCCGCACAATAGAAAATGCCTTTTCGCAAACAGGCGGTATTGCCGTACTGAGAGGCAACCTTGCCCCCGACGGCTGCGTTGTTAAGCGCAGTGCCGTAGCTAAAGAGATGCTTTGTCATGAAGGCCCTGCAAAGGTATTTGACAGCGAGGAAGAAGCAATCAAAGCCATTTATGCAGGCGAAATTGTAAAGGGTGATGTTGTCGTTATCCGTTACGAAGGTCCTTCGGGCGGCCCCGGTATGAGAGAAATGCTCTCCCCCACTTCAGCAATTGCCGGTATGGGACTTGACAAGGATGTTGCCCTTATTACCGACGGACGTTTTTCCGGCGCTACAAGGGGTGCGGCAATCGGTCACGTTTCACCTGAAGCTGTAAGAGGCGGACTTATCGCCTACGTTCAAAACGGAGACATTATCAGCATTAACATTCCCGAATATAAAATTGAGCTTAAAGTCAGCGACGGGGAAATTGCAAAACGTAAGCAAAACACCTCCATTAAAGTTAAAACCGACATCAAGGGTGTGCTCAGACGTTATGCCGATATGGTATCCTCCGCAGACAAGGGCGCCGTTATAAACAAATTTTAACTCACATCCGATTTTGGCGGTGAAACCATGACGATAAAAAATAACAAAGAATTACTTTATGCCTTAAAGAGCGTAAGTGTTTTTCGCAGCATATTAACTAAAAAGCCGACAGAAGCTTTTACCGCTTTGCTTTCGGCAGAAAGAATTGAAGACAGGCTCTCTTTTTACGGAGAGTTTGTTTCTTCTCTTGATGAATACGGCTGTTCATTTTCCGCTTTCCTTAAAAAGACCGTTTTTGAAGATGAAAACATTTATATTAAGTCATTAGCCAAAAATAAAAAGCCGTCACCTACCGTAGAAAGCAACGCAAAAAATGAGCTTGAGATTTTCTCGTTTCTTTCAACTGTTACCCCCGAATTTCTTTTTAAAGAATTTGACTACAAGGGATATATTCCCCTCTTTTTAAATGAAAAGACAGACTTTGCAGTTGAATATGAAAAAAGGATTCCGCTGCTTGACAAATTAGGCTACGGCATTTTCGCTTCCTATCCGATGTTCAAGGTGCAAAACGGCGAAATAATACCCGTTGACTGTCCCGATGAAATAGGCATTGACGCCTTTGTCGGCTATGAAAATGAACGTCAGCAGGTGCTTGATAACACAAGGGTACTTTCGCAAGGCGGTGAAGCGGCTAACGTGCTGCTTTACGGTGACGCAGGCACGGGTAAATCCTCAACAGTTAAGGCGGCAATTAACCTTTACTTCAAAGAGGGTGTACGCCTTATCGAAGTGAGAAAAGACCAGCTTTTATCTCTCTCGTCAGTTATGGGCAAAATTGCCGACAATCCCTTGAAGTTCGTCATTTTTATTGATGACCTTTCCTTTAACAAAAATGATGACAGCTTCTCTATGCTTAAAGCCGCCCTTGAGGGCTCCGCTTCCATGAAAGCAAAAAATGCGGTAATTTATGCCACAAGCAACCGCCGTCACATTGTCAAGGAAACCTTTTCCGACAGAGATATGGGATCTGACGATATTCACCGCAATGATACGGTACAAGAGCTTTTATCGCTTTCCGACCGTTTCGGATTAAAGGTTTACTTCTCAAAGCCTAACAAAATACTTTATCTTGACATTGTTCACAAGCTTGCAGAAAGAAAGGGCATCACTATGAAAAAAGAGGAGCTTGACATAAAAGCCGAAGCTTTCGCTCTTTCAAGGGGCAGCCGTTCCCCCAGAGCAGCCGAACAGTTTATAAAATCACTTAAAAACACACTGTAAGGAGGATTACCATGATTAAAAAAATTTCAACTCAAAAAGCTCCCGCCGCTATCGGTCCCTACTCACAGGCTATCGCTTGCGGCAATATGCTTTACACCTCAGGACAGCTTGGCATCAATCCTGCTACGGGAAACCTTGAGGGTGACACCGTCACCTCACAGGCTGAACAGGCTATGAAGAACTTAGGCGCCGTACTCCAAGAAGCAGGTGCAAGCTTTGACAGCATTGTTAAAACTACTTGCTTCCTTGCCGATATGGCGGATTTTGCCGCATTTAATGAGGTTTATTCAAAATACATCACCTGTGCGCCTGCAAGAAGCTGTGTTGCTGTAAAAACACTTCCCAAAAACGGACTTGTTGAGGTTGAAGCAATAGCTGTAATTGAGGCATTATAATAAAGCAATATAAAAATTTAAAAGGTCAACAATACTAAAAACGTGTCGTTGACCTTTTTTGTTTTGTTATTATAACTCAACTGAGCTTATTTGCTTTCAACGTCCCTTTTGAACACGCCTTTTTTAGCAAGTATAAACAAAGGAATGAACACCAGCAAAGCAATTGCTCCGCTGTAAAGGAACATACCCTTTGAAAGGGGAACTACCTGACCGAACTCATTAACTATATCAATAGCAGAATTGCGGCAAGCAAAGTCACCGATTGCAGGACCTACAACCATAGGAATAAGCACAACAAAAATCATTCTTATACCTTGGAAAAGACCTACCTTGTCCTCAGGAATAAAATCCTTAATTGAAGCATTGAGCTGAATTGTAAGCACAAGATAACCTACTAAAGTGGGTGCAATGCCCAAAATAACGGCAACAATGCCGTAAGATGTTGAAAGTATAACAAGACCTAATACAAGGCAAATTACACTGGGTATAAGACCGTAAAGCTTGTTTTTTCCCGAAACCTTCAGCAGTACCACTGCACCGCCGACAAGACAAATTACAGCTAACACCGCAGGAATAAGCACCCCTGCCGAAAGGAAGTTTACATCACTGTTTTTGGGTAAAATAACTTCAAAGATATAGACAAAAAGATAAGGGAAGAACACCTGAAAAGCACAGTTAAAAATGCAAATTGCGGCAAGCACAAGATAAAGCCTTGAATTTTCTTTTACCACCGACGGTCTGAAGCCGTAAAAAAGGTCACTCCAATAATTGGAGTCAGTGCTTTTATTTTTCGATTCAGGGTCAGTTAAAAGGAAAAGACCCGCAATACCGCAAAGCGAAACAACCGCACCTAAAGCAAGGAAAAACACCTTATAAGAAAGCACACCCGTCTGAGCCAACGTACCAAAGCCCATAACTGCGCCCATAGCCACAAAGCCGATAAAAAGAAGCGCGGTTTCAACCTTAGGTCTTACGGCAGGTGTTGTCACGTCCGTAACCCAAGCATTAAAGGCGGAGTCATTACTCGTTGAGCCCATAAAGGTCATAACCATATCCATTATGATTACTGTCCAGACGGTGAAAAGAAGAATTTGCACATCGTCGGTAAGACCGAAAACAGATGCAATGTTTTCCTTTGTGATAAAGCCGAACACAGCCGTAGTAATACCCCAAAGTATGTAGCCTACGGAAATGAACACCTTACGCTTTTTCATTTTTTCGCTGAGCGTACCCATAATAAAGGTAGTTGCAACGGCGGTAATTGCAGAAAAAGCCACCATACGGCTGATTGCGGTAGTAGGTGCCATAACTGCTGCTTTTGCCGCCTGTGTTGCATCGCCGTAAACGGAATTGAAAAGGAAGGTGTTGAAATACATATTTTCAACATTCCACGCAACGCCGCCCATAAAGCTAAACAGAAGTATGTTTACCCACAAACGTTTAGAAAGCTTGTTCTCCATATTTTATTTTCTCCTTTTATTTACCCATCAAAAAGCCTTTAAGGCTAACTGATGTATTTTACCAAGTTTTTACTTTTTATAAGCTTATAAAGGCCTAAGCCTAAAGTAAACAGAACTGCTAACTCGCCAACTGCTACTAAGCCGCCTTGAATAAGAAAGCTGAAAAAATTGAAGTCACCCTCAATAAAAAAGGCTTCTATTTCGGCACCGATTATAACGCCGTTAAATACTGCCGGCATCAAAAGTGACAAAACAGGCACATCTTTAACTTTAACATTCCTTAAAAGGTACATACACAGTGCCGCAAAAAGGCTTGCCGCCGTGCCGAAGACCATATCAAGAGGAAGTGCACCCATAAAAAGGAAGTTAGAGAAAAAGCACCCTACCGTAACACCTGCTATCGCCGTAGGCGAAAACAGGCACAGTACACAAAGTGCTTCCGCAACGCGAAACTGCACTGCCGCCGAAGCACTTGTGGGAACAAGTGTCTCCTGAAGAAAAACCAGCGCCACATAAAAAGCTGCAATTAGTGACGCCACTGCCAGCTGATGTGTTTTTTTGAAAGTATTCATTTTTTATGCTCCTTTAGTTTTGATTTTAAACCGCCGATACGGTTTAGGTCAGGAAGGTTTCGAACTGACCGATGCTTTGCATCACCAGGGTGAAAAGTGTTATCCGAACTCAGTTTTTTATCGGAATATTTCCGCCCTTTCTGTGTTAAAATACTCATTAATCCGAAAGGATTAACTGCGTTTTATGCCTTAAAAGGTCAAAAATCTTCTCGATAAAAAATCTTCGACCTTAAAGCTAATAATTTTTTGATGATTTTTGGTGGCTGAGGGTGAAGCAAGGCTGACGCCTTACAAGACCGAAACGCCGAAAAGCACGAAAAAGTATTACTTTAAGGCTGGGTTAGGATAACACTTTTCACCCTAAAGATTGTAGCATAAAATCAAACACAATGCAACTTAAAACATAAAAAAATCGGTGGTGAAATTTATAAAAATAAGGTTCACACTTACATATTCAACTTTTTTTCAAAAATTAGATTGAAAAATATTCCGTTTAGCGGTAGAATATATCTGTAAAAAATATTTTACAAAAGGAGAATTGTTATGAGCAAAGAAACTTTAAGGACCTACCAAACTTACAAGAATTTTAAATGTAAGTCAGCACAGAGAGAATACACCTCAAACACTCCCCTGCTTTCACCTAAGGGTGAGCTTTTGGCAAAGGGCTGGGCAAGGCACAACGTATTTGATTACAACCGCGACTTTGTTAAAAAAGGCAGTCCCACAAGTAAAAAGGAGTGGGACTTCTATCAGGTTGCCGACGGCAATTATATGGTACAATTAAGCTTTGCAAACATAGGTGTAGGCGGTTACGTTGCCGCAAAGCTTATTGACCTGAAAGCCGGCAAGGTTATAGCAGATGCTACTCAGCTTTTCCTCGGCGGCAAAAAATATATTCCGCCTAAAAAAGGTGACGTACCTAACCGCTTCGGTGCAAAAATAGGCAAGGCTGAATTTGACTTTGACACAAGAGAAAACAGCCGTACACTTTGGTTTAAAATGCCCCTCAAGGGCAAAACAGTCGAATGTAAGTTCGATATGGACATTATGGACGGTCTTGAAAACATCACAACCGTACTCCCCTTTGCAGGCGACGAAACCAAGTATTTTATGACAACAAAGCAAAACTGTATGCCTTGTGAGGGCTTTTATAAATTCGGTGACGAGATATATGAATTTTCCAAAGAAAATACTTTTTGTGCCCTCGACTGGGGTCGTGTTAACACACCTCACGAAATGGTATGGTATTGGGGCAACGGCTCTGCCTACATAGAAGACGAAAAAGGTGAAAAGCATCTGTTCGGCTTTGAAATCACCTGGGCAATAGGCGACGAAACAAACGCTACGGAAACCGCTATTTTCTATGACGGCAAGGCTCATAAATTCGGTGCCGTTGACGTTGAAGTTTTCCCCAAGCCCGATAAGTATATGGAAAACTGGCACTTTGTTTCCGAAGACGGCCGCTTTGATATGACAATGGTACCGGGCTTTGACCACCACAGCGATATGAATTTCGGCATTTTAAGGATGCATACCCATCAGGTTCACGGTTTATGGAGCGGTACATGTATCCTTGACGACGGCACAAAGCTTGAAATTAAGGACATCTATGCTTTTTGCGAATACGTTGAAAACAAGTGGTAAGGTAAAATATCCCACTCATCGTTGACACATTCTTTTTCTTTTGATATAATCATAAAAAAGAAAAGGAGAGGCTAATCGTAATCCCCGTTGCAATAGTAGTTGCAGTACTTATGATTGCCGCAATTATTTTAAGCAAAATGAATTCCGCACCCGGCTATTACGTACACGAGGACGGCTCAACTCATTATTACGAGACAACCTACCACGTACACGATGACGGCGAAACTCATTATGAGGAACACTAATACTAAATTATAAACTGAAAGTGAGGAAACAACAATGAACAGATTAGACGGAAAAGTAGCAATTATCACCGGAGGTAACTCAGGTGTCGGTGCCGCAACTGCAAAGCTTTTTGCAAAAGAAGGTGCAAAAATTGTAATCAGCGCAAGACGTGAAGCTCAGCTTGAAGCTGTTGCCGACGAAATCAGACAGGCAGGCGGCGAAGTTCTTCCCCTTTGTGCCGACATTTCAAAGCCTGAAGATGCCGAAAGAATGGTAAAAACTGCTGTTGAAGCTTACGGAAAGCTTGATATTCTTGTTAACAACGCAGGCGTTCTTGACTCAGGTCTTAAAGCTATTGATAATTTTAGCGAAGACGATATAAATAAGGTGCTTTCGATTAACACAAAGGGCACAATGTATATGATTAAGGAAGCAAGCAAGGAAATGGCAAAAAACAATGCCGGCTCAATTGTAAACGTAGCCTCTGTTGCAGGTGTTAACGGCGGCGGCGGTGCAGCTTATGTTACAAGTAAAGCAGCCGTTATCGGTCTTACAAAGCATACGGCACTTCGTTTCTGCGGTCAGGGAATCCGTTGCAACGCAGTTTGTCCCGGCTCAATTGCAACTCCCATGGTTGCCGATATGAAGCCTGAAAATATGGATATGAACATTTTCACTCAGATGATGAAGCACAGCGACATTAAAGTACCCATTTGTATGCCGGACGATGTTGCGAATATTCTTCTTTTCCTCGCTTCCGATGAATCAAGAGCCATCACAGGTCAGGCAATCGTTACTGACTTCGGTTCAACTCTTTAATAAAGAAGAAAATTATGGCTGACTCAAATTATGAAAAGCTTCACACAGGTGAGCTTTATCTTCCCGGCGATGAGGAAATAATGAGCGAACAGCTTTTGTGCCTTGAAAAGCTCTATGATTTTAATGCTACGCGACCCCTTGAGCAGGAAAAAAGGCAGAAGCTTTTAAAAAAAAATGTTTGCCGAAATAGGTGAGGACTGTTACATTGAGCCTCCCCTGCACGCAAACTTCGGCGGAAAACACGTTCATTTCGGCAATGAGGTTTACGCAAACTTTAACCTTACTTTAGTTGATGACACCCACATTTACATCGGTGACAGCACAATGCTCGGCCCGAATGTTGTAATTGCTACGGCAGGCCACCCGATTTTACCTGAGCTGAGAGACAAGGCTTATCAGTATAACAAAGCTGTACATATCGGTGAAAACTGTTGGCTTGGTGCAGGTGTACTTGTAATGCCCGGTGTTACTATCGGTGACAATACGGTGGTAGGTGCAGGAAGCGTTGTAACAAAGGATTTGCCGCCGAATGTTATCGCCGTAGGTAATCCCTGCAAGGTTCTGCGTGAAATAAGCGACCGCGACAGAGAGTACTATTTCAAGAACAGTAAAATCAATTGGGAAGAAATCGGAGTATAATCAAAGCTATTTCTAAAAAAACAAATGTGCCGTATAAAACAAAACGGTAATTCAACAAAACAACAACCGACAGCGTAATTTTGCTGTCGGTTAATTTTTGTCGAATATTTCTTACTTTTCGTGATAAAGCATATAGTAATGATGTATGTCTATCTTTTCAATATAATCGTGCTTTATAACCTTAAAGCCCAGCTTTTCGTAAAAAGCCACATTGTCGGGGTTTTGTGCTTCAAGTCCAAAGCGGTAACCCTCACCCTTTAAATCGGCTATGCCCTTTTTAATAAGCTTTGTTGCAATGCCCTTGCCTTGATGCTCAGGTGAAACAAAAACAGGCGAAATAAGCAGTGTGTTTTCGGGAAAAACATCTGCATCAAGGTGGCTGTAGGCTCCTAAAGTCTTTACAGTATTAGGCAAATACAGTGCTAAAAACACCCAATGAGGACAAAGCATAAAGTCAAAAAAGTTGTAATCATTGTCAGCACGTCTCCAAACGCAAATACCCCTGTTTTCCTCATCAAGGTAAATAATATCCTCCCTGTTTGAGGTGGAAAGACGCTCCATCATAAAATGATATACATATTTTTTCCTGAGCTTTTCACTTTTGGTTGCCCTTGAGTGGACAGGGTCATTTACATAAGCCTCTGCTGCCATGCGTGCAAAGTATTTTAAAGTTTTACTGTCAAGCTTTCTTTGTGACATAAGGGTCTCCTTTTTACTTTTTTATTGCAGTAACCTGATACATTTTTTCGTCGGATACCATAAGCTCCACCTTGAAAAACTCCTCCATTAAGGTTTTCATCTGCTCTTTTGAGGGCAAAGCCGACGAAACCTCGCAAGGTACATTTGCGTGATGCTTTTGAAGTGCTTTCTCACTCATTCCGTGAGCAACGGTTATTGTCGCTCCCTGCTTCATATAAAGGGAGAGATTTTTAAAAAGTGCCCTCGGATTTTCAAAATGAGGAAAAGCGTTATAAATCATAATGCAGTCAAACTGCTTTTCAAAGCTGTAGCTTTCCGCGTCACCGCAAATTATTTCACTTTCGGGAAACTTACTCTTTGCGATTTTCACCATTTCACTTGAAATATCAATACCCGTCACAGAGCCTACACCTACACTTTTATAGTAGGGAAAAAGTATGCCTGTACCGCAAGCAACATCAAGGACTTCACTGCCCTTTTCAACTTTTCCCCCAAGTAAAATCTTTTCTACAATAAGCCTGTCCGATGTGGCGTTTTCGTCCCAAGAGAGAGCACAGCGGTCAAAAAAAGAGATTATTTTGCTTTTATCCATTTTCGTTTCCTTTGCTTTTAAAATGAAGCTCACGCATACCCTCCACCTCGTCACAAATGGGCTTGAGGTTGCAGCTTTTACAGTCAAACTCCATATTATTTATAACGTGGTTAAGAGTTTTAACAATTTCTCCGTTTTTCCTTGCAAGGCTTTCAATTTTTTTATAATCTGCATTTTTATCGGTGACAAAAATCACCGTTGCACCCTTTACGCCCTCAATTTGCAAATACTTTTCAATCATGGCAGAGCCTATTTTTTCAAAGCTTATGCCTTTTTTTATTGCAGCTTTTGATACTCTCACGGCCTCTTTATGAGCCTCACTGGAGCTTCTTACCATATAGCCCTCGGGGAAAAAGTGATATTTGACGTAATCGGTTTTTTTGATAAGGTCATAAAGAGCCTGACCGTCATAATCATCACTTAAATTTAAAAGAGTAATTCGTGCAAAGCTACATTTATTTTTAATGCGGTCTAAGTCTTCACCGTAAACTGCTACTTCATTTTCAAGGCTTTCGTCACTTATTACATTAAAGCCTGTACCGTTTAATTCAAAAGCGGTATCACGCTGTAAAATCACTCGGCTGTGACCCTCGTCACACCAAAGTGACTTTTTATATGTGAAAGCTTCCGCTTTAAAAGGTGATAAAGCTTCAGAAAGTCCCTTCGTAATCGAGCTGAAATAATCCATTAAAGTTTTTTATCCCTTTTCATATTTTCATAGTGAGGCTGCAGCATATCATATACCTTTCTTATAAGCTTCATATCGAGGTTGAAGAAATAAACTAAAAAGGTAAGCACAAATAAACCGGCTATTACACCTAAAATGATAAATAAAGCTTTCATTTTACTTCACCTTACTGAGACCTTTCTGCCTTGCATATTCTGCCGCACCTAATGCACCCATAAGCTGAGGGTCGGTTTTTAATTCAACAACCTTAATTTTAAGCACCTTTTCAATGGCTGCTTTAAGTCCGTCATTTTTTGCACAGCCGCCTGTAAGGGTAATTGAATCTGTTGCACCGGCTTTTTTTGCCATAACAAAGCAACGCTTTGCAACTGCAAGCTGAATACCTGCGGCAATTTCATCCATAGGCTTGCCCTCACCTACAAGGGATATAACTTCACTTTCAGCAAAAACAGTACACTGTGCCGTAATGGGGATAGTGTTTTTTGCACCAAGTGAAAGCTTTGAAAATTCCGGTAAGCTCATTTCAAAGGCGTTTGCCATAGCCTCATAAAAACGGCCTGTACCTGCGGCACACTTGTCATTCATAGCAAAATTTTTAACTGTACCGTCAGTGTCAATAGAAATGCCCTTAACATCCTGACCGCCGATGTCAATAATTGCCTTAACCTCGGGATTTGTAACGTGTACACCCATGGCGTGACAGCTGATTTCGGAAATGTTTTCATCGGCAAAGGGCACTTTATTTCTGCCGTAGCCTGTACCGATAAGGTATGAAAGTTCCTTTGCGCTGTTTAAGCCGTCAACTTGTGAAACAGCGTCATTTAATGCAATCTCCGCACTCATAACAGGGTTTATTTTACTTCTGTTTGTAACATCGGCAACCATTTTGCCGTTTTCGTCTAAAATTACGCATTTTGTGTAGGTTGAACCTACGTCACATCCGCCAAAATATTTCATAACTGTTCTCTCCTTTTCTTTACCAGGCTAAGTCATCCTCAAAATCTTCCAATGAAGCGTCAAGAGGTTCTTCCTGTAAAACTGTTCTCATATACTGATTTACCTGCTGACGCATATCACGTCTTGAAATTGTACGGGGGTCCATAAGGTCTTGCTTGACCCAAATAAAATTGACATTTCTTTCACGTGCCTGGTCATCAAAAATACCGGTAAGTCCGTCCATACCCTTACAGGAAATCTGGTCATACATAATAACTGTGTCTGCATTGTATTCTTCAACTATGCGCCAAAGCTCGTCAACAACATTTTTATAGCCGCCCTTGGTGTGCTTACGCATAATTGAACGCTGATAGGTTTTTGCCAAGTCTTTCATCGCCTGCTCTTTATCTTCACAGTCAATTTCAAGGTAGGAAATCATGGTTTCCATATCCATAACAACGTTAATACCCCAGCAGTTTTCAAGCCAGTTTGCAAAGCTTGTGTAATAGTTTGCAGGGCAAGACCACACAACTGCTCTGTGACGCATCTCTTTTGAAACGGGAGTCTTTTTCTCATAAGCTTTCATCATAATTTTATTAACTTTTTTGTCAACCTTGAGGAAACGCTCATCGTGACCGCCCGAAAGATTAAAGTAATATATTCTGTAAAGCCAGAAACAGGCACCTGTCATTTGAGGATAGGGAGTTTTGTTAATATCCCACTTTTGAAGCTCGTAATCTAGCTGTTTGTTGTAATTTTTCATACCCTCAAAGAAGGCTTCCCAACTGAACTTTTCACCTGTATGCTCCTCAACGAATTTAATAAGCGATTTGATCTCATCAACACCGTATTCCTGCACGTCCTCGTCATTATAGCGAAGCGGCACATTGAAAAGGTGTACGGGAAGCTTAAGTCTTCTGTCAAGGAAAGTTGAGTTCATAACAGAGCCGTCACAAGGCATATTTGACGCAATCATACAACAGCCCATTTTCGGATAATCGTCCTGAATTGCAACGCCTGCTTCTGCCGAGGGCAAAGGACAAACATCTGCCGGCACACCGAAGCTTTCCGTAACTTCAAGATAAGGCGGTGTAATTTGCTGGTCAACCATTGAGGTTAAGAAAATGGGTATAGTCTGCAAAGGCACAACCTTGAGATTCGGAAAGCCTGCAAAAATCTCGTTAGGTACAATTTCATCGGTGAGAATGATTTTCTTTGAATATTTGTTTTCCGGATTGATTTTTTCGTCAGCAATGAAAGAAAGGTGAATAAGGTCTGTGCAGTGTTTGACAATCATATTATAGTGAAGATGTGCCATACGAAGCTGAGGACCGCGAAGACCTGCAACGTGTCTGTCAACAAAGGCAGGTGCGGAAAGATAAGATGCCATCCAACGATATTTCCACAAGCCCTTTACTGTTGAAACGGGAGCTTTACAAACCATTTTAATCATATCTTTCCAAGTTACAAGCCAGCGATAATAATCGTAGGCCGTATCTTTCACACCGCGCCATTCACGGTGCTTTAAAATACCTGTATGCTCTTTATAAAGCTTACCTAAATCAGCCATTTTCTTTCTCCTTTCTCTCCTTTTGGATTTTCTTTATTTCAAGGCTTTCAACAAATGCCTGAACTCTTGTACGAAGCTGACCGGAAGCGGAGGCGGTGTACTGTCTGTCAACAGCGGCAGTAGGTACTCCGTAATCCTCAAGCATAACGTAAGAGGCAAGTGCTCTTTCATAGCCCCAATATTCGCAGAATTTAAGCTGTTCGTACATAACACCGTCAGCGTGATACTCGTCAACAAGCTTCTTTACATAGTCACGTCTTTCCTGCACCTTTTCGTGGCTCATATAACGGGGACACTGACTTGTTTTAAGGTAATGCAGGCAGATAGCTTCAAGGACGTCGTCACCCTCGTTTATTATAATTTCTTCTCTGCCGGGGAAACCGCCGAAGCAGTAGCGGTCAGCCACAACTAAAGCACCGCTGTCTTCAATAAGTGAGGTAAATTCAGGGTCATCCATTTCCGAGCCGACAACTACAATTTTTGCACGGTAGTTTTTCTTTTCATCAGCCTGTCTTGTTTTAAGTTCCTGAGCCGTTTCACGAAGCATAGGAAGAATAAGAGCCTTTGGACAGCAATATGTAACAAGGCATAAAACGTGGTATTCGTAACCGGTAATTCTCGGATTATCCTCTTTACGGTAGTTACCGATTTCAGTCATTAAGCGGCAGACCTCGTTATGCTCCTCAACAGCTTTCAAAAGTGCCTCATCGGAAGTATCAACACCGTAAACCTCGCTTAACTTGTCAAGAATTTTAATTCTTGTCTGCTTTACATAATGCTTTAAAGTGTGAGGCTCAATTTTAAAGGGCATATCAAGGAAAGTTACGAAAAACTTTTCCTCAGGCACTAAATTTAAAAGCTCAAAGTGTTCGGCTGTTCTGTTCATTTCAGAGCAGGTCTCACTTGCTAAAAGTGCGTTGAGGAAGTTGTAACCACCCTCAATTGCTCTTTCCAGAATTGCCTTTGAATATCCGCAAAGGAAGTTGCTCATATAATAAGTTGCAATATCCATTGAGCCCGTTCTCGGTGCACGGAGCCTTACCGAAAAACAGTTGCCCAAATTCAAAAGCACTTCGGGTATGTGATAGCAGGTATAGCCCAATGCGATACCGCCGTCAGCCTTTGCCTTTTTAACAAGGTCATTGTTTGCATCTTGCAAAAGGTTTTCAAACTCATAAAGATGTTTTAAATCTCTCACTTTATCTTCTCCTCTTTTAAATTATTTCAAGCCTCTCAAGAGCCTTTTTTACACCTGCGACAATGTTTGACTCGTCACTTAAACCGATGATATTTTTACCCTCAATGTCAAAAATTGCAAGGTTCTTATCGTTGCCTATATAGGAAAGAACGGGAATATCCCCTGTGTTTATATAAGGGATAACGCTTTCGTCAGGCACACGGTTTACTATTGCACCGATTTTTTTATACATAACAAGCTCATCGGCAACACTTTTGATTGTGGAAATTACCTGAGTGCCTTTTTTGCTTGCATCGGTGATTAAAAGCAGATGTGTAACCTTTTCCATAACACGGCGGTTAATCTGTTCAATTCCTGCCTCGCCGTCAATTACAACATAATCAAAATCCTTTGAAAGTATGCTTATAACCTCTTTAAGGTAAGCATTGATTTTACAGTAACATCCCGCACTTTCGGGTCTGCCTACGGCAATAAAAGCAAAGCCGTCTGTTTCGGTAAGGGCATCAAAAATTTTGTATCTGGCATCACCTAAAAGTTCAATGGCTTCCTTCGTGTTGCCGCCCTCAACAGAGGCGACAATTTCTTTTCTTATATCGTCAATTGTGGTTTTTACCTCAATACCCAAAGCTGTTGAAAGACCTACCGCAGGGTCGGCATCAATAGCAAGAATTTTCTTATCGGGATAAGCTTGAGTTAAAAGCTTGACAATGGCGGCGGAAATTGAAGTTTTACCCACACCGCCCTTACCGGAAAGGGCAATGATTGTTGCGTTTTCGTTGTTCATTTTAATTTCTCCTTTTTTATGTTTACACATAAATGTATTATAACAAATTTCAACATACTTTGCAACCGATGAAAGCAAAAAGAAGCCCTGTGTTACTTTTAAAAATTATTTTTCCAAAACAAGAAGTTTTCTTTTTTCACCGTCAACAAGCTTAATTTCAGGTGACAATTTAATTTTTCCGAGGTTTTCAAAAGCAACTTTTATTTCTTTTTCATCACACTCAACCTTAAAGTTAAGCTTTACACAGTCACCGTCAAGATACTTAAAGCTTACGCCGTCATCGGTGAAAAAGTCACTTTCAAAGGTACCTTTCTTTTTTGGATAAACTATAAAAGCAAGTTTTTCTTTTGCCTTAAAGCCATAGTCTGCCTCGTCAACAGGTAAAACAGTACCCTCTTTTACAAAGTAAGGCATTTTGTCTGTGGGAAGTATCTGTAAGCGGACACTTTCACCGCCCTTGTAAAGCTTGCCACCAAGGTACCAGCCGTTGCCTTTGGGAAGATAAACTTCAGTTTCGGTTTTACC
Source organism: Acutalibacteraceae bacterium (assembly GCA_051880695.1). GTDB lineage: Bacteria > Bacillota > Clostridia > Oscillospirales > Acutalibacteraceae > UBA6857. The sequence continues at coordinate 45,096 of JBJEOK010000004.1, read as the reverse complement.
CTCGTCAAAAATAAAAGGCACAAGAATATCTCTGCCGAAAAGCATTGTATCACTTTCGGTAGCAATTTTTTCATCGTCATAGTAAAGCCATAAAGGTGAGTTTACAGGCTCATCATACTGCACACTTTTATAAGCCGTATTGTAAAGGTAAGGCAAAAGCTTTTTCCTTTGAGCAAAAAGTGCCCTTACGCTTTCTATTGCTTCGGGATAACTCCAAGGCATTGTGGCAGAGCCGTCTTTATTCCAGGAGTGAACAGTCAGTCTCGGCTCAAACATGCCGTGCTGTAACCATCTTAAAAGCAATTCCTTTGAGGGCATATCACCTGAAAAGCCGCCTAAATCGTGACCGTAAAAAGAAAGTGATGAAAGCGACAGGGTAAGACCTATATTATGGCAGTAACGCAAGTCTTCAAAAGCTGTTCTGTTATCGCCCGACCAGGTTTGTGCAAAACGCCTCATTCCCGCACCGCCGCTTCGTGAGGAAATAAACTGCCTCAAATCGGGATTTTTCTCCCTTTGTGCCTCATAAGAGGACATAACCATAAGCTCGGTAAACTGTGAACGGATTCTGCTTGCCTTTACTTCACCCTCACCGAAGCCGTCACAAACAGCGTCGCAATCTTTAATATCAAATTCGTTATTATCATTCCAGGTGTAATTTATGCCAAAGTCAAGTAGCTTTTCTTTAACCTGTCTCTTCCAAAAATCATAGGCTTTTTTGTTGGTAAAGTCGAGATAACTGCCGTTGCCGTCCCAGAAACGGGTGACAAAAGGTGTGCCGTCGGGATTTTTTATAAAAAGTCCCTCACTTGCAATTTTTTCATACATGGGATGGCTTAAAAGAAAGGCAGGCTTAATATTGGGCAGAATTTCTATGCCCTCATTTTTGAACCTTTCAATAAAGCTTTCGGGCTTTGGAAATTTGTCATAATTCCAGTTGAAAACATAACGTCCTGCACCTATTGAGGTATAACCCGACGAAAGATAAAATGCTTTGCAGGAAATGTCAAGTTCGGAAAGCTTATTTAAAAAGCCGTCCATTTGTGCTTGACTATCCTGTGCATCAGTGTAAGCCATAGTGCTTGCGCAGTAGTCAAAGCTCCACTTAGGCGGAAAAGCCTGCCTACCGCAAAGGGTTGAAAATGACTTTAAAATTTCAAGCTTTGTGCCGAAAAATACGTAATATATGAGAGCATTATCCTGTGTTTTGAAATATTTATAAGGCTCATAGTAGTTGTTAATCTCGTTGCCTAAGTCCATATATGAGGTTTCGGCAGTATCGTAAAAAATACCGTAGGAGCCTACCTCATTTTCGCAGATGTAAAAAGGCACGTGCTTATACAAAATGTCGGTAGTTTCTGCATTATAACCCATACTGTCGGCAGTTTCAATTCTGAAAGCTCTGCCTGCCTTATTGAGCTTTCCGCCCTTGTCACCTAAGCCGAAGATTTTTTCACCCTCAAGGCGTGAAACATAGTGATACTGCTCTTTTCCGAACTCGCCGTCAAAATTATAGGGATAAGGGTCTCTGTCGGAGAAAAGAAGCTTCTCGCCTTTATAATATTTTATCGAAAACTCTCCCTCGCTAACTTCAACGGCAATATCCTGACCTAAGAAAATCCTTTCACCGAAAGACGTCTTTTCACTTGTAGGCTCATACATTGTGAAGCCCTCAAGGGAAAGTCTGTCACGGCCATGGCGGTCAAAATCATTTTTCGGGTTGACATTAAAGGTAGGCAGAAGTATATCATCGGTTTTAAAAATTGCAACACGCAAAGTATTTTCACTTATAAAGTCAAGAAGAATTTCTGTTTTCCCGTCAGTGTAAACTCTGCCGTTTTCATTTTCACCTGCAAATAAAAAATTGTGTTTAGCTTTCATTTTAAATTCCCTTTTTAAACGTATTTTTTATTATAGTTTTTGTTTCCCACTTGCCGCTTTTTGTGTTTTCACAGAAAATCATAGGTGATTTTCCGCCTTTACTCCAAAAAGGTACTGCTTCACAGTTGGGATTGCCTGTTTTTGTAAAAGCTATAAGGCAGTCACTCATTTTATTTGAAATTTCAGTGTCAATATCTTCAAACGGTCGCCAGTTTCTCTTTAGGGTTGAGAAAAAGTAAAGCAAGTCACTGCTGTGCCAGGCACCGGCACCGTCACCGGGAAGAAGCCTTTTGAAAAGATAGGTATAACAGCTGTTTTTGTTATCCTTACACTGCTTAGCCCACTTTTTAGTGTTTCTCATAAGTATGGCAGGAAGCAGGTCTGTAATTGTAATGCCCACCATATAGGGCATATCGCTTATTGACTTCACCTTGAAGCTTTCTTTACAGAGAAGCTTTCCGTCAAAAGTGGGGAAAGTGCGAAGCATTGAAAAGATGTCGCCTTTTTGAGCGTCAAGCCAGGCATAATAAAGCGTTTTTTCGTCAACCTTTTTTAATTCTTCCATGGTGTTGACCTTTGCATTTGCCATAACCTTTTGCCAGAATTTAACTGTTTTTTCGGCAGTGAGGGGCTTTAAAAACATACGCTGTAAGCCTACGCCGCTTAAAAGCACCGCACCCTTAATAAGCTTTGAGGTCATTGGTGAAGACGAGTGAATATCGACGCTCATAGCACCTGCACTTTGACCGATAAGGGTAATTTTTTCCCTGTCACCGCCAAAGTCGGCAATGTGGTCATATACCCATTTTATTGCGGTATACTGGTCGTAAAGACCGTAGTTTCCCACAAGACCCTCACTGTTTTTCAAATCGGGATGACTGCAAAAGCCGTAGGGTCCGAGGCGGTAGTTAATTGAAACAAAAACAAGTCCTTTTTCACAAAATCTGCTGCCGTCAATCTGACTTTCATCGGCACTGCCGCCTGTAAAAGAGCCGCCGTGAATGTACAAAAGTACCGGTAAATTTTTAGCATCTTTTGGTGCTTGTATGTTTAAAAACAGACAGTCTTCACTGTAACTGAATTTTTGTCCCACACGAAATTCCTTGTGGTAAAAGGGGTTGCAAACTGCATCGTCCTCGAAAGCACGTCTTTGAAAACAGCAGGCACCAAACTCGGTAGCATCATAAGTGCCCTGCCAAAAGTCAATTTGCTCGGGGTATTGCCAGCGCTCTGCTTTTGCGTATCGAATACCTTTATAAAAAACTACTCCGTTTTCTTCGTTAGCCTTTATTTTACCTAAAGAGGTTTCTTTTTCAAATATCATTTATTTTTTCCATATCCTTTCTTCTGTTTTCGTCAAGCTCAATTCTTACCTGAGCTAGTTTTTTCTTTGAAAGGTTATAACCAAGGCCTAAAATAACCGCCATAAGAGTGAGAGCTATTGCAGGCACAAGAGTTGAAATATCATAAAGCTTATCTAAAACTTCACCGCTTAAAGCTTCGCCCCTTGAGCTTGCGGTGCCGTCATAATTGATAAAGGCAAGAAGTGCGTTAAGACCGACACCTGCCAGGGTTTGACCTAACTTTCTCATAAATGAGAAGAAGGCGTAAGCCGTACCCTCCTCACGGCGGTGAGTTTTAAGCTCGTGGTAGTCGATAACGTCCATAACAAGTGCCCACACTTCAAGCACAAGGAAGGTCTGTCCTAAGCCTGACAGGAAAATAAATACAAGGAAAACGTACGGATTTTCAGGCTTTATAAGGTACAAAGCTAAATTTGCCGCAGCGGCAAAAATTATACCCACTGTGCAAAGCTCTTTTTTGCCGAATTTATCAATGAGCTTATTCATTACGGGAATAAATATAGCCATGGGAAGATAGGTACAAATTGTAACAAATGCGTAAAGTCCCGACTTATGATAGTAGTCTGCAAAAAGGTAAGTATAAGTGGACTGATAATAAAACTGAAAAGCAATAAGAAGCATTGAAGCTAAGCTTATTGTAACAAAGAGTCTGTTTTTAACAAGGTCGGAAACTGTTTTAAATACGTTGAACTCGCCTTTTTTCTTTTCGGGTGCAACAATTCTTTCTTTTGTAAGCTTAAAATGAACGAAGTAAACAGCAACGGAAACTACTGCACAAAGGGCAACGCAAAGGGTAAACTTTGTACTGTCAAGTGCCTTAATGGGATTTCCATTTGCATCCACTCCTGTTGTAACGTAAACAATCATAGGAAGAAGAATTGTACCGGGAAGTCCGCCTAAACCTGCACCGATTGAACGCCACATTGAAAGTGATGAACGCTCTTTTTCATCGTCGGTAATAACAGACGCAAGTGAGCCGTAAGGAATATTGACCGCTGTATAGAACATACCGTAAGCTATGTAGGTTACGTAGGCGAAAACAAGGTACTTTGCCTCGCTTAATCCGGGAATTACGGTGAACATCAATACAGCAGAAATTGCAAGAGGTATTGAAAACCAGAAAATATAAGGTCTGAATCTGCCGTGCTTTGTGGGCTTTCTTGAGTCGATAAAAGCACCCCACATAGGGTCATTGACAGCGTCCCATATTCTTGCAACAAGAATAAGTACGGCTATTTTACCGGGGCTTATGCCTAAAACGTCGGTATAAAACTTGTTTTGAAATGCACCTATAAGTGAAAAAGTTAAAAGTCCGCCCGCATCACCTAAAGCATAGCCGAGCTTATCTTTAAATTTAATGCCGTGTGTTTGTAATTTGCTTTCCATAAATTATTTCTCCTTTTTTATTTTATCTGTCAAAGAAAAATGCTTTTGCCGCAATTGCCGCCGCACCTAAGTAGGCGGTTTTTCCGTTTAATGAAGACACCGCTATACTTTTTTCGGTAAGATTAAAATTATAACGTCCGCACTGCTTTATAAGCTTTTGTGCAACCAACTTGCTTTCAAACATTGTGCCGAAAAGAATAATCCTCTGTGCACCGGATATTGTGGCAGTGTTTGCAAGGGCAAGGGCTATCATATCGGTTTTTTCATCAATGAGAAATTTTATTTCCTCACTGTCACTTTCCGTCAGCTCTTTGAGGGTTTTACAGCCGCTTTTCTCCAGCAAATTCATAGTTGACGCTTCCGTTTCAAGGCAGCCGTAACGTCCGCAGCGGCATTTTTTACCGCCCTTGCCTATAATATAATGACCTATTTCAGTAAGGGAGCTGTTATCCCCCGTTATAACCTCACCGCCTGAAAAAATTGCCGAGGCGATACCGGGACCCCACTTGAGAAAAAGTGTGTGACCCTCGGTTTTTTGTTTGCCGTAAATCAGGTGGGACAGAGTAAAAGCTTTGATGTTATTTTCAAAGACCGCCTTTAAATCAAGCTCAGCTTCGATTAAATTTTTGAGCTTTTCATTATCCCACAAATTAAAGTCCGACTTTTCGACTGCGCCTATAACACAGACCGAGGCACAGACAAAGCTTTCCTCAGGAATGTCGGAATTTTCTTTCAGGCTCTTACAAAGTCTTATAATTTCCCGGAGAGAAGCATTAACAGGCAGTGCCTCACTTTTAATGAGAAGTCCGTCAAGACGTACAACCGCAACGGTGATTTTGTCAACCTCGGCGTTTATCCCGATAGTGTAAAGCTTATAAAGTCTGAGCCTTAAAAGAACTTTTTTTCTTCCCGGTAAATCGTTTAATTCCGTTTGAGCGGTTTCTTCAATAAGACCCTTTTCCATAAGCCTTGCACAAATTTTTGTAACCGCCGCAGGAGTAAGGGAAAGGCAGTCGGCAATATCTTTTCTGCTTAAAAGACCGAAACGGTTAATTGTGTAAAGCACAGCCGAGTCATTAGTCGCCTTGACTTTATTTAAGTTAAGTGCTCTGTATTCCATTTTTCACCTTCTTTTCTGCTATTTTACAAGGAGTGATATACCGCTGATGAGCATTAAAACATAAGTAAGCTGTAAGAAAAAGCTTCTGCTCATTTTTTCGTAAATTAAGTTACCTATAAAGTATGCCAAAGTGAGCATAACCGCCGAGATTAAAAGCATCGGCAAAAGGTCGGTTGTGAGAAGTCCCGAGCTTATGTCAGTGAGCATAATAATGAAATTCAAAACTACCCACACAGCCGAAACTGTTGAGCGAAACTCGTCTTTATCTTTAATTTTACCGCTTAAATATGTTACAAGCAAAGGGCCGCCGCAGACAAAAAGTCCGTGTACAAGACCCGACAGGAAAAGCAGTAAGAAAGATACCGCCTTACCGAAAGCTTTATCCTCTTTTTTACTGTAAAAACGGTAAGCGTTAAACACCGCAAAGGCTATTACCGTAATACCCAGTATTCTGTAAAGCAGTTGACCCTCAAAAGTAAAGTAAAATTTTGCCGCTTCGCCTAAAATCATACCGCAAGCCATAAAGCAGATGATTTTAAAAAGCTCTTTTTTATTTATAAAACGTCTGCCCTTAATTACAATCATCACTGAGGCAAGCAGTCCCAGCACATTGAGTATAGGCTTAGCCGAATTATAGCCTACAAGCATTACACTCGGCGGCATTGCAAGGACAGTGCCGGCAAAGCCTGTTATGCACTGAATGATGTTTGACAAAAGAACAACTATGTAAAATAAGACTTCTTTTAACATCAGTATTTTACTACCTCAACCGAAAGCATTTTACAAAGCTCCTCTACACTTGCCGCAATATCACCGTAAGCTACGGCAAAATGAGGCTCCCAGCCGTCACAGACCGCTTTTTCCGTAAGGCTTCGCACATCGCTTTGAGCTTTAAAAACAAGGCTTGTGCCGTAAAACTGCTGAGGTTTATCTAAAATTTCACCCGAGCAAATAAAACATCTAAAGCTTCCGTCACTTTTTTTACCGAAACGTATAACCGTAGCTTTTTCACTTTTTTTACAGCCGAACTCAAGGGTAGGTCCGATTTTTCTGTTACAGTGTACGCCTACCAAGGCACCTGTGTCCTCCCTTGCAAGGGAGCAGGCCGCTGTGCCGCAGTGCCAGAATGTTAGTGTATTTTCTTCTTCATTTAATGAAACGGGGTCACCGAAAAAGGCAGGTGAATTTGTAAGCCTGTCAGCCACAAACATTGAAAGCGCTCCGTAAGAGTCAGCCTCACAGGCGGCGGGGATACCCATATCACAAAGCATTGAAAGCACAGCGCATACAGGTGTGCCGAAAGCCACAAAAAAGTCAGGCCAGCATCTTGAAGCTACTGCACCGATGTTGTTATCCTTACAATATTCACTGTATACCTTGTAAAGCCTTGCAAAATCAAGGCGGTTTTTCGTTTCTGTTTTTTCAAGTCCGACCGTTTTACTGTAAGCATCAATAAGATAGGCTCTTGCTTGCTCATCAGTGACAGCTTTTGCTTTTTCCATAAGCTCGCCGGCTTCAATTGACTGCAAGCTTACACCGAAGTGCTTTTGCATTTCACAGTCCTCTGCCCTGCCAAAGCCAAAGCCTTGGGGAGTGTGACCTATTTGTAAAAGAGTAAGCTCACTTAAAGCTTTTTTCACCTTTGCCGCTTTTATTACACAGGTGAGCTTTTCTTTTGCCCTTTCTTCTTCGGGTGAGGCAAAAAGATAAGTGTAATTTTTTCCGAGCATTGTCATAGCATTGCCGGCGGAAAATGCGCCCGTAAGGCTGTTTAAGCGAAGTCTTGTGCCGTCAACAACCGGCTCGCGAAGTGTCCACAAAAGCACGGGACAGTCAAGGTATCTTGTCACCTGACTTATATAAGCGGAGTTTGCAAAGGTGACGTTTTGCACAACTGCAAGGTCGCATTTTTTTCCTTTCAAAAATGCCTTTAAGCTGTCAAGTGACAAAAGCATATTTTCCGGGTAAATTAAGTTTTCGTCAACACTTTTAAGTAAAGCAATCGACTTTTCAAATACCCTTTGTGCACTTTCAAGGTGAAAAGTAGGCACACCTACGGGAATATAAATATAACTGAAGTCCATTTTACACGTCACCTCAATACATAAGCATTTTATTTTCACCGATAAGTCCGATGTGCGCCCCCATTTTTACAAGCGGTTCCCTGTCCTTGTGGCATAAAATCCACTTGTTTTTTTGTAATAAAAGCACATCCTCCTCGGTGATGATTTCTTTTTCATTTTCTAAGGGAGTATTAGTCCCCTTTGTAAGCACAACAACGGCTTTAAAGCCCTCATCATTTACCCTTACGGGACTTAAATGAAGCGTGGTTTGATACATTTCAATTGCCGTGCCTTTCGGGACAAAGAAAACCTTTTCTTTACCCAGGGTATAGGTGTTATTTTCAATATCCCATCTATGAGCTAAAACCAGCATAAAGTCTGTTACGGCAATGTTAATTTCACTGCACTTATGATACTCAAAGCCGTTATATGTACGGTTTCTTCCGTTGCAGTAGCCTATTTGAATATCTGCACCGCCGTAAAAGTTACTTTTGAGCTTACGGCAAATTTCGGTGTTCTCCATTTCCTTAACCGACGGCACATAAACATTGCCCTCGGTTTGAGGTATAGCCGTTTCAATTTTCATAAAATCTATGATTTCGGAAAAATCATATCCGTCAATAACTCTGCCGTAAGAACTAAACTCATCGCTCAACAGGGAAAAAACAGTCACATCGTTTACCTTGTTAAGATGTTCAAGCATCATAGTCGCCCCTTACAATTTTGTAGGTAGCTCGCCAGTCCTCTTTGCCGATTCCTGCTTTCATACCCTTTTCATAAACTGCCGCCGCGTTTTCCATTCCCGGCATTTTTATGCTGTACTGAGCCGCAAGGCGCTTGCAAATGCCCAAATCCTTATACTCATTTTGAAGCGAAAAGGCAGTGGAATAATTCTCGTTTTTCAAGTTTTCCCACTGTCCGTCAAGGTAAAAGCACTGTGCACCGCCGTAAGAAATTGCTTTATGGTAGCTTTCGATGTCAATGCCGGCTTTTACGGCTAAGCTTAAGGTTTCGTTTACACCGTTCTGAATTTGCGCGGCAAGGGTGTTGTGGCATATTTTCATAACAAGACCGCTTCCGTTTCCGCCCATACGAATTACGTTACAGCCCATATATTTAAGTATCGGCTCAATTTTTTCATAAAGGCTTTCATCACAGCCGACAAGTATACCTAAAGTGCCGTTTATTGCCGCAGGCTTTGACTTTACAACGGGGGCGTCGGCAAAGAAAGCGCCTTTACTTTTAACTTTTTTTGAAATTTCAACTGACACCGACGGGTCGATAGTGCTCATATCAATGCAGATTTTACCCTCGGTAACGGCAGGCAAAATTTCGCTGTAAACCTCTTTTACATTGTCGGAGGTGGGCACCATTGTAATAATCACATCGCCCTTTTGTGCCGCTTCAAGGTTTGTTTCACAGCCTACTGCACCAAGACGGACGAGCTTTTCAACTTGACTTTTGTTGATGTCGCTTACAAAAACAGCGTCGTCGTGTTTTTTTATTATGTTTTCACACATGCTTTCGCCCATTATGCCAAGGCCTATAAATGCAATTTTCATTTTAATCACCTGCGCTTACAATTATGAAGTTATGGTTTTGTCCCAGGCGCTTTGGAATTTTTCAAGGCCGTAATCGGTAAAGGGGTGATAAAAGCTGTCCTTATATACCTGTAAGCCGGCAGTTACAATGTCGGCGCCTGCTACGGCACAATCGGTAATTTGTTTGCCTGTTCTGACAGCGGCACAAATAATTTCGGTTTCACCTAAAAGGCCGTAATTTTCATAAATTGTAACGATATCCTGAATATACTGCTTACAGTCTTCACCGCTGTTTTCTTTCCAGCCGATAAAAGGCGAAACGAAAAGCGACTTGTTTTTAGCGGCAATAAGAGCCTGTGTAGGTGAAAAAACAAGGGTGAGGTTTGTTCTGACATTTTTTTCTTCAAGTCTTCTTGCGGCAGTAATACCCGCTTCGGTACAGGGAATTTTTATGACAAAATTAGGACACATTGAGGCGATTTTCTCACCCATTTCAACCATTTCATCGGCATCGTCAAGGTGGGGGTTAATCTCAACGGAAATCGGGAATTTTTCCCAGCCGACTATTCCCTTTTCTTTTACAAAAGCGGCAAGCTCACCTAAAACCTCATAAAAAGGCTTGCCCGAGTTCATAATATGGTTTGGATTGGTTGTAATGCCGTCAATACCGAAAGTATCATAGGCCTCACGGATTTCGTCAATTTTTGCACTGTCTAAAAAGTATTTCATTGCTATGCTCCTTTATATGTTTTTTAAATTTATAAGTTCATTGTATTTTTCTGCGTTTTTTCTTATAAACACAGGGGTTTGACCTAAGGGACAGTCTACCTCAAATACACCGCCCTCATATTCCCTGCCCGACCAAAGATGCACCCACTTATCTTCGGGCAAGTATACCTTTTGGGTTTTTGCATTTGGCAATAAGACGGGCGCCACTAAAATATCCCTGCCAAAAAGATACTCATAAGCTTCGGTATAGGCTTTTTCCTCGTCATAATAGAAAAACAGCGGCCTTACTACGGGAAGTCCTTTTTCGGTGTTTTCCTCAACACAAGCTGTAAGATAAGGCTTGAGCGCTTTATGTATACGGCTCATTTTTGCGTGATGAGAGAGCACCTCGTCACTGAAATCAAACTGAGCGTTCAAGTCGGGATTAAGTCCCTCGTGACTGCGCATAAGCGGAGAAAATGTGTTCATTTCACACCAACGCATAAACAGTTCATCGCTTCTTTTAAGGTTAAGAAAAGTTGTGTAGCCGCCTATATCCGAATGGGAAAGACCGAAGCCGCAGCAAGAAAGCGAAAGCATAGCGGGAATTACACTGGGCAAGCCAAAATCAATTGAATAGTCAACATGGTTGTCACCGTTCCACATCATTGTGGAATATTTCTTTGTATCCGTGTGACCTGCCCTTGTAAAGAACATTATTTCACCTGATTTTCCGCTTTCTTCAACTGCCTCACGGTTAAGCTTTGCCCAACGGGCAGGCCAGGTGTTATGGACAAGCTCTGCGTCTTCGCCGCTGAAAAGCACTGCATCAGTGGGAAGATATTCCCCGAAATCTGCCATCCAGCCCGAAAAGCCGAAATCAATCATATTTTCTTTGATAATCTTCTTCATCCAATTCCACGCGTCGGGATTTGTAAGGTCAAGCATTGCCGCAGGGAAAGTTGTAATGGTTACAAAGTAGTCCTCACCATGCTTATTTTTCACGCAGTATCCCTTTGCGGAGGCCTCTTTATAAAGGGGCTTTTCAGTGGCAAGAAAGGGATTTACATAACCTAAGACTTTTATGCCCTTAGTATTCAACTCTTTTATTTTTTCAGGCAAATCGGGATAAAGCTCACTGTCCCACTGCCAATTCCACTGAAGCTGTTTACCTACGGCAGTAACACGTCTGCCCTCCCAATCCTGAATCCATACACCGCAGACATCGGTACCTTTTTCAAGGCAGGCTTCAACCTTACCCATCATCACATCTGTACCGCCTTGTATGCCTAAAATAACACCGTCATGTACCCACGAGGGAAGCAAAGGCTGTCTGCCCAAAAGTTCCGTTAAGTCAAAGAGAAGCTTTTCAAAGTCATCGCAAAAACCCATATAAAAGGGCGCTATGCTATCGTTTTTTACAATAAGCTTATCCTTTTCCCTGAAGTCAAACTCACTTCTTGCGGTGGTTGTACTGTGGAAATAATACTTTTGTGAAGAAATAAAGGTAGGCTCGGCATAATAGGTTTCGTAGTTGGAAAATTTTTGCTTGCGGCGTGTATTTTTTATGCCGAAAACCTGTTTTACAATTTTTTTAGCCGTCTGTACGCCGTTAATGTGCTCTGCTACCCAGCAATTGACCTTTTTACCGCGTAAATTAAACTCTGCAAACTGCTCGCCTAAGCCGTAAAGCTTTTCATTTTCAATGGCAGGAAGATTTATGTAAAGGCGGTTGTAATCACCCTTTATCTCAGGCACAACCTTTATGCGGTTTTCGTTTTCCAAGGTTACCGTCAAGGTAAGCTCTTCAAAAATAAGCTGTGCACTGTTGCCGGTTATTTCAATTTTGTTTAAAACACAGGGCTTTTTTATAAATGTTTTCTCCTTTATTTTAAAACTGCCGTGACTCATCGAGTAGCTGTTTTGTCCCTTGCCTATAAAGCAAAAGGTGTCACCTTTTTTCACCTTAAAAACAACTGTTCCGTTTTTGCAAAGAGCAAAGGCATTGCCTAACATTTTAAACTGCACTTTTTTCACTCCTTTTTAGGCCAGCTAATTATTTAACTGTGTTAATTAACTCTTATGATTATAATATACCTTATCGCCCCTTATGTCAATGATTATAAAACTATTTAGATATTTTTTTGCCTGGCATAATCTTTTCTCTTTTTTTCTGTTGACTTTTTACTCATTTTATGGTTATATATATAAGTCTCTTTTTTCGACAAATTTTGACAAAAAGGGAAAAAATGAAAAGGAAGAAACATTATGAAAGAATACTTTAAAAGAATTTCAACCGCTTGTTCAAAGCCTACTTATGCACTTTGGTGGGTTTTCCGTCTTTTGATGGTTTACGCATTTATTGCAGGCTTTTTCAAAAAGCCCTTTGACATAACAGACCCCTTACAGGTTTTTGCAAACCTTGTTTGTATGTTCCTTTGGGAAATATTTATGATGTTCCCCGAAAAATGCGCATTAAGGCACATTTCACCGGGCTTTCAGTCCTTTTTCATTGTATGTACTTTTTTGGCGTCTTTCGGCGGAAAGTTTATGAATTTCTATTACGATATTCGCTGGTGGGATTCGGCTTTACATTTCATCGGCGGTGCGGCGGCTGTTTTTTACGGATATGAATACATCTGTGCCATTATGAAAAAGGAAAAGAAAGGTGCCTCGCTTCCCATTATTTTGATAGGTGCCGTAGGCTTTTCTTTCATTGCCGGCTCATTATGGGAAATTTTTGAATTTTCCTTTGACCAGGTAGCAGGTATTTTAAGCGGTGCTCCCGGTGACAGTCAGCACTGGTCACTTGCCCTTGCAGAAGGCACTCCGAAAATAGCAACCCTTTTTGACCCCATAGACCCGGCACGCTGGCCCATTATGGACACTATGGGTGACATCGTTCTCAACACATTGGGCGCCGCCCTTTCTTATGTTATCATAAGGCTTTTCCCCTACCGTCATAAAGGTAAGTATAAAATTGATTTTGAAGCTAAAGAACAAAAACAGGAAGTACACTGCTAAAAGCGCAAAAACGTCTGCCGTACAAAGCTCACGGCAGACGTTTTTTTCGGATTATCCGTTTAAAATATATATCATTAAATTTAAGTAACCTGCAAAAGTTACCCATAAAAGGTAAGGTATTTGTAAAAGCGCGGCAGTTTTATTTATCTTGTTAAAGGACAGTATCATAAGAAGAATGAGTACCCACAAAAGCACTAAAACAATGAAGCTTACAAGATAAGCTTCGAAATTGAAAAAGATTATGCTCCAGAAGAAGTTTAATATAAGCTGTGCAACGTAAATTAAAAGAGCTCTGTTTTTGTCCTTTTCATCGGCACCGCTGTTATTTATTATTGTGGCACTTACACCCATAAGAATATAAAGTATTGTCCACACAATGGGAAAAACTATACTCGGCGGAGACAGCGGAGGTCTTTCTATTTCTTCATATAAATTCATACTGTTTCTTGTAAGAAAAGCTGCAAAGCCGCCTATGATAAGAGGTATAAGCGCCCCTATTATATAAGATTTTGTCTCTTTTCTCATCACATCACCTCTTTTAAGATATATGACGGTCAAGGAAATAATATTATCCCCTTACATTTTCTTGTCGTCGGTTGCCGGATTATCAATAAGCTTTCCGTTTTCTTCAAACCTTGAACCGTGACAGGGACAGTCCCACGTATGCTCTGCCCTATTATACTTGAGGGCACAGCCTAAGTGAGGGCAACGCGGAACAGTAGGTGTTAAAAGATTTAATAAGGTTTCGGCACCGTTTGAAAACAGTCTTGGACGGAAAACACTTCTTTCAGGGGAATAAACAAAGGAGTAAATATTTTCCCTGCCTAAGACTAAATCACAAAGCAGCATTGCCCCCGTCATTGCAGAGGTCATGCCCCACTTGTTAAAGCCCGTCATGACAAAAAGGTCGGGAGTATTGGGCGAATAGCGACCTATATAAGGCACATCGTCAAGGGTTATACAGTCCTGCGTTGCCCAATGATACTTTTCATAGGAATTCGGGTAATGCTTTAACGCAAAGTCTCTCAGCTCCCGATAATTGCCGCCCTTTTTACCTGTGCGGTGACTGCCGCCGCCTAAAAGCAGCAGATTGCCGTAATTTCTGAAAGAGAGCCCGTCATCGCTTTGGTCAATATAAATACCGTTGACATCGGCGGCATTTTCAAGGGCAATAACATAAGAGCGATGCTGATACATTTTAAAAAAGTAACCGCCGTATTTATTTATAGAAGGAAAATGGGTTGCCGCAATAATTTTTTCGGCAGTAATTCTGCCCCTGTTTGTTTCCGCCGTCTTGCCCCTTATTTCGATAACCTTTGTGTTTTCAAAAATTTTAAGGCCCTTTGAAATTTCACTTGCAAATTTTAAAGGATTAAACTGTGCCTGGTTTTCAACACGCACCGCAGCAGCAACCGAAAAAGGCAAGGGCAAGTCCTTTACTATTTCAGCTTTACAGCCTATTTTATTCAGTGCGTCTGATTCAAGCAGGATTTTTCTTTCATCAACTAAGCTGTAAACAAAGGAAGCTTTCTTTTCAAAATTACAATCAATGCCATTGCAGAGCTTTTCATACTCACGAAGAGCCTCTTTTTGAGACAAAACATATAACTTTGCATTTTCCACACCGAAGCGTTTAATCATTTTATCAAAAATTGCCCCGTGATGATAAGTAAGCTTTGCCGTTGTGTTTTTGGTAATACCTGAACAGACCGTCTTTGCCTCGGCAACAATACAGTCTACCCCTGCTTTTTTCAATTGATAAGCGCACAAAAGTCCTGCTATACCGCCGCCGATTATAAGCACGTCGGTTTTTTCGTCACCCTCAAGGGCAGAAAATTTGGGCATTTCGGTTTCCGCTTGCCAAACAGATTTCATAAAACCACCTCAAGGTTTAGTATTAGCTTTACTTAAAGCGGTCATACAAAAAACAAGTGCAACAATTAAGTTTAACTGTTACACTTGTTTGTTTTACGAAAGACTTTGCCACACAAAATAAAGTATCAGCAGATGTGCAGGATAAAAACCGTAGCAAAAATATTTAAAAGGCTTTGAATGATAACCTTGTTCACCTTTATAAAGCCAAATGGGAATCAGAGCAAGCAAGGCTAAGCCCTGCTGAACAATTTGAAATTCAAAGCCGAAAAGCTCAACATCATAGCAGTATCCGCCAAGCACTTCAATGTTTAAATAAGCCAGGAGAATTATTTGAGCTAAAAGGCACCAAAAATTTCTTTTACGGAAAAAGTAGAATATCAAAACAGTCAAAATTCCGCAGCCAAAATAATCCACCATTGTAACCATACCGAATAAAAAATCAAAGCCGATAACCAAAGCTGATACAATAGCCGTAAGCCACCACTTTTCTTTTTCCCTGACTTTTTCAATTAAACAGATGGAAAGCAATGCAATTAAAAATGTCCAAAGCACATTTTGATGGTAAGGATAAAAAACAGAGCTTCCTGTTATCAAATTAAAGGGAATTTCCGATATTAGGGCGAAAAGCAATATTCTCAGTATATACTTTTTCACGTCAGAAGTCTTGTAATACCCCTCTGCAATCATAAAGGCAAAAATGGGAAAAGCTATTCTGCCCAAGCAGGTAAGCCACTCCTGTGCCGGAAATATTGTTGCCCAAAGATGGTCGCAAAGCATAAGCGACATTGCCAGAATATGCAAGGTAAATGAACTGATTCCTTTGTATTCACTTTTTGTCATTTTTTCCTCCGTTTTTACCTTATCGGTCAAAGGGCTTATTAAAAGAACCTATTTCAATTAAGTTGCCCTCAGGATCGGCAATATAACAAGTTCTCTGTCCCCAAGGCTCTGTTGTAGGCTCCAGCACCCCTTTAGCACCTTTTTCTATTGCTTTATTATACTCTATGTCAACCTGCTCAAAGGTGTCCACATACAATGCAATTTCAAAATGACCGTTAAAGCCTTTAATATATTCATATTTTCTGCTTGTCATTTTTTCAAAGTTTTTGCGTTCATAAAGTAAAAAAAGGGTGCCGTCTTTAACCAGGTAAACATTATCGGCGTCTTCGTCTTCTTTTATTTCAAAGCCTAAAACATCTCTGTAAAAGCGAATCATTGCCGCCATATCTTCAACAAACAATCCAAAACCGTCAAGTCTCATTTTATTACCTCTTTAAAAATTATTCGGAAAGCTAAAGTATAAATCTTTCCTGCTTCAAAAATATAATATCATAGCTATGCTGTATTTTCAACATAATATTATGAATAAAACACATTGCCTTTTGAAATTCCTATTAAAAGTAAACTTGACAATAATTATTCATTTAAGATATAATAACTAAATCATGCAAAATTTAGGAGGATGTAAAATGAATTGGAGCTTTATGTTTTTTCTTGAAAGCCTTGCCTTAGGCGCAGGCCTTGCTATGGACGCTTTCTCTGTATCAATGGCAAACGGACTTAACGAGCCTAAAATGAAAAAAAGCAAAATCTTAACCATTGCAGGACTTTTTGCCGCGTTTCAATGTGCTATGCCCCTTATCGGTTGGGTTTGCGTCCATACTCTTATTAACTACTTTACTGCCTTTGAGCCTTTCATTCCTTGGATTGCCCTTATACTTTTAGCTTTTATCGGCGGAAAAATGCTTTTTGACGGCATCAAAAATAAAGAAGAGGAAACTGAAAAAATCAAACTCGGTATAGGTACGCTTTTAATTCAAGGTGTTGCAACGTCAATTGACGCCCTTTCCGTAGGGTTTACTATTGCGGAATATAATTTCCCCATGGCTTTTGTCTGCTCGCTCATTATTGCTCTGGTAACCTTTGCAATTTGTTTAGCAGGCGTTGTTATCGGCAAAAAATTCGGTACAAAGCTTTCAAACAAGGCACAAATTTTAGGCGGAGTTATTCTCATACTTATCGGAATTGAAATATTTATCAGCGGAATAATTTGATTTTAAGGAGATTATATTAAATGAACGCAATGAGTAAAATCATAGACTCGGTTAACGGACTGCTTTATCAGCCTTGGTGTGTTCCGCTCATTTTGCTTTTTGGCGGTATATTTCTCACTTTCAGGCTGAAGCTTCCTCAAGTGAGACTTTTCGGTGAATGTTTCCGTGCATTAAAAGATAAGCCTAAAGAAAAAAACGGCATTTCATCTTTCGGTGCACTTATGATTTCTACCGCTTCCCGTGTGGGAACAGGCAATATCATAGGTGTTGCGGGTGCAATTTGTTTAGGCGGTCCCGGTGCTGTTTTTTGGATGTGGCTTACTGCCATATTAGGCGGTGCATCTGCTCTTACGGAATCCACTCTTGCTCAAATCTTCAAAAAGCGTAATGCTGACGGTTCAAGCTACGGCGGCCCCGCTTTTTATATGCAGGATAAATTTAAATGCCGTCCCTTAGGCATACTGTTTTCTCTGCTGATTATTATTACCTACGCTGTCGGCTTTAATATGCTCGCCTCATTTAACGTGCAAGCCTCATTTGAAAATTTCAATTTTTACAGTGAAAAGACAACACCTTTCATTGTAGGCGCTGTTTTAAGTGTGCTTTTTATTTTTTCAATTATGGGCGGCGCTAAAAAGCTTTCAAAAATTACAGGCTTTCTTGTACCGTCAATGGGTGTTTTATATATTTTAATTTCCGTAATTGTGCTTATTATAAATTTCAAAAATATTCCTCAGATGTTTTCACTTATTTTCACAGATGCTTTTAATTTTAAAGCTATCTTTGGGGGATTTTCAGGATCTTGCCTTATGTACGGCATTAAAAGAGGACTTTATTCAAATGAGGCAGGTATGGGCTCTGCACCTAATGCCGCCGCTACGGCAGACGTCACTCATCCGGCAAAGCAAGGTCTTGTTCAGATGCTCTCTGTTTTTCTCGATACCCTTTTAATTTGCACCTGCACAGCCTTTATGTGTCTTTCCTCCGGTCTTGACTTCAAAGCTTTTTCAGGTAAGGAAGCTATGTATGTGCAAAACGCTTTAAGCGGTTCCTTAGGCTCATTCGGCAGTATTTTTATCGCCGCCGCACTTTCACTTTTCGCTTTCACAACGCTTATAGGTAACTACGCTTACTGTGAGGGCTGTCTTAAATTTATTTTCGGTCGCCCCATCAGTAAAAACAGTATGCTTCTTTTCCGTATATTAGCCTCAGTTTTAGTTTTCGTAGGTGCCGTTGCTTCAGCCTCGGTA
This sequence comes from Acutalibacteraceae bacterium, assembly GCA_051880695.1. Taxonomy (GTDB): domain Bacteria; phylum Bacillota; class Clostridia; order Oscillospirales; family Acutalibacteraceae; genus UBA6857. Next base: position 26,830 of record JBJEOK010000004.1, on the reverse strand, counting down.
GTATGGGGCTTTGCAGAGCTTACACAGGCTCTTATGGTCCTTGTAAATATGCCCGTTGTGCTTTACCTTTCAAAATATTCGGCAAGCTGCTTAAAAGACTACTGCAAACAGAGAAAAGAGGGCAAAGACCCCGTTTTCAAAGCAAAGGATATAGGCATTACCGAAAAGCTTGATTTTTGGCAGTAAAGTGATTAAAAAAATTCAGGTCAGCTTGACACTTTGATTGGTGAAGTGAAAAGCTGACCTTTAATATTTGATTTTACGTTACTATGAAGCAGCTTCCGTTGCCGTTACAAAAGCCGTATACTCACCGTAAACCCAACAATCATTTACCTCCGGGTTGTTAATTGAAATGTTTGATACGTCAAGTAGTTGACTTGTTGACCCGCTGACATTGAGAGCAGATACGTTTATTTCAACTTGAATATTATCTGCCGAAAGCTTGTCAATACTCTTCTTAGGACCTACAATTACAATTTGATCAATATTACCACCTGTACCTAAGGCATAATTAAATCCGCTTTGTGTGTTAAGGAAAAGCACATTGGCATCGGCATAAGAAAAGGTTATTGTTGACATTTCAGTCATATCAACCTCAACTTCAAAGCTTTCTATTTCCTTATCCGTAATTTTAAAAGGAGATTTCTCACTGTCATAGGGCAAGGTAAAAGTATTTACGGTATTGCTCAAATTTTTAAAATCAATTGTACCTACGTTTATTTCCGTATATTTTTCGGAATCTTTTGGATTACAGATAATTTCAACACTTGAGGGTGTAACCTGATATTCAGGCATATTCTCATTATATGATGTGGGCTGATTTACAAATTTAACTGTAACAGGCACTTCCTTTTTAATATAAACAGGCAGTGTAACCGTTGCAGGGTTAGTTTTATCATCAACGCTCAAGCAACGGAGATATTTCATCTCTCTGGCACTTTCAAGCTCAAAAGTAACATCGGCAGGAAACTCTGTCGGTGCAGTTACGGGAAGACGTGACTTATCAATAACAGTGTCAAAGTAAACTGTTTTCATTTGAGAGAGAATGGTTGCCGGACCTTTTACTTCAACAGTATTAAGTGACGGCACAGGCTGACCTACAATATAACCCTCACCAACAAGGTTTTCCTGCGTTGTGTCAAGCCTTGCAACAACATTAAAGGTATCTGTAACCTCTTTGTCATAGTAAACGGTGACAGTTGACGGCGAAATTTTAGTTATCTCAACACCGGGAGCTGTAACAGTATCAGAAATTCTTGCTGTAAGAGTAAGGGTTTTATAGCCCGCCGAATCAACAAAAGTATTAACTGTTTCAACAATAATATCATCCTTTGAAATTGCATGGGCATTGATGTTATATGCCTTACCTGTAATTTCAACACTTGCAGTAAACTCGCTTTCGTCATAAAAAGCAGTGTATTGTGTTTCCTCATCATTCGAATTAACACTTATTTTTATATCGCTTATTGTTCTTACGGTATCATCACTGTAATTGATTTTAACCGCCGCCCATAAAACAATTGAAATGACAAGGCAGAAAATCATCAAATATTTATTGTTAAAAAAGATGTTGTGAATAATGTTCTTGTTTTCCGCTTGTTTCTTCATCATTTTTTCCTCCGTGGAAATCTCAAGTTAAGGCTCTTACCGCTTTGGTCAACACCAAGGTAATTTGAAAGCATTTCAATAAGCTCACCGCTGCTGACATCCCTTTCAAGTCTTCCTTTATGAGCAACAGAAACACTGCCGGTTTCTTCAGAAACAACAACAACAAGGGCGTCGCTATGCTCACTCATACCTAAAGCGGCACGGTGCCTTGTACCAAGCTCAAGACTAACCTCATTTTGTGTAAGGGGCAAAATGCAGCCCGCCGAATGAATACGGTTATCCCTTATTACAACGGCTCCGTCATGTAAAGGAGCTTTCGGGAAGAAAATGCTTTCAATAACAACGGGAGAGATTGCCGCATCGACACTGCTGCCAGAAGAAAGTATTTCACCAAGGGGAGTTTTGCCCTCAAAAACTATAAGTGCACCCACTCTTTTTTCACTCATATTAGTGACCGCCTTTGAAACAGCTAAAGCCGTTTTCTGTGCGGCGTCGTTAATTTGGTCGGCATCCTTTACGGCAAAAATAGAAAATCTCCTGAAGTCACCTCTGCCAAATCCCTCGACCGCCTGACGAAATTCCGGCTGAAAAAGAAGTATAATAACAAGCACAATATCGCCAAAAAGACTGTTGAAAACAAAGGTGCTCGCAGACATATTCAAAGTGCTGACAACAAGGTAAACCAAACCTACAAAAACAATACCTTTCATAAGGTTAAAAGCCCTTGTCTGCCTTAAAAGCTTAATAAGATAATACAGAAGTAACGCAACAAAAATTATATCAGCTAAATCATACCATTGAAGCGACAAAATAAGCCTCATGGCAGAATCAAAAATTCCTTTAAAAAAATCAATCACCTTTCGTTTTCACCCTTTCACACTCGTCCAGAAAAAATTTAAAATCATTTAATTTGATGTACATTTATATTATTTTAACACATTTTTTTGTATTTTGCAATTTTATTAAGGCAAAATGCAAAAATTTTTATATCTTTTTTACTGTTAAAGGGACCCACACTTACTCTTACGGCTCCCTTTTCCTCAGTGCCGTAATTTTTATGTGAAAGCATTGAGCAATGATAGCCTCCCCTTGTGCAAATCCCATCTCTGTCCAGAAGCTCAGAGGTCTGTTCACTGTGCAGACCGTCCACATTGAACGAAAGCACCGAGCTTTCATTTTTACCGTGCATTTTATCATAAACTTCTAAGCCCTCAATGACATATAAATCCTCTTTTAAAGTTTTAATAAGCTCGCTCTCTTTTTCACGGATGTATTTTTCACCAAGGCTTTTCACCGCCTTTATACCTGCCTCAAATCCCACAATTCCGGGAAAATTTACCGTTCCGCTTTCAAGACTTTCGGGATAGAAATCACCCTGCAAAGGGCTCATAGAATTACTGCCTGTGCCACCGAAAGTAAGCGGTGTAATACTAAGATTTTCGTTTAAAAGCAAGGCGCCCGCACCCATAGGTCCCATAAGTCCCTTATGACCGGGTAAACACAAGGCGGAAATACCGTCATCTTTCACATTGACCTTGTAAAAAGGTACACCCTGTGAAGCGTCAAGAATAAAAAGTATACCCCTGTCTTTACAAAGTGAGGCAATTTTTTTATAAGGCAAAACCGTGCCGAAAACATTTGAAACCATTGTAATTATAACCGCTTTTGTATTTGGTCTGAAACAGGCGGTAAAATTCCTTAAAGTGTTTTCATCGCTTAAAGGGTCAACATAAGCTACACTGTAAGAAATAACTTCTTTTTCTTTTAAGGCATGTACGGGTCTTAGTACCGAATTATGCTCAAGCGAAGAAATTACAACGTGGTCGCCTTTTTTCAGTGTGCCGAAAATAACGGTGTTAAGTGCAGTGGTGCAATTATTTGTAAAAATCACATTTTCACTTTCACAGCCAAAAAACTCACCTAAAGTCTTTCTGCAGGAAAACACCTTTTCCCCTGCACTCGCAGAAAGCCTGTGACCTCCCCGCCCGGGGTTTCCGCCACAAAAAGCCATAGAATTATACATAGTTTTTAAAACGCTTTGAGGCTTTGGAAAGCTTGTTGCGGCATTGTCAAGGTAAATCATAGACCATCACGGTAGTTTTCTACGCCAAGGGTTTTTATATCATTTCTTGTTAAAATGTCAAAGGCCTTATAGACGTCGCCTTTGACAAAAAGGGCAAAGTTACAGCCTTGCTTTCTGTCAGGGTTCGGGTTGCGTTTTAATGACGAATTTATCCCCTTTTTCAGAAGCAAATCCCTTGCCTTTTCGCCCATAGTACGGCTTTCAAATTTAATATATGTGTAAGTCATAGCTTTATCCTCCGAAAAAGTATTTCTTTTTCATTGTATGTTATTGGGAAAAAGACTGTGACTTGACTTAAAAACCGTTTAAGTGTATACTAAAATTACTAACTAAGGAGAACTTTAAAATGGAAAAATTAAAATTTACTGACGGCAGTTTTAAAATTATGCAAATTGCCGACGTACAGGAAAATTATCCCTTAAACGAGGACACCTTAAAGCTTATTGACCTTGCCGTTGAAAAAGAAAAACCTGACCTGGTTATTTTCACCGGCGACCAGATTTCAGGTTACAGTGCCTGTTATAAAAATGACTGTGAAACCAAAGTTAAGTCTGCCATAAGCGACTTTTTAGCTCCCCTTGTAAAAAGGAACATTCCCTTTACCTTTACTTTCGGCAACCACGACGATGACTGTAAAATGAGCAAAGCTGCTCAAGCCGATTATTATGAGAGCTTTCCTAACTGCATTATCGGTCAAAAAAGATGCGAGCAAGACAGAGGTACTCACTTTCTTACACTCAAAGACAGCAAAGGCAAAAAGGATATTTTTGCCCTTTACATTATCGACTCAAATAAAAAAGAAGCTAACGGCTCCTACTCTCCCGTAAAAAAAGAGCAATTAACTTGGTTACAAAAAGCACGTGAAGAAAACGGCTACCTGCCTGCCCTTACTTTTCAGCACATACCTGTACCCGAATATTATGATGTGCTTAAAAAGGTATCTTTCTTTACAAAGGGACGTGTTGAAGCCTATAAGAGCAGGAAAAACACCTTTTTCATTTTACCCGGCTGTGAGGGCTTTATGGGTGAAACCCCCGCAGTGCCTGAAATAAACAGCGGTGAGTTTGATATTCTTAAAAGTCACAGCGATATTTTAGGTCTTTTTGTAGGACACGACCACAACAACTCCTTTGTACGTCGCCTTGACGGAATTGACCTCGGTTATACACAGGGTGCAGGTTTTAACACCTACGGACCCGGTAAAAAAAGAGGCGTCAGAGTTTTTGTTTTGAATGAAAATGACCTGAAAAATTACCAAACCTATACCGTTACTATTGATGAGCTTTGTAATTATAAGCCCTCAAAACCTTTTCAGGAATTTGTTTTCAGCAATGCACCCACCTGTGTTGACCAGGTTAAAACCGGTTTAAAAAGAGGTGCTATATTAGGCGGCACTTTAGCGGCTGCAACATTGATTATAAAGAAGCTTTTAAAATAAACTGAATTTAAAAAGGTCTGTAACAACAAGCTACAGACCTTTTAATTTATTCACTTTTTAAGGCTTTAGCACTTTTTACCCCTACAATTAAGAAAATAATAATAAATGCGTGAATAATCACATCAATGAAAAAATCGGGTGCTATTTTACCGCCAAAACAAACCAAAGCATTTACCATAAGAAAAGCAGTGTCAAAAAGGTAAAAACCTAAACAGAATTTCAAATTTTTACTGTCTTTTCTTGCAAGTAATATGCAAACAATACATATTACCACAAAAATTCCTATAAGCACATAAGCTATAGCTGGTGAAAATTTGCCGCTGTCGGCAAGCCTTAAAAGCACCTCACTAAAGGCAAAGCTAAAATAAAAACCAAAATCACCTTTAATAAAATAACGTACTATATAAATAAGTGCCAGCACTCCTGCAAGGGCAAAACCACTTAATGCAGACTTAATATTTGTTTCGTGCTTTTTAATCATTTCTTCTTTTGTAAACTTGTTCATCTCTAACTCCTTACCAAGTAAATTTTGTAAGCTGACCCTTGCAAAGCAAATCGGGATAATCCCACTGACGCAAAATTTCATAAGTTACGATAGCTGCCGTATTTGAAAGGTTAAGGCTCCTCGCATCGCTTTTCATCGGTATTCTCAGGCTTGTGCCGGGGTTCTCTTTTAAAAGCTCTTCAGGTAAGCCTGCATCTTCCCTGCCGAAAATTATAAAACAACCGTCGGGAAAAGCAGTTTGAGAAAAAACCTTTTGACCTTTGGTAGTCAGATAAAAAAAGCTTCCGCCTGCGTTTTTACTAAAAAAATCGGCAGTGCTTTCATAATATGTAATGTCGAGCATGTGCCAATAATCAAGGCCTGCTCTTTTTAATTTTTTATCGTCAACGGTAAAACCCATAGGCTTTACAAGGTGCAAGCTTGCACCTGTAGCCGCACAGGTTCTTGCAATATTACCTGTATTTTGAGGTATTTGCGGCTCAATTAAAACAATGTTAATTTTAGGCATTTTGCTTTCCTCCCAAGTGTGAAGAACATTATACCACTTCTTTTATAAAAATGAAAGTAAATTTAAAATTTTTTAACAGTATAAATTCACTCTCATTACAAAAAATAATTTTACCTGCGAAAAATCAGGCAAAATAAAAGAAAGTGAGCAAGAATATGAAAGGTATTGTTAAAGGCATAAGCATCGGCATGGCAGTAGGCGGTGCAGCTGCTTATTTAAAAGGTGCTATGGCAGGCAGTGGTATGAAAAGAATGGCAAGGAAAAAAGCTAAAAGCATTTCCAAAGCCGTAAGCGATATAGCCGGAGATATGAAGTATCTTTTTAAATAACAAAATTGAGGTTGTAAAAACACAACCTCACTTACATAAAAAATAAGGAGGCTTAAAAGTGAAAAAGCTTTTTATAATAATACCACTCATTTTAATATTATGTCTTTGCGCTTGCCGAAAGGATGACATAGAAACACCTGTTGTACCCAATACCACTTTAGATGAAAACCAAAGCGGAGACTTTACCGAAACACCCTCTGTTACGGGACTTACAACTGAAATTAACGCTTCTACCGAAATTGAAAGTGCAAACCGCAATAAGGCTTATCCCATAAACTACACCACCGCCGTGAAAAAGGGTAAAGAGGGCGGCGATACTTTATCGGGTCTTACTGCACTTGAACCTATAAGCCTGAAGCTGCCGCCTTTAAGCCAAGGCGAAAGCTATTCCACAGAAAAAAAGAGCCACTCCCACGGCCCTGCTTCAGGCGGTGAGCCTCATCACACCGTTGTAGCTTTTCAAAAGCAGTTTGAGCCTTTCGGTGCGGTAACTCTTGACACAAAAAGTAAAAGCAAGGTTCTTTACCTCACCTTTGACTGCGGTTATGAGCACGATAATCTGACCGAAGCCGTACTTGACACTTTAAAAGAGAAAAAAGTGCCTGCCGCATTTTTCAGCACCCTTGACCACATCAAAGCAGAGCCTGCCATAATAAGCCGTATAATTAACGAGGGGCATATAATAGGAAACCACAGTACAACTCACCCCTCTTTTCCCGAAATAAGCCGCGAGCAAGCTGTAAAAGAGCTTGAAACTATGGAAAATTACCTGAGAGAAAACTACGGTTACAGCACAAAGTTTTTCCGTTTTCCAAAAGGTGAATACAGCGAGCAAAACCTTGACACCGTAGCGTCATTGGGTTATATAAGCGTCTTTTGGTCGGTGGCATACAATGATTGGAACACCGAAAATATTCAGGGCAAGGACTATGCGGTAAAAACAGTTATGTCAAGACTTCATCCCGGTGCAATTATACTTCTTCACAGCGTATCACACGACAATGCAGAAGCTTTAGGTGAAATTATCGACAAAGCAAGAAGTGAGGGCTATGAATTTAAAGCATTGACTGAAATGGGACTTAGTTAAATTATCTTATTTCAAATATTGAAACCAAAATAACAAGTCAGGCGGACTTTACCTTTTTCTAAAGTTCAACCTGACTTTTAATTTATTCACTTATATCCATTCCCGCAAAAGCATTGAGCTCTAAGCCTGCCCTTTTACCGCTGAGATATTCGTAATAGCCTTGAGCACCTACCATTACGGCATTGTCTCCGCATAGGGACAGCTCAGGCAAATAAAGCTTCCAGCCGTTCTTTTTTGCAAGTGCCTGCATATCACTTCTAAGCACCGAGTTTGCAGAAACACCGCCTGCAAGCACGAGAGTTTTCGCCTTTTTGAAGTCCATAACCTTTTGGGTGTTTTTACAAAGGCAGTTTGACACCGCTTTCATAAATGATGCGCCGAGGTCAGCAATGTTCACCTCACCGTTTTTTTGCTTGGCATTATGAATTGTGTTTATAACACTTGTTTTAAGTCCCGAAAAGCTAAAATCAAACTCACTGCCGTCAACCTTAGGTGTGGGGAATTTATAAGCCTTATCGTCACCGCCTTTTGCAAGGCGGTCAAGGTTAAGTCCGCCGGGGTAAGGTATACCCATGGCACGGGCAGCCTTGTCAAGAGCTTCACCTGCCGCGTCGTCACGGGTGCGGCCTATAATTTCAAATTCGGTGTAGCTTTTAACTTCAACAAGCATAGTGTTGCCGCCGCTTACAACAAGGCAAATAAAAGGCGGCTCAAGGTCAGAGTGAGTGATATAATTTGCCGCTATGTGGCTTCTCAAATGGTGCACCGGAACAAGAGGCTTATTTTTACCGTAAGCTAAGCCCTTTGCATAATTCACACCTACAAGCAGTGCGCCTATAAGACCGGGCGCATAAGTTACGGCAATGGCATCGACTTGGTCAAGGCTTGTTTTGGCATCACTAAGAGCCTTTTCTACCACACCTGAAATTGCTTCTGCGTGACGGCGAGACGCTATTTCAGGCACAACTCCGCCGTAAATTTTATGTTCTGCCACCTGTGAGGAAACAACATTTGAAAGCACCTTTCTGCCGTTTTCAACAACGGCGGCGGCAGTTTCGTCACAAGAGGACTCAATTGCAAGAATTTTCATTTTTCTGTCCTTTCAAAATCAAAAGTTCTTTGTCATAATCAAGGCATTTTCCGTCGGTAACGAATAAAAATTCTTTCTTTCGCCCAAAGGAACAAAGCCTGTTTTTTCATAAAGGGCAATAGCTTTTTCATTACTTACCCTCACCTCAAGGGAAATAAAACTGCACCCTAAGGCTTTTACCTTATCACAGCAGGCTTTAACAAGGCTTTCGCCCACTCCCCTGCATCTGAAGCTTCCGCTTACGGCGACGTTTGCTATGTAAGCCTCGTCAACAACAGTGTGTGCACCGATATAACCGCAGACCTCGCCCTCGATTTCAGCTACCAAAAAAACTGCCTTTTCATTTGAAAGCTCTGTTTCAAGAGCGTTTTCCGACCACGGCGAAGAAAAACATTCCCTTTCGATTTCGGCAAGAGTTTTCACGTCGCTCTTTTCCATTTTACGCACCGAAACTTCTGCCGGTTTTTCAAAAGAAGCTTTTTCCATTACAGCTCACCTTTTAAGTATCTTTCCACCCTTGTACATATCATATCAAGAGCGACTATATTTTCACCGCCGCCTACAACGATAATATCGGCAAACTTTTTGCTGGGCTCAACATATTTTTCGTGCATAGGCTTTACTGTTGTTCTGTACTGAGTTATTACGCTTTCAAGGGAACGTTCCCTTTCACAGACGTCTCGCTGTATTCTGCGCATAATTCTTTCATCGGCATCGGTGTCAACAAAAATTTTTACGTCCATAAGTGAACGAAGCTCCTCATTTTCAAAAATGAGTATACCCTCAACAAGTATTACCTTAGAGGAAACTATTTCCACAACCTTATCACTTCTGTTATGTATGGTGTAATCATAAACGGGACAAAGGACACTTTCACCGTTTTTTAATCTTTTAAGATGTTCAATCATAAGGTCGGTGTCAAAAGCTTCCGGCGCGTCATAGTTGATTTTCGCACGCTCATCATAAGTCAAACCTACGTGCTTTTTATAATAATTATCGTGATAAACAACACTTACATTATCACTAAACTTGTTTTTCAAATGATTAGTAAGGGTGGTTTTACCGCTGCCCGTACCCCCTGCAATTCCGATAATGATAGGTTTCATTTTAATTCCGCCTTTTTCTTTTCTCCTATATATAGTATATTTTTTCTCACAAAAAGTAAATAGCTTTTAACTTTTAAAATAAAAATTTCACCAAAATTTATTATTTTACTTATTATTTTAACTGAATTTTCTGTTTTGGAAATTATTTTCAATTTATACCGCTTATAATATAATCAAGATAACAAGGAGGTATCACTATGAAAAAACTTATTGCAATATTATTATCACTGGTTTGTGTTTTATCCGTTTCAGCACCCGCTTATGCATCAAATGATGACGTTTTAGATAACATCATCGGTGACATCGTAGGCATTGAGCCTGAAGAAGATGTGGATGACAAGCTTTCATACGGCATACATTATGAAAGTGCAACCATTTCAACCGAATCAATTATGTATATGCCCTCACCTAACATCACTTTCGAGGTACCCACAGAGGTCACTGTTACAAATGACACACCTATTGCAGTTGACCACAACTGGGTTGCTTGGAAAGATGCTGAAACAGGTCAGCTTTACTACCCCGGTGATACAATTTATGTTACCGGCAAGGTTACACTCATTGCCGTTTGGGAAGAAAAAGACGACAACTTACCCTCTTTCTTCCGCGCAATTGTTGCGGGTCTTCAAACCCTTGTAAGACTGATTGACAAGTTCCTCGGTGCCTTTGATGCGATTAACTCAACAAAACCTATGGAGCCAACAACAGAAGCCGTAACTGAATAAGCCGCGTTCCTCAACGCGAATATCACGAATTATAGTTATTCAGCGGATAACTTTTCACCGCTTAAATTAGGTTAATTTTGAATAAAATTAAACCCTCGAGCAACAACGCTCGGGGGTTTGTTATATCAACTTTCAACTAAAAACCACTTTCATAAACTACACTATGCAAAAAGGACAGGCATTGTGCCTGTCCTTTAAATTCACCTGACTTATTCAGCTGTGTTCTTTTTAAGAGTTTCAAGCTCAGCTCTGAGCTCCTTGGGAAGCTTGTCACCAAACTTAGCGTAAAATTCTTCGATACCCTTAGCATCTTCTGCCCAGAGTGCCTTGTCAACGTCAAGAATCTTCTTTAAGCTATCAACTGTAACTTCGCCCTCAAGACCCTCAAGGTTAATGTCTTCTGCGTTGGGAAGATAACCGATAGCTGTTTCCTGAGCGCCTACCTTACCCTCGCAACGGTCAATAATCCAATCAAGAACACGGAGATTATCACCGAAACCGGGCCACATAAAGTTGCCTTCGTCATCCTTACGGAACCAGTTAACATTGAAAATTTTGGGAGCCTTGTCAGGATCGAGTGTTTTACCAATGTCAATCCAGTGCTGCCAATAATCAGCCATATCATAACCGCAGAAAGGAAGCATAGCCATGGGGTCACGACGAACAACACCTACTGCACCTGAAGCTGCTGCTGTTGTTTCGGAAGCCATAATTGAGCCAACAAATACACCGTGATTCCAGTCTCTTGACTGATATACAAGGGGAGCAAGCTTTGCACGGCGTCCGCCGAAGACGATAGCGGAAATGGGCACACCGTTGGGATTTTCAAATTCACTGCTAATGCAAGGACAATTCTTTGCAGGAGCTGTGAAACGGCTGTTGGGATGAGCGCCCTTGATTTCGTCAACCTTGCCGTTCCAGGGCTTGCCTGTCCACTCAATTGCATTTTCGGGAGGATTCTTGTCAAGGCCTTCCCACCAAACTGTGTTGTCATCAAGGTTAAGAGCAACATTTGTAAAAATTGTGCCTTTCTTTGTTGAAAGGAGTGCGTTGGGATTGGACTTCATATTTGTGCCGGGAGCAACGCCGAAGAAACCGTTTTCGGGGTTGATAGCATAAAGTCTGCCGTCGGCGCCCTTACGGATCCAGGCAATATCGTCACCTACGCACCATACCTTATAGCCCTTAGCCTTGTAGCCTTCGGGAGGAATGAGCATAGCGAGGTTGGTCTTACCGCAGGCTGAGGGGAAAGCAGCACAGATGTACTTAACTTCACCGTCAGGCTTTTCAATGCCGAGGATGAGCATATGCTCAGCCATCCAGCCTTCTTTTCTGCCTTGGTTAGAAGCAATACGAAGAGCAAAGCACTTCTTACCGAGAAGAACATTTCCGCCGTAACCTGAGTTAACGGAAATAATTGTATTATCTTGAGGGAATTGACAGATATATCTCTTTTCCTCGTCAATATCGCAACGGCAATGAAGTCCGCGAACCCAGTCATTGCTGTTTCCGAGAGCATCAAGTACGTTGAAGCCTACTCTTGTCATAATGCACATATTGAGCACAACGTAAATTGAATCGGTAAGCTCAATACCTGCCTTTGAAAACTTTGAACCTACAGGACCCATTGAATAGGGAATGATATAAGCAGTTCTGCCCTTGTAGCTGTCTTTTGCGATACCGTAAAGCATTTCATAAGCTTCAGCAGGGTCCATCCAGTTGTTTGTAGGACCTGCTTCCTCTTTAGTGGGAGCACAAATAAAAGTCCTGCCTTCAACACGGGCAACGTCATTTACTGCTGTTCTGTGAAGATAACAGTCGGGAAGAAGCTCCTGATTAAGTTTTGTTAATTCTCCTGTTGAGCAAGCCTCTGCACGCAGAGCCTCGATTTGTTCTTCGCTGCCGTCAATCCATACAACCTTGTCGGGATTAACTAAAGCAAGCTTGTCCTCAAGCCATGAGAGAACGCTTTCATTTTTTGTGGGTGCATTTTTAAGCATAGTAATCGTTCCTTTCTTATTACAAAAATTAGTCAGTAGCTCAAAATTACTCCTTGTACTCCATCTTACTACTATTCTTGTACATTATACAGATTTTTATTGTCTTTTGCAATAGAAAAATTAAAAAATTTCCTCTTTTTCGTCAGTTGTACCATATAAATTTTATATATAGTAATGCCCTTTTATACAATATTTCAAATTAGGACAATTTATGTTGAATTTAGCAAATAGGTGTTCACCGATTGAGAGAGACCAACCAAAAAAACGGCTTAGATTAACACCTAAGCCGTTTTACTTATATTTATAATTTTCAGCAGATTTTATGAAACGAAAAGAACAAGAATTGCCGCAACAAGTGCAAGAATGAAGAAAACTACACCTGCGATTTTTGTGAACTTTTCAAGCTGAGCTTCCATTGTTCTGCCCTTATTCTTTCCGAAGAAAGTATCTGCTGCACCGCCGATAGCACCTGAAAGACCTTGTTGCTTACTTTCCTGAAGAAGCACAAGAACAATGATGATGACGGAAACTATAATAACAAGAATTGCTAAAGCATACTGAATAGCTGACATTTTTCAAACCTCCGATAATTTTGTACTTGAGTATTTTAACACATCTGCCATTTGATTGTCAATAGTTGACAGGGCTTTTTTATGTGTTATATGGGGTTAATATTACATTTAAGCTGTACAAGGCTCAAAAAATGCCTTTGCTTTACCCTCAACAACATCTTTGGTAATTATGAGCTTACCTTTTAAATCAAGCTGCGGAACATCATACATATAATCAAGCAACAGCTTTTCAACAATTGACCTGAGACCTCTTGCACCCGTTTTGGCGGCAAGAGTTTTTTGAGCAATACATCTTAAAGCTTCATCGTCAAAATAAAGCTCAATGCCGTCAATTTCAAAAAGGTACTTATACTGCTTGACAAGGGAATTTTTAGGCTCAGTCATAATTTTAACAAGAGCGTCCTCGTCAAGGTCATCAAGGGCGGTGATAATGGGAAGTCTGCCGACTATTTCCGGTATAAGACCGAATTTTACAAGGTCATGGTGCATAACTTCATGCATTATTTTTGCCTTTTGAAGCTCGGTTTTCGACTTAATTTCAGCACCGAAGCCTATACCGCTGCTGCCCATTCGCTTTTCAATTATTTTTTCAATGCCCACAAAAGCACCGGCACAAATAAACAAAATGTTTGACGTGTCAATTTGAATAAACTCCTGTTGGGGATGCTTACGTCCGCCGTTAGGAGGCACATTTGAAACAGTGCCCTCAAGAATTTTAAGCAGTGCTTGCTGTACTCCCTCACCGCTTACGTCACGGGTAATGGAGGTACTTTCACTCTTACGGGCGATTTTGTCAATTTCATCAACGTAAATTATGCCCTTTTCTGCCCTTTCAATGTCAAAGTCGGCAGCTTGAATAAGCTTTAAAAGAATATTCTCAACGTCCTCACCGACATAACCGGCCTCTGTAAGGGTTGTGGCATCGGCGATGGCAAAAGGCACGTCAAGTATTCTTGCAAGGGTTTGTGCAAGCATTGTTTTACCAACACCTGTGGGACCGAGCATAAGAATGTTGCTTTTGGTGATTTCAACGTCGCTGCTTTCACCGGCATAAATTCTTTTGTAATGGTTATAAACGGCAACGCTGAGTGCTTTTTTTGCCTCATCCTGTCCGATTACATACTCGTCGAGTAAAGCCTTGATTTCTGCCGGCTTTTTAAGTGCCGCAAACTCCTCTGCTTTTTGCTTTTTCAATTTTTTGTCTGCATTTGCCTTATCAGTGTTTGCAAGCTTAACGCAAAGGTCAATACATTCATCGCAAATGAAAACACCGGGACCTGCAACCAAGGTTTTTGTTTCACTTTCCGGTTTAAGGCAAAAGGAACACCTAATGGTCTTATCCTTGTTATCGCCGTCTCTTGCCATAATAAACTACTCCTTTAGGGCACAATACCATACCTAGTAAAAAACTTATCTTCTGTCAAGAATCTTATCAACAAGGCCGTACTCGAGAGCCTCCTGAGCTGACATAAAGTTATCTCTTTCGGTATCCTGTGCTATTACTTCAATATCCTTGCCTGTGTTTTCTGCAAGAATTTTGTTAAGCTTTTCCTTTGTTCTTAAAATATGGTCTGCAACAATTTTGATGTCCGTTGCCTGACCCTTTGCACCGCCTGAAGGCTGATGAATCATAATTTCACTGTTGGGAAGTGCATATCTCTTTCCCTTTGCACCTGAAGAAAGCAAAAATGCTCCCATTGATGCGGCAAGACCCATGCATATTGTTGAAACATCACATTTAATGTACTGCATTGTGTCATAAATAGCCATACCGGCTGTTACGCTTCCGCCGGGGCTGTTGATGTAAAAGCTGATGTCTTTTTCGCTGTCCTGACTTTCAAGAAAAAGAAGCTGAGCTACAACAAGTGAAGCTGTTGCATCGTTAACCTCATCTGAAAGGACAATGATTCTGTCATTTAAAAGACGTGAATAAATATCGTACTGTCTTTCACCGCGATTTGTCTGTTCCACAACATAAGGTACAAGTGCCATAATGTTTACCTCCTGTAAATAGATAAAATTTTACTTAATTTTAAAGTAACAAATTAAATTTTACCTTAATATGGCAGTGGAACCGCCGTTTATATGCGGTTCCCTGTCGCGTTTATTACTTTTAATTTTAACTGAATTTGTCAAGTTTATTCAGCATCGGCCTTATCTGCGTCATCCTTTTTAGCTCTGGGCTTTCTTGCAGTGGTAATCTTTGCATTATCTCTTACAAACTTAATTGCTTTTTCATTGAGAAGATCGCCTCTGAGTCCCTCTGCGGGAACAAGCTCCTTAATCTTATCTTTTTCCATCTGATAACGCTCTGCAAACTTGTCATATTCAGCTTCAAGGTCTTCGTCAGAAACTTCAAGAGCCTCAGTCTTTGCAATATATTCAAGTGCAAGGCGAACCTTAACATTCTTCTCAGCGTTGGGCTTGGCGTTTTCTCTGTACTGCTCAATTGTCATACCTGAATACTTGAGGTAAGTTTCAAAGCTCATACCCTGCATTTGAAGTCTGTAATCAATATCTCTTAACTGATTGTCAATTTCAGTGTCAATCATACATTCGGGGATTTCACCCTCAACATTTTCGCTGAGCTTTTCAAGAAGCTGAGATTCGATTTCTCTTTCGTTCTCCTCCTCCTTATGCTCTTTGATTTCGTTTTCAATGTTCTTTTTAAGCTCTGCAACAGTGTCAGCGTCAGCGGCGTCCTGTGCAAATTCATCATCAACTTCGGGAAGCTCCTTAACCTTGATTTCGTGAAGCTTTACTTTAAATACTGCATCTTTGCCTGCAAGCTCGGGAGCGTACTCTGTGGGGAATGTTACGTTAACGTCAAATTCTTCACCGATGCTGTGACCTGCAACCTGTGCTTCAAAGCCGGGAATAAACTGACCTGAGCCGAGTGTAAGCTCATAGTTTTCGCCCTTGCCGCCCTGGAATGCAACACCGTCAACAAAGCCCTCAAAGTCGATTACAGTGATATCACCGTCCTGAGCTGCCCTGTCCTCAACGGAAACAAGACGGGCATTTCTTTCAACAAGCTCGTTAATTTTTTCGTCAATTTCTTCTTCGGTTGCTTCAACCTTTTTCTTTGTAGCCTTAAGCTCTTTATATTCACTTACTGTAATTTCAGGCTTAACAAAAACTTCAACTTTAAGCTCAACGCCGTTTTCACCGATTTCTGTAATATCGGCTTGCTTTGTACCTACAACTTCAAGACCTGCTTCTTTAATTGCACTTTCAACTGCGTCGCCGTAAATAAGGTCAAGTGCGTCTTCATAGAGCCAGCCCTTGCCATAGAAAGTTTCAGCCATTTTACGTGTTACCTTACCCTTACGGAAGCCGGGAAGCTGAATCTTATTCTTTTGCTTATTAAAAGCTTTAACCTGTGCAGCTTCAAAATCCTCTGCGGAAATTGAAATTTCCAATGCGTAAACGTTTGTTTCAACATTGCTTGATGATTTTAAACTCATTTTAAAACTCCTATCCTTGGGCTTTTAATTTGTAACAATACCCAAATTGCATTTTAACCCGTATATTATATCACAATAAAAATTTTTTTCCATAGTTTTTTTAAATTTTTTCCACTAATTTAGGGCAAAATTCAAGAAAATCAGCAGAAATCAATGAAAATTTTATGCCGTCAACAGTTTCATTATTCCTAAAGAAAGAAAAATTTCCGTGAAGATGACCGAAATAACACCTTTTTATACCGTGCTTTTTCAGCACTGCCATAATTTCTTCGCACTTTTCTTCACCCATTACAGGGGGATAATGAAGAAAAGCTATAATTTCGCCGCCGAGCTTTTCGCCCTCTGAAAGGCTCATTTCAAGTCTGCCGGCTTCACGGAGAATTACCTTTTTATCGTTGCCGGTCTGAGCGTCGTAAAACCAACCACGTGACCCGCAAAGAGTATAGTCCCCTACCCTATAAGCATTATTGTGTAAAATGCTTATACTCGTAAAGCCCTTTTCTTCGATAAAAGCGTCCATTTTCTTTTTGGTATTCCACCAATAATCGTGATTGCCTTTCATTATAAGCTTCCTGCCCGGTAAGCTATGAAGGAAAGCAAAGTCCTTTTCAGCTTCACATAAGCTCATAGCCCAGGAAATATCGCCGGGAATTACAACGGTGTCATTTTCCGTCACAAGAGCACGCCAATTTTTTTCAAGGCGGTAAACATAGTCGCTCCAGCCGCCGAAAATATCCATAGGCTTATCGGTGCCGAAAGACAGATGTGTGTCGGCAATAGCGTAAATTGACATTTTAGTTTATACCTAACATTTCAAAAACGGTATCTACCATATTTTCCTTTTTGCAGCAGGAAGTGAAGCGAGGCTCTTTGCCCTTTAAGTTTGCAAGCTGCTCAGGACATTCTACACCGGTTTTTTCCTTGAGAATTTCTACTTGCTCAAATTCATCTGCATCGGCCGGAATTTCGCCCGTAACAGCTTTGAGTACAGCGGCGGAGAATTTATAAGGATTAGCCGTTGAAGCTATTACAACAGGTGTGTTGTCGCCTGTTTCTTTCAAATATTCCTCATATACCTTAACGGCAACGGCTGTATGAGTATCAAGAAGATAACCTCTGTCAAAAGTAGCTTTGATTGTAGCTGCTGTTTCATCATCGTCACAACAGCCTGCGTCAAAGAGCTGACGGATTTCTGCCTTAACCTTGTCACAAACCTCATACTTTCCGACTGAAGAAAGCTCACCCATCCACTTGCGGATTGTCTCGTCACTTTCGTCTGTAAGGTGATAAAGAAGCCTTTCAAGGTTAGAGGAAATGAGAATATCCATTGAGGGAGAGGTTGTTGTGTAAAAGCTTCTGTTCCTGTCATAGACACCGCTTTTAAGGAAGTCTGTAAGAACATTGTTAGCATTTGATGCACAGATAAGCTTATTTACGGGGATACCCATTTTCTTTGCATAATAAGCGGCAAGAATATTGCCGAAATTACCTGTGGGAACAACCACGTTAATGCTGTCGCCGTTTTTGATTGTTCCGTTTTCGATAAGGTCACAGTAAGCGGAAATATAGTAAACTATTTGTGGAACAAGTCTGCCCCAGTTAATTGAGTTAGCAGAGGAGAACATCATACCGTTTTCAGCTAATTTTGCCTTAACTGCCTCATCGGTAAAAATCTTCTTAACACCGTTTTGAGCATCGTCAAAATTGCCCTCAATAGCGCTTACGCAGACGTTTTCACCTGCTTGTGTTGCCATTTGAAGCTTCTGCATGGGACTTACGCCGTCATTGGGATAAAATACCATAATCTTTGTGCCGGGCACGTCCTTGAAGCCCTCAAGGGCGGCTTTACCTGTGTCACCCGAGGTTGCAACAAGAATAACGATTGTTTTATCGGCAACTGTTTTTTTAGCAGCAGTTGTAAGAAGATAAGGAAGAAGCTGTAAAGCCATATCCTTGAAAGCACAAGTGGGGCCGCGCCATAATTCAAGTATATTCATTCCGCCGTCAATTGTTTTTATGGGAGAAACCTTCTCGCTTGAAAACTTGCCCTTTTTATATGCACCCTCAACGCAGTAAGCAATCTCCTCATCAGTATAGTCTGTAAGGTAAAGTGAAAGCACCTTTTTTGCCCTTGAAATATAATCAAGACCTACAAGACTGTCAATAAAAGCCTTGTCAATTGCCGGAATTTCCGTAGGAACAAAAAGTCCGCCGTCAACGGAAATACCTTGAGCTATAGCCTGCGCTGATGATACCTTTACATTTTTATCTCTTGTACTTGTGTAAAGCATTTTTATACCCCCAATTTAGGAATTTATAATCGCCATATTGTAACACATAAAATAAAAAATGTAAAGCCTTTAAAAGCAGAATATGACAAACAGTTACGGGACTGCAACCTTACCTTTGCAGTCCCGTCTAAATATCCGGATTGTTTTTTCAAGAAAGCTACATAAAGCTTTCAGATTTTATAGCCCTTAACTCAAGGATTTTCTTCTTCATCAGCACTGTTGCCTCTGCCTAAGATTTTGCCTATAAAGCCTACTTCTTCATAGTGAAGACAAGGTTTTTCCTCTGTATGACAAATACATTGCTGATTTATGCCGAACAACTGATAAAACTTATTGATAATATTGAAAATTATCTGTGTCATCGGATTTGAACTGTGACATGAGCAAGTGCAGTTATAACTGATTATATTATCAGGGTCGGAAACATCAAAATATGCGTTACAAACAGCACATACTTCACTTCCCTGTGTGAAAACGTGTCCCTTTGCGGGAATTATCTCGTGGTCAAATTCCTCACGGCAAATAAGGCACATAGTTTTAGGTGTAAGGCCGGTCTCGGTACAAGTAGGCTCAACACCCTCTTCAAGAGTGTAATATGTATGAGCTGCTCTGTCAATTACTTGAAATTCAAGGTAAGCACAGTTTGCACAAGGCTTATATTTTGAACCAGGCTCACTGCAAGTTGGAGCAATTCTTACGGTCCATTTTTCAGCAAGCTGATGTCCTAAGGGAGAAACTGCATTGTATGTAGCACTGTAATCACAATCGGGGCAATAATCATTTGTATAACCTGCCGAAGCACAAGTGGGAGCAATAACTGTTGTTACAAGGTTAGGATGCTCTGCTGTTATGGTTGTGGTTTGTTCCGATACACCGCAGTACTTACATTCTCTTTTGAGTGTTTTTGCTCTGTCACCGCAAATTGCTTCACCGTCTCCGACGATTACCCATCTGCCGAATGAGTGAGGGGCAACAGAAGCGGTTTCCTTGTAGCCGCAAGCTATACATGAACGCTCTTTTTCACCGTCTGCCGCCGGATTGCAAACAGGCTCCACAGTAACTTTCCAGTCTGAGAAAATGTGTTCACAAGCTAAGTCTCTGTATTTAACCTCGTTACAATAACGGCACTCACTTTTTTCTTTACCGAGGACAACTTCGTTAGTTTCGGTATTACAAGTGGGATAAGTTTCAACTTCCCACTCTAAATACACGTGTGTTGTGGGGATAGGCTTTGTTTCATAAGCGTTACAGGTATTACACCATCTAAAAGCTGTACCGGACTTGCCGTCTTCACCGCAAACGGGATTTTCCTTAGGTGTCCATTCAGTCCAGTCATGCTCTACGGTAAACTGTTCTGTCTGCTTCTCTCCGCAAACAGTACAAGTTCTTTCCCTTTGACCTACTTTACCTGTGGAGCAGTATGCGTGTTCGGTAATTTTCCAAGGTCCGAAATTATGAATTGCAGGAATATTGAAATATTTTTCATTGTTGCAATTATTACAATATGCTTTTTTAACACCGATTACTTTATTACCGGGCTCGCAGTTCATAACTGCAATTGTTTCCCAAGTTGCATAATCGTGTGTTATGGGAATTGCCGCTTTTTCAATTTCACCGCAAGAAGCACACTTTCTCTCTTTCAAGCCTTCGCTTGAACAATCAGCTTCTTCTGTTACAATCCAATCGCCCCAAACGTGCTGACCGTTAGCAGGTATGCTCTGCTCAACCTTATATTCGTCGGGATGATAAAGGCAATGATACTCCCTCAAGCCGGGAAGACAGTCACCCTCTTTAACAATTCTCCAATCGGAATAAACGTGATTATCCGGATTTATGGGAAGAACAACCTCAAATTCACGGCCGCAATCATCACAAACGCGCTTTGAAATGCCCTCTTTATAACAAGTGGCGTCTACTCTGCTGAGTTCTGTATAATTTTCGGCGTTATCGTGGCAGCCGATAGCTGCCGTTACATTATTACCGCAAACTGTACACACGCCCTCTTTAACACCCGGGACTTCACAAGTGGCAGGTGTTACGGTTGTCCAGGCTTCAACAATATGTAATGATTCGTCTGCGGGGATTTCCCTTGTCTCTGTCACCGTACACTGCTCGGCATTTTCGGTGCAGTTCATACAACGTCTTGTCTCAACACCGGCTTGTGAACAAGTAGCTTCCGTTGTAACAACCCATTCACCAAAGTTGTGATTATCAGGGTCGATAGCTACATCAGCGGCAACGATATCGTTACAGTCCATACAAACCTTAACCTCATAACCCTCCTGCATACAAGTAGGAGCGATATAATAGGTGCGATGATAGTTATGGGCAGGAAGCGTTCTTTCATCAAGAATCCACGGTGTGCCGTCTTCTTTAACGCAGCCCTCAACGCAATACTTCACTTGCTTACCCTCATGCTCACAGGTTGCAGGTGTTACAGTTACCCAAGCTCCCGGAGTATGTGACTCTTTCTTAGTATTGTCAAGCATAGGAATAGAAGCAGTTACATCCTTAGCACAATCGGGACAATACTGTAATTTTCTACCCTCTGAAACACAGGTTGGGTCAAGTGTAACTTCCCAGCCGTCAGCTTTAAGGTTCGGGTGAGAACATTCATCAGCGGCATAAGCAACACCAAAACAGGAAAAAGCCATAACCAAGCTGAGAACTAAAGATAAAATTCTTTTACCTGTAATATTTAATCTCATATTTTTTACCTCCTGAAACAAATTACATTTTCACAAACTAATAATACCATTTATTGTTCCAATCGTCAACAGAAAAATTAAAAAGTCCTTATAAAAAATGAAATTTTTATAATATTTTAGGAGCTGTAAAAGATTTACACCTTTTACAGCTCCGTTTTCAATAATATTAGATTATGTTAAATTACCAGTGCAAATCTCCGCAGGTACACTCCTGATTTGTTTTAAAGATTTTCCAGAAAATTCTGACAATCTTATAAAGGAACTGCTCAAATGCACTGCCATGACACATACAGTCACAGTCCTTCTTGCCGGGCTGAGGTCCGAGGTAAGCACTGCATCTGTCACACTTATCATCGCCGTCATTATCATGATGACCCAATGCTTTGATAACCTGATACTCATATCCCTCGGGTACGGGAGTGCCTGAGGTATCAGCCTCAGTGCCGAGAATTACTTCGCAGCGAACACATTTAATATGGGCAGTATATCCGTCCTTTTCGCAAAGAGGAACCTTTGAAAGCTGTTTTTTCCAAATGTGACCGAGTGCTGCACCCTCACCGTCACCTACATATTCCTCTGTCTTTGTATTGCCGCAAACAACACAGGAGTAGGTTCTCATTTCACCCTCCTGGCAAGTTGCTTTTTTCTCAACTTTCCATGCGTTTTCATTGTATTGACACTCAATGCCGTAATTTGTGAGAGTCTCTCTCTTTTCAATGTCGCAACGCTTACAAACATAAATCTTGTAGCCGTCAGCCTTACAAGTAGGCTCAACAGTAACCTTTACCTCGTAATCGTGGTCATCACTGGGAACAGTTCTTGTTTCGGTTGCTCCGCAATTTGCACAGGTGCGTTTTTCATTCATACCTACAAGACAGTTACCGGGATCAGCTTCGTCAATTGCCCATTCGCTGAAGCTGTGACCTAAAGCAGGGATAACTGCTGTTGCTTCTTGGTTACAGCCCTCACGTGTACAAGTACCTGATTTAATACCGTCTTCTGTACAAGTAGCAGGTTTTACAACTGTCATACCCTCTTCGGGAATGTTGTGACCGAGAGCAGTGTCAGGAACTGCAACATAAGTACCCGGCTTGATTGTTTGACAAACTGTGCAGTAATATGCTTCATAAGCATTTGATTCACAAGTAGCTTCGCTGACAGTTTTTGCTGCGGAAGACCAGTTATGAACACCGTCTGAGGGAATATTTTCAAGAACAACTGTTTCATTACAGCCCTCAAACTTACATTTATATTCTGTTTTACCCATTACACCGCAAGTAGGTGCCTGAACTACTGTGCCGTTTGACCAATCAATTGCGTGACCTGTTTTTGCTATTACAAGTGCACCGCCGTCTGCAGTAGCAGCAGCAAGAGCAGCTTCGTCACCGATTAAATTCTTACCTGCAAGGTCATAGAAGTAAAGACCGCAGTCCTCGCAACGGTAGTATGCCTTAATACCTGTCTCTATACAAGTAGCGGGGACTTCCTCAAATTTAATAAGCTCATCTGCGTGCTTATTAGCATCTTTAAGTGAACAAAGACCACCGCAAAGCTCACAGCTGTCATAACTTACACAGCTATAAGTGTGTTCATAGGTGTAGCAGGCATTTTTGAAAATTTCACCGCACTGTGAGCACCTCTGATAGTGATACCATTTGCCGTCTTCGTTGCGCTTTGCAATCATTTGTTCATAAGTAAAATCTGCTGTTGTAACGACGATGTTGCCTTCATCATCAACATCAATTTCACCGTCACCGTCAGCATCAACACACTTGTATTCAGGTACAGCGTCACCTAATTTATGTATGCCTGTTGCCTTGATTACCTGACCTCTTGAAATAAAGCCGACAGAAAGGTCATCTGCATCATAGCAAACTGAGCAGTAAACATCACCGCTGTAACCGTTAGTGGTGCAAGTTGCATCAACCTTACCTACAAGGACAGTTTCAACACCGCCGTTAGCAGGGTCATTGTGATTACAAGTTTTTTCAGTTGCATCTTCGGCACTTGCATAGTTACCGGCAGGAACAAGAATCCACGCAGACATAAGCATAAGCACAGCCAAAAATACAGACAGAGCCTTTTTACTTAAATTTTTGGTTTTCATAAATGATAACCTCCTTTTTTGGTATAAGGGCATACTTCCCCTACAATTATACATTATTATTATAGTTTATCAAATTGATAAAATCAATAGGAAAGCAAATTTTTGTTTACACTCCAAAAGAAAATTTTAAGGTAAAGTTTTGTGCAAAATAGACATACAAAAAATAAAAGCCGCTGTTAAAGAAGCTTCATAACCTGACAGAGCCTATAAAAAAGCCCGACGGAAAACCGCCGAGCTTTAAGATAGAGAATAATTATTTCATCATACGTCTGATAACTGCTTCGCAGTCAGCCTTATCCATAATCTTAGGTACGGGATAAAGAGGATTACCCTCTTTAAGAGCACGTTCAACAATAATGGGTAAGTCTTCTTCCTTAACCATATCAAACTTATCAGGGATGTTCATGTTCTTGTTGAGAGTTTTGATAGCCTCGATAAATGCCTCTGCCTTTTCCTTGTCACTGCCGTCAGTTTTTACACCTGCGATAACAGCAAGCTTTGCAAGACGTTTGTGAGCAGTTTCACCGTAATATTCAAGGACATAAGGAAGAATAATTGCGTTTGCAAGACCGTGAGGTACACCGTAAAAACCGCCGAGGTTATGTGCAATAGCATGAACATAACCGACATAAGCTCTTGTAAATGCCATACCTGCATAGTAGGAAGCCTTGAGCATTTCGTTTCTTGCATTGATGTCCTTGCCGTTTGCGTATGCGGTTTCTATATTGTCAAAAATCATCTTTGTAGCCTTTTCAGCATACATTTCTGTTGACTTAACATTACTTTTACCGATATATGCCTCAACAGCATGAGTAAGTGCATCCATACCTGTTGTTGAGGTGATGTGAGGAGGAAGACCTACTGTAAGCTCAGGGTCAAGCACTGCATACTTAGGTCTGAGTCTGGGGTCATTGATAGCGTTTTTCTCGTGAGTTGAAGTGTCTGTAACAACAGCTGCAAGTGTAACCTCAGAGCCTGTACCTGCTGTTGTGGGAACAGCGAAGAAAGGCGGAAGCTTATGGCGAAGCTTCAATACACCGCGCATCTTTCTTACGGGGATTTTGGGGTTGGTAACTCTTGCTGCGGCCGCCTTAGCACAGTCCATAGGTGAACCGCCGCCGAAAGCAATAACACCCTCACAGGCATTGTCAAGGTAAAGCTGACGTGCGTCCTCAATATTTTCAATTGAGGGGTTAGGCTGAGTACCGTCATAGATAACGTACTCAACGCCTGATTTTTCAAGCTCCTCAAAAAGTGAAGCAAGAAGATTGAGGCTCATAAGTCCTTTATCTGTTACGATAAGTACCTTTTTCAGTCCCTTGCTCTTAATGAACTCGGGAAGCTGACGAATTGCGCCGGGGCCTTCAAGCACCTGGGGTTCAGACCAATCGAAAGCGCACATAGCAATTCTGAATGTCTGCTGATAAACTCTGAAAAAAGCTTTTTTAATCTGCCACATTGTTAATCATTCCTTTCTGAATATATAAAATAAATATGTATTACTCGGCTTTCATACCGATGTAGTTACCCTCGTTAGTGATGGCATCAACAGACGCCCTGATTGAATCAATAATTGCACTGTCAACATCATCAGGTGTTACACCTAAGGACTTTGATACTCCCGTTTCCATAAACAGTTGTGTGCACATTATAGCGGAAAGCTCCACATAGTTAAGTCCCGGCTCAAAGCCTTTCTTTTCCGCACTGCTTTGAAGAAAATGTGCATAGGCACGAAAAGCTTTTTCGGGGATGTGATAAAAACGTCTTCTCGGTTTACCCATACCCTCATGGATTTTAAGCATAAGCTCTTTCCAAGTGTAATTTTTTGTAGCAATGGGATAAATACCTGTTACATTTTTTTCAACAATACCTGCAACCGCCTCACCTACCTGACGTGTGCTTACCGCAGCAGTACCGCCTTTAGGCCAGAATGTAACAGGACCCATGCTTTGAAGCTTTTCAACAAAAATAACCCATACAGGCTTTCTGCCCTTTTGTGAGCCGAAAATATAAGGCAATTCAAGTACGCTTACTGTCATATCCTCATCAGCAAAGGAAAGTGCCGCCTTTTGCTGCTCGGCACGGCTTTTGATGTAGGGATGTTTTTCGGTAAGACCCATTTCCGGCCTTATTCTGTTAAGATATGTAAAATATGAGCCGTAAACTATGCACTGCTTAACACCTGCTTTTTTAGCAAGAGTGAAAAGTCTTCTTATAGGTTCAATATTATACTTTTCATACATGGGATAAATAGGCGCGGGAAATTCAACTCTTTCGTCAACACCTGCGGCAAAAATGAAACACTCCACACCGTCCATAAACTCAAGCATTTCGCTGTCGCTCATTTCAAAGTAATTGCCGAAATGAATTTCCATCTCCTTAGGAATGTCAGCACCCTGGGGAAGTCCGGGTAAAGCAAGAGTTTTTACACTGTGACCTCTTTTTATCAGTTCCTTTGCGGCAACAGAACCTAAAAGTCCAGTTCCGCCGATAATAAATATATTCATGCTCTGTTTTACCCCCTTTTCTTTATATTCTAACATATTAACAACTGTATCGTCAAGGGGAAAAATAATTAAATTCTCTTTTATAATTTCTATATTTTTTAGCCTTGTTTTAACTTCATAATCTATGATATAATCAAACCGGAAGGAGGTGAGAAAACAAAATGAAAAACAAAAGAGCTGTCCTGGTCTGTGTTACTGCCCAGCAATCCTCACATAATCTTCTTACAGCAGGTAAGCTGTTAGCCGAAAAAAACGGCGCAAATCTTGAGGTTATTACGGTTCTGCCCACGGACAACAGTGACAACAAATATGACAGCGACATACTCGATAAGCTTCATGCTGCCGCAAAAGAACAAGGCGGTGAAATGGCAATTTATTTTAATGACAACCCTATTTTTACGGTTTGCGCACACATTGCAAAGCATAAGCCTATTACCCTTGTTGTAGGTTTTCCCGGTGAAAACAGCAACAACTTTATTTCAACAATACATTTACTTTTACCGGACGTACCTATCAGTATGGTTGATAAAGACGGTACGGTTTATAATATGTTACCGCAGGAAGCGGTTGTAAAATAAAAAGAAGTTTTTATTTTTAATTGATTTTTTCTCCTTAAAATTTCCCCTTAAAACCCCATAAAAAGCAGGGGCTGTAAAAAAACAGCCGAAATAAAATCCGGGACTCACTTTTTGTGAATCT
>JBJEOK010000003.1:0-74861 GCA_051880695.1 Acutalibacteraceae bacterium | reverse complement strand
TAATAGCCCCTTGAAGGGGCAGAGCAAACCACCGGTTCAACCGGTGGTTTTGATTATGTTAGGATAAAAATTAACCGGTAATATTTAACAATGAGATTTTCTTAACATTTTATATTGAAATCTTCTGATTTATGTGATAAAATCTTAAAGAAAATTAAATTGGGGTATTTTGTATCTCAACAGAAAAAAGGTGAAATTAGTGGAAAATTTTATGACAAAAGACTTTCTTTTAAAGACCGAAACGGCAAGAAAGCTTTATCACGATTTTGCGGAAAATTTGCCCATAATTGATTATCACTGTCACGTAAGTCCGAAGGAGATTTACGAGGACAAAATGTTCAAAAACATTACCGAGGTCTGGCTTGGCGGCGACCATTATAAGTGGAGACTTATGCGTTCAAACGGTGTTGATGAGCATTACATAACAGGCGCCGCATCTGACAGAGAAAAATTCCAAAAATTTGCCGAGGTGCTCCCGAAAGTCATAGGAAATCCTATGTATCATTGGTGTCACCTTGAGCTTAAAAAGTACTTTGGCTATGACGGTATTTTAAACGGAGATACTGCCGAAGAAGTGTGGCAGTTAACCGAAAAGAAGCTCGCGGAAAAGTCAATGAGCGTCAGGGGAATTATCGAAAAAAGTAATGTGGCTTTCATCGGCACAACCGATGACCCCATTGATACACTCGAGTGGCATATAAAAATCAAAGAGGAGGGCAAGCTCAGAACAGTTGTTGCACCCTCTTTCCGTCCCGACAAAGCCTTTAAGCTTGAGGACAAAGGCTTCCCTGATTATGCTAAGGCTCTTGAAAAAGCTTCCGGTGTGAAAATTACGGGTATAGAAAGCCTAAAAAAAGCACTTAAAGCACGTATGGAGCACTTTAATAATTGTGGCTGTAAGGCAAGTGATCACGGCTTAAATAACATATATTTTGAAAAAATATCGGAAAAAGAAATGGACGGGGCTATTAAAAAGGCTCTTTTGGGTCAAGAATGTACTAAAAGGGAAATTGACGGTGTAGGCACCGAGCTTCTTCTCTTTTGTGCCGCCGAGTATAAAAAAATGGGCTGGGTAATGCAGCTTCACTTCAACTGCTTGCGTAACCCTAACAGTAAAATGTTCGGCCTTTTAGGACCCGACACCGGCTTTGATGTAATCGGACCTCACAACGGCACAAAGGAACTTGCTAAGCTCCTTGATGCTATGTATAGTGCCGACGCGCTTCCAAAAACAATTCTTTACAGTCTTGACAGCAATGACAATGCAGTTATTGATACAATCTTAGGCGCTTTTCAGCAAAGCGGTTTTGAGGGCACACTTCAACACGGCAGTGCCTGGTGGTTTAACGATACCCGTGACGGTATGGTGGCACAGCTTAAAAGTCTCGCTTCACTCAGCGTTTTAGGTAATTTTGTCGGAATGCTCACAGATTCACGTTCATTTTTAAGCTATACAAGGCACGAGTATTTCCGCCGTATTCTCTGTAATCTTATCGGTGAATGGGTCGAAAACGGCGAATATCCTTACGATGAAAAGGCTCTTAAAGAAATTATACAAGCAATTTCTTATTACAATGCAAACAATTTTTTTAGCTTGGAGGATTAACATAAAATGAAAATGTCATTTCGTTGGTACGGTCACGATGACCCCGTTACATTGAAAAATATCAGCCAAATTCCAAATATGCGTTCAATAGTTTCCGCAGTTTATGACGTTAAACCCGGTCAGGTCTGGCCTGAGCAGAGCCTTCAAAAAATGAAAGAGGATTGCGAAAATCACGGACTTGTTTTTGACGTGGTTGAGTCAATTCCCGTATCGGAGGATATTAAATTAGGCTCACCTAACAGAGACGAGTTAATCGACGTTTACTGTGAAAACATCCGCCGTTGTGCCAAGTACGGCGTAAAGTGCGTAACATATAATTTTATGCCCGTTTTTGACTGGACAAGAACTCAGCTTGACAAAGAGGCTCCCGACGGTTCAACAAGTCTTGTTATGTACTGGGATCAGATGAAAGGTCTTGACCCCTTGGTTGACGATATTGACCTGCCCGGTTGGGACGCAAGCTACACTAAGGACGAGATTAAGGAGCTTTTCAAAAAGTATGCGGTAATCGGTGAAAAGGGACTTTGGGAAAATTTGGAGTACTTTCTCAAAAAGGTTATTCCCGTTGCACAGGAATGTGACGTAAGAATGGCAATTCACCCCGATGATCCGCCATATCCCATTTTCGGCTTACCGAGAATTATCACAAACGAGGAAAATCTCGACCGCTTCCTTAAAATTGTTGACAGTCCTGCAAACTCGCTTTGCCTTTGCACAGGCTCATTAGGTTGTGCAAAAACAAATGACGTTGTAAAAATGGTACGCAAGTATTCCGCTATGGACAGAATTGCTTTTATGCACATAAGAAATATCCTTATTATGGATGACGGTTCTTTTGAAGAAAGCGGACACCTTTCCTCTTGCGGAAGCATTGATATGTACGAGGTAGTAAAAGCCCTTGTTGAAACAGGCTTTGACGGCTATGTAAGACCTGACCACGGCAGAATGATTTGGGGTGAAACAGGTCGCCCCGGCTACGGCCTTTATGACAGAGCCTTAGGTGCAGCTTATATTAACGGACTTTTTGAAGCCTGCGAAAAAGCAAATAAAAATAACTAACCTTTCGGGAGGTAAAATAAAATGAAAAACGTACTCAATACTGATTTAAGCGGTAAAGTTGCCGTTGTAACAGGTGCCGGCGGAGTGCTTTGCTCATCATTTGCAAAAACCCTCGCAAGAGCAGGTGCAAAGGTAGCGCTTCTCGACATCAATGAGGAAGCGGCAAAAGCTTACGCTGACGAAATTACGGCAGAGGGCGGCACGGCAAAGGCTTACAAGTGTAATGTGCTTGATAAGGAAAGCTGTAATGCCGTAGCAGCTGCCGTTGAAAAAGACTTCGGCAAGTGTGATTTGCTTTTAAACGGAGCCGGCGGTAACAACGCAAGAGCAACAACCGATAAGGAATACTACTTCCCCGGTGATATTGACGAAGACTGCAAAAACTTTTTTAACCTTGACGCTGACGGAGTTTCCTTTGTATTTAACTTAAACTTTTTGGGCACACTTATTCCTACTCAGGCTTTTGCAAAGCAAATGTTGGGCAGACAGGGCTGTAACATCATCAACATTTCATCAATGAATGCTTTTACGCCCTTAACAAAAATTCCTGCTTATTCAGGTGCTAAAGCGGCAATTTCAAACTTTACACAGTGGCTTGCAGTCCACTTTTCAAAAGAGGGCATCCGTGTAAACGCAATTGCTCCCGGTTTCTTCTCAACAAAGCAGAATGCGGCACTTTTATGGAATCCCGACGGCTCACCCACTGAAAGAACAGGCAAAATTCTTGCCGCAACTCCTATGGGACGTTTCGGTAAAAGTGAGGAATTAGACGGAGCACTGCTTTTCCTTTGCAATAATGATGCGGCAGGCTTTATCACAGGTGTAGTTCTTCCCGTTGACGGCGGTTTCTCGTCATATTCGGGTGTATGATAAAAGGAGATATGTAAAATGGATATGTTCAAGTTAATTTATGATTTGGGAATTATTCCCGTTGTTGCAATTGATGATGCCGAAAAGGCAGTACCTCTTGCAAAGGCTCTTGAAAAAGGCGGACTTCCCGCTGCTGAAATCACTTTCAGAACAGCCGCCGCCGAAGAATCAATCAGACTTATCAGAAAAGAATGTCCCAATGTGCTTGTAGGTGCAGGTACGGTTCTTACAAAAGACCAGTGTGACAGAGCAATTGCCGCAGGTGCACAGTTTGTTGTTACACCCGGCTTTAACCCTGAAATGATTGCTTACATCAAGTCAACAGGTATTCCCATGATGCCCGGTGCCGCAACTCCCGGTGAAATGGAGCAGGCAATGAGTATGGGACTTACAAATATTAAGTTTTTCCCTGCAGAGGCAAACGGCGGTGTCAATAAGCTCAAGGCACTTGCAGGTCCCTATCAGGCGGCAAAATGGATGCCTACAGGCGGCGTAAACACCAAAAATTTAAACGATTACCTTTCATTTGATAAAATTCTCTGCTGCGGCGGTACCTGGATTGCAAAAAGTGATGCAATTAACGAGGGACGTTTTGATGAAATCACTGAAAACTGCCGTCAGGCTATTAAAACAATGCTTGGCTTTAAGGCAAAGAAGGTTTGCATTTACGGTGACGAAGCAAACGCAGAAAAGAATGCACAATTTATCGCTTCGCTTTTCGGCTTCGACTGTAAAGACGTCTGCTGCGGTTATGAGGCAGGCCCTGTCTGCTTCTCAAAGGAAAAGAGCGACGCTAAAGGCTGTATCGTAATTTCCACCCTCAACGGTGACAGAGCAATGAGTTACCTTAAGAGAATGGGCGCTGAAATTGACCCCGACATTTGGTACGATAAAAAGGGTAAGGTTAGCTGCTTCGGTCTTAAAGACAACATTTGCGGCTTTGAAATTTGTGTTGAAACACTTTAATTCGGAGGTTATATTATGAGTAAAAAAATTGTATGCTTTGGTGAAATTATGCTTCGTCTTGCACCTAACGGTTATTACCGTTTTTTCCAGAATGACCAGATGCAGGCAACCTTTGGCGGCGGCGAAGCTAATGTTGCAGTGTCACTTGCAAACTACGGTATGAACGCTTCCTACGTTACAAAGCTTCCCTCACACGCAATCGGTCAGGCAGCCGTTAACTCACTTCGTGCCTTAGGTGTTGACACAAGTGACATTGTTCGCGGCGGTGAAAGAGTAGGTATCTACTACCTTGAAAAGGGTGCTTCTCAGCGTGGCTCGGTTTGTATTTATGACAGAGCTTACTCAGCTATTCAAATGGCTAAAAGGGAAGACTTTGACTGGGAAAAAATCTTTGACGGCGCTCAGTGGTTCCACTTTACGGGTATTACTCCGGCTTTAGGTGAAAACCTTGTTGAAATTTGCCTTGACGCTTGTAAAGCCGCAAAGGCTAAGGGAATTAAAATTTCCTGTGACCTTAACTATCGCGGTAAGCTCTGGACAAGAGAGCAGGCAAGAAAGGCTATGACTGAGCTTTGCAAATACGTTGACGTATGTATTTCAAACGAAGAAGACGCAAAGGATGTTTTCGGTATCGAAGCGGAAAATACCGATATTTACGGCGGTAAGCTTGATAAAGAGGGCTACAAGTCAGTTGCAAAACAGCTTAAAGATACTTTCGGCTTTGAAAAGGTTGCAATTACCCTGCGTTCATCAATTTCCGCTTCGGATAATGACTGGGCAGGTATGCTTTATGACGGCGAAAACTACTGCTTCTCAAAGGAATACCATCTTCACATCGTTGACCGTGTAGGCGGCGGAGACAGCTTCGGCGGCGGACTTATTTATGCACTTTTAAACGGCAAAACAACTCAAGAGGCGATTGAATTTGCAGTTGCCGCTTCAGCACTCAAGCACTCCATTGAGGGTGACTATAACAGAGTCGGTGTAAGTGAAGTTGAAAAGCTTGCCGGCGGTGACGGTTCAGGTCGAGTTCAAAGGTAAAACATTGAAGCTAAAAGACACAGGAAGTCTTTTTTGAAAAAAACATTATAGGAGAAAATAAAATGAGTGAAAAATTAAAAACCCCGACAACTGCGGTTAAACCTTTCGGTATCGGAGATAAGCTCGGCTACGCAATGGGCGATATGGGCTGCGGATTTTCTTTCCAGCTTGTGGCGTCATTTATGCAGCTTTTCTATCTTCAGTACATCGGTGTAACCCCAAAGCATTATGCGCTTATCATCCTTATTTCAAAGCTTTTTGATGCTGTAAATGACGTCGTTATCGGTAACTTGGTTGATACAAAGCACATAGGTAAAAAAAGTAAGTTTATGCCGTGGATTTTACTTGGCGCAGTAGGACTTATTTTCTTTAACGTGATGATTTTCGTTCCCGTTAATAATTTCCCCTATGCAGGTAAATTTGCTTGGTGCCTTATTTCCTATTGCTTATGGTCAATAGCTTACACAATGGTCAACGTGCCTTACGGCTCACTTCACAGTGCCATTACAAATGTGCCCGGTGAGAGGCAATCGCTTTCAACATGGCGTTCAATCGGTGCGGCACTTCCGGCAGTTGTCATTATGATTGTTCTTCCCGGAATCGTCTATGACAGAAAGCTTGACGCTAACGGTGAAGTGGTAAGCGAAGTGCTCAAAGGTGAAACACTTCTTCCGGTTGCAATTGCACTTTCAATTTTCGGTCTTGTTGTTTTGTGGGGCACCACAAAGCTTTGTAAGGAACGTGTTAAGGTTGAAACAGAAGCTAAGGCTTCAACAGGTCTTGCCGCTTTCTTTTCGGCTTTCAAGTCATTCTTTACAAACAGAGCAATGATAGGCTGTGCCCTTGCAACAACAGCTTCAGTTGCACTTTTCAACTCAACTATGAGCCTTAACAATATGGTATTTCAGTATTACTTTATGGATACCTCAAAAATTAAGCTTGCTTTAGTCGGCAGTTATTTCCCCATGATTGTTGTTATGGCTTTCATTGGTAAGCTTACCGCACGTTTCGGTAAAAAAGCTGTTATTGCCGTGGCTGCGCTTATCGGTTCAATCGGCGGTGTAATTTTCTGCTTAGTACCTATGCCTCAGAATACAACAGGTATTATTCTTTACATTGTTGCACTTATGTTCCTCAACAGCGGTAACTGTGTATTTCAGGTTACTGTATGGGCAGTTGTTGCCGACTGTATTGAAGTGTCCCGCCGTAAAACAGGTAAGAGTGAGGAAGGCTCTCTTTACGCTCTTTATTCATTCTTCAGGAAGCTTGCACAAGGTATCGGTCAGGCGGCTTCATCCTTAGGTCTTGCCGCAATCGGCTTTGTTGAGGGTGAAAATGCAGTTCAGCCTGAGGGCTTCGGCGCAGATGTTAAGACACTTTACATGGTGCTTCTCATTGTGGGTTCATTTCTTACTTTCCTTTGCATACAGTTTATTTATAATATCGGTAAAAAGCAAGAGGAAGAAAATGCCGCGGCAACTATGGCTCAGGCACAGTAATTACAGTTTTTGTTAAATAAATAAGCAAACGGAGTTTTTTCGGTCAGGTTGAAGTAAAAAGTCAGCCTGACCTTTTACTTTCAGGTGACCTTTTTGTCATAAGTTTTTAAAAAAATGAATAGTTATCTAAAAAGGAGTAGATGGCTTATGGCAGAAAACAAGGATAAAATTTTATTGCCCCACAATGTGCTTTTAAAAGACAGAAGTCAACTTAACATAAGCGGTGTTACAGACGTTGACTGCTTTGATGAGGAAAGCGTCACCGTTTACACTGACATAGGCGAGCTTACTGTTAAGGGTGAAAATTTGCACATTAACAAGCTTTGCCTTGAAACAGGAGAACTGCTCATTGAGGGCAAAGTATCGTCACTTACCTATCAGGAAAGCACCGTGAAAGCAACGTCATTTTTCTCAAGGGTGTTCAAATGATTTACAGTGAGCCGCTTTTAAATCAGTTCAGAGCCTTTCTTTTAAGTGTAGGCTTCGGCTTTTTTGTGGGAATATATTACACACTTATGCGGTCACTTTTTACAGGTATTTCAAAAGGTAAAGTGTCGGTATTTCTTTGCGACATAATTTTCGGTGCAGTCACATCAATAGCAACATTTTTCTTTTGCGTTTATCAAAACAGCGGCAGGGTAAGGCTCTTTCTTGTTGCGGGTGTGGTTTTAGGCGCTGTCAGCTTTTATTTAACTTTAGGCAGATGCGTTTACACTAAGCTTAGTTTTTTAATTTCCCTTATAAAAAAGGGTTTAATAATTTTGCTTTCACCTTTGATAACTGTTTTTCGTGTTTTTATTACGGGCACCTTAATAAGGGCCGGAAAATGCAAAACCTTTGTTAAGCAAAAGGCAAAAGAGCTTAAATTTGTTAAAAATAAGAAAAAAATAACGCCAAAGTAATATTTTTTTCAAAAATATGCTGAATATACTTGAAAATTTCAGAAAAATTTGTATAATAAGTTTGTATATTTGTAAATTAGTTTAAAAGGGGAGAATAGGGTTGTCTACAAAACAGTTTAAAAACAAGGCTGTTGAAGAAAAGAAAATTTCTAAAAGGATAGCTTATACTTTTTTACTGTGTTTTCTTCTTATTTGTGCATGGGTTTGTTTTTCTGTTTCTAAAGCTAATGCGGCTGAAACAAAAAAGTATATAGATGATACTGTCAGCTATTATAATTCAATTGATAAGATTTCCGCAGAAAATGATGAATATGAGGAAATTCTTGAAAAGGGTTATGACAGTGATTATTTTGAAAAAATTGCACGTGAGCTTCACGGATATTGCAGACCCGGTGAAAAAGTTTATCACTTTGATGAATAATAAACTGAAAACTTTTAAATCAGGAGGAAAATAATTTTTTATGCTTGAAATCGGTCAAATTGTTGAAGGTAAGGTTATGGGACTTACAGCTTTCGGGGCTTTTATAAGCTTACCTGACGGAAAAAGCGGTATGGTACATATTTCGGAGGTTTCCAACGGTTACGTTAAGGATATCAAAGACTTTCTTAAAGAGGGTCAAAGCGTTAAGGTTAAAGTGGTATCCATTAGTGATGAGGGCAAAATCAGCCTTTCAATAAGAAAAGCAGAGCCGCCTAAGGAAACAGACCGCCAAAATAAAGGGCCGAGACAGCAAAGAGGTGACAGACCTCAAAGAGCTAACGTATGGCAGGGTCAACCGAAAGCTCAGCCTCAGGAAAATATGAGCTTTGAGGATATGATGGCACGTTTCAAGCAGGTCAGTGACGAAAAAATGACTGACCTTAAACGCTCAAGTGAAGTCAGACACGGTTCAAACCGCAGAGGCAAAAATTAAAATCAATTCAGCCGGGTACCTTTTTGGATATTCGGCAATTTTGTTATTTTTCGGTTTTGTTGATATAATTATTATAGAATTAAATCTCTAAATTAAAAGACAGGAGAAAAGCTTATGAAAAAATTTACAGCATTGTTATTAAGTTTAATTTTAATTTTCAGTGTTACTGTACCGGTAACGGCAGCAGATACCCAAAAGCCTTTTTCAAACAGTGAGTTTTATGAGGTAGGCGACTACACCGTTCATTACAGGGTATATAAGCCTGACGGTGCCGTTAAAAACAGAATTTTTCTTATTCACGGCTTTTGCCTTTCAACTGTGAGCTTTGAGGGTCTTGCCGCAGAATATGTGAAAAGGGGATATGAGGTTATATTAGCTGACGTGCCAAACTTTGGTTATTCTTCAAGGGAAACTTCAAAAACTGAGCTTATTTCCCGTGAAGAAGTGATGTTCAGCCTTATGGAGCATTTAGGCGGCACTTTTATTGTAGGCGGTCATTCAATGGGCGGCGGCATCGCAATTAACCTTGCAGTCGATTACCCTGACACCGTAACGGGACTTATTCTTTTTGCTCCGCAGACATCTGTGCAGGCAACACAGTTTACTTCAATCTTTGCAAAAAGCGGTATAATGGCTTGTATGTTAAATATTGTAATTAAAGTTGCCCTCGCATTTCCGCCTCTTGTAACAGGCCTTGTTGAAATGAGCTTTAGTGACAGGCAGTTTGCCAAAGATTATGACAACTCAAAAATCACCGACCCATTTAAAATAGAGGGTACAGGCACAGGCATTGCAATTATGATGTCCCACACAAGGGGCAGTGACCTTGAGGCTTTTTCTGCCCTTACAATTCCTTGTGTCATTGTCACCGCCGCCGATGACAGGGTTGCAAATGCAGATAATTTGCAGGCAATTATTGACAATGCACCTGAGGGCACTGTAATTAAGGAGGGCTTTGACGGCGGTCACATGATGATGGAATATAATCCCGTTTTATCAGCAGCAGAAACCTTAGCGGTTATTGAAAAATAAAGACGTAAAAATGGGGCTGAATATACAGCCTCATTATTGTTTCGGCAAATTCATAAGTTTTAGGAGACAAATACTATGTACAAAACAACAGAGCTTTTTGATTTAAAACATACCGTTGCAGAAAAATATCTTTCTCAGTTTGAGTATCCCTGGCAGGCTCTTTCAGGCATAAAACAGCTTATTACCGAAATCGGCAAAAATTTACCCGAAAGTGAATATAATAAACAGGGCGAAGATGTTTGGATTCATAAAGAGGCTGAAGTTTTTCCCTCTGCATATATAGGCGGCCCGTGTATCATAGGTAAGGGTACACAGGTAAGGCAATGTGCCTTTATTCGCTCGGTGGCACTTATAGGTGAAAACTGTGTTATAGGCAACTCTACGGAAATTAAAAATGCAATCATTTTTGATAATGTACAAGTACCACACTTCAATTATGTAGGTGACAGTATTTTAGGCTATAAATCCCACTTAGGGGCAGGGGCGGTTACATCAAACGTAAAAAGTGATAAGTCTCTTGTTAAACTTCGTTTCGGTGATGAAGTAATTGAAACAAAGCTTAAAAAATTCGGCGCTATGGTTGGTGATTTTGTAGAGGTCGGCTGTAACAGTGTTTTAAATCCGGGCACCGTCATAGGAAAAAACAGCAACATCTATCCGCTTTCTTCTGTCAGGGGAGTTGTGGCTGAAAACAGCATTTTTAAAGCGCCAAATAACATTGTAACTAAGGAGGAGTAACATCATGGGTAAATATTTCGGTACAGACGGCTTCAGAGGTGAAGCAAACGTAAATTTAACCGCAGACCACGCTTTTAAAGTGGGGCGTTTTTTAGGCTGGTATTACAGTGAGAAAAAACGCCTTTTCGGGGACAAAAGTCCTGCGCGAATTGTAATAGGCAAGGACACGAGACGTTCAAGCTATATGTTCGAGTATTCTCTCGTCGGCGGTCTTGTTGCCTCCGGTGCGGAAGCCTATCTTCTGCACGTTACAACAACTCCCTGTGTGGCATACATTTCCCGTGTTGACAGCTTTGACTGCGGTATTATGATTTCCGCAAGCCATAATCCCTATTACGATAACGGCATAAAGCTGATAAATTCCCAGGGCGAAAAGATGGACGAGGACACGATAAATTTAATCGAAGCTTATCTTGACGGCAATATGGAGCCTTTCGGTGTAGGCGATAATTTGCCCTTTGCAACAAAGGAAAAAATCGGCCGTACGGTTGACTATGTGTCGGGACGTAACCGCTACATCGGTTATCTCATAAGTTTGGGTATGTACTCATTCAGGGGCAAAAAGGTGGGTCTTGACTGTGCGAACGGCAGCAGCTGGAACGTTGCAAAGGCGGTTTTTGATGCTTTAGGTGCAGAAACCTACGTAATAAATGCCGAGCCTGACGGACTTAATATTAACCGTGACGCCGGCTCAACTCATATCGAGGGATTACAGAGGCTTGTTAAAGAAAAAGGCCTTGACGTAGGCTTTGCTTTTGACGGTGATGCCGACCGATGTCTTTGTGTTGACGAAAAAGGCAATGTGGTTGACGGTGATGCAATTCTTTATATTTACGGCCGCTATATGAAGGAACGCGGAGAGCTTGTAACTAACAAGGTTGTAACCACGGTTATGTCAAATTTCGGCCTTTATAAAGCCTTTGATGAATTAGGTATAGATTATGCAAAAACCGATGTGGGCGACAAATATGTTTACGAATATATGCTTAAAAACGGCTGTCGCTTAGGCGGTGAACAGTCGGGACACATTATTTTTTCAAAGTACGCTTCAACGGGCGACGGTATACTCACAAGCCTTAAAATTATGGAAGTGATAATGGCAAAGAAAACCTCTTTAAGTGAGCTTGCGGCACCATATAAGGTTTATCCGCAGGTGCTCATTAACGTAAGAGTTAAGGATAAGCCTGCCGCAC
The DNA here is from genome assembly GCA_051880695.1 of Acutalibacteraceae bacterium. Lineage (GTDB taxonomy): Bacteria > Bacillota > Clostridia > Oscillospirales > Acutalibacteraceae > UBA6857. The sequence goes on along the minus strand of JBJEOK010000003.1, from coordinate 63,041 downwards.
GAAATGACGCCGATGTTATTGCCGCCACAAAAAAAGTCGCAGACTTTTTGGGTGACAGCGGACGCATTTTAATGCGTGAGTCGGGCACAGAGCCGGTTATCCGCGTTATGGTTGAAGCCGGGGACAGAGATGCCTGTCAAAGTCTTGCCCAAAGCGTTGTTGATGTGATAGAGGCAAAGGGTCATAGGGCATAAAAGCTAAACGGATGCAATCACTTTTGTGAAAGCATCCGTTTTTTTATAAATCGTCCGCATCTTGTACAGGTTCTTCGTAAGGGTTTTCGGGCGTGCCTGTGTAAGAACCTAAAACGTCAGTCGGAATATCCTCGTTTTTACGCTGATATTTACGGCTGACAATGTTTTTATCGGTGGTTCCTGCAGTGTTTTTATTTTTCTTGTTGTTTTTCATTTTATCACCTCATTTTTATTGTTTACGGTTTGAATAGATATAGTATTGTAAAAAATTACAAATTAAGTTAAAATAGATGCAACAAAACACCTTATTAAAACATCTAATAGTTGAACGGATGTGATAAATTATGAGCTCAAATGTTATTGAAAATCTGGTCAATGAAGCAAAAAAAGGAAACAGCGATTCTTTCGGCAGACTTTATGAATTTTACGCAAGGGATATGTTTCGCTTTGCCTACTTTTACACCTCGTCGCAAGCTTTGGCAGAGGATTGTGTAAGCGAGGCGGTAATGACCGCTTTTAAAAAAATCGGTCAGGTAAAAAATTCGTCTTCCTTTAAGTCGTGGCTTTTTAAAATTTTACATAATTGCTGTGTGGCTTCTTACCGTAAAAATGAAAAAGAAATTACCGTAGAGGAAATCTTTGAAAGTCACATAAGTGAAAACAGCGACACTGATGTTAAGCTTTCATTAAAGGCGGCGCTTTTAAAGCTTTCCGACGAAGAAAGAGAAATTATAATTCTCTATTACTGCTGCGGTTACACGTCAAAGGAAATAGGCGAAATAATGTCCTTAAAGGACGCTACTGTACGCTCAAAAATTTTGAGAGGTATGGAAAAGCTGAAAAAAGAGCTTTTATAATTGGTGGTGATATTATGGATAAAAACAATAACTTTGAATATGAATTGAAAAAAGAGTTTAACAAAGAAACTCCTGCTTTTCCCGATAAGCTTCAAAAGGAAAACCTTATACCTATGATTGAAGAAAAGGGGATTAAGCCTGAAAAGACAGTCAGAATTACCTGGAAAAAGGTTACTGCAATTGCGGCGGTGCTTGCTGTTATAATAACTTCCGCCTATTTTTTACCTGTTTTTAAAAACAGCATAAAGCTTGTTGACGCAACAGTGCCGCAAAAAAACGCCGCACAAACACCTGAAAGCTACAAACCCCTTGAAAATCAATTACCCTATAAAAATCTTAGACAGCCTGCAAATGACAGTGAGCTTGTGGATTATTTTGTAAACAGATATAAACAAAATATGCTTGATGATATTATTGACGGTGTTTTTTCTTACGGCTCTTCGAAAGACACTGCCGAGGGAATTATTCTTGAGAGCAATGTGGCAGCTCAAAACAGCAACGGAAGTGTTGACGGGTCCTTTGAAGAATATGCTTACGCAACGGATGATATGGCTGAAACAGTTCCCGTTACCGGAACAGCACCTACAGCTCCCACTGACGGAACAGCACCTCACGGTGAAACTAACACCCAGGTGCAGGATGTTGACGAGGCAGACATTGTCAAAAATGACGGCAGATATCTTTATATACTTTCCGGCGATGCAAAAGGAAAGCTTAGTATAGTTGATACTGTAACTATGAAAGCAGTCTCCGAGATTGATTTCGGTAAAAATTATAATGTGAACGATTTTTACCTTTACGGTGACACTATTGTAACTTCAGGTACTTTTTGCCAAGAAGCCGAGGAAGAATATTACTATTGGGACTTTTACTACAATTATGACACTGAAGTACAATCGAGAGTTTACGATGTAAGCGACAGAGAAAATCCCTCGCTCAAAAGGACTGTCACACAGGACGGACAAATGGTGATTTCATCAAGAATGGTAAATTCTGTTTTATACACTGTCACCGATTACCGTGTTTACTCAGAAAGCCTCAGCGATGTAAAAAAGAATGCGGTACCCGAAGTTGACGGAGAAAAAATCATGTGTGACTGTATTTACATCTATGACGAAGACAGTCAGCAATACCTTGTGCTTACGGCTTTTGATACTTCAAAAGAGGACAGCAAGGTCAACACAATTTCAATTTTAGGCGGCGGCGACAGTGTTTACTGCACAAAAAATAACCTTTATGTGTCAAAACAAAATTATGATTATGACACAGGGGATAATGTAACAGATATTTACCGTTTCAGCCTTGACGGTGAAAATATCACCTATGAGGCAGTAGGCAGTGTAAAAGGCTACACAAACAATCAATATTCTTTTGATGAGTATAACGGAATTTTACGCGTTGCAACAACCTATTACAGTTATCAAAAAGATGTTGACGTAAGCAGTATTTATGCTTTAAACTCTGACCTTGAGGTCATAGGCAAGCTTGAAGATATTGCCTTTGACGAGCAGATTAAGTCGGTGCGTTTTATGGGTGACGTCGGTTACATTGTAACTTTCCGCAACACAGACCCCTTGTTTACCCTCGATTTAGCCGACCCTACAAGTATGTCGGTAATCGGCGAGGTTAAGCTGCCCGGTTTCTCCGCTTATCTTCATCCCGTAGGTGAGGGACTTGTTGCAGGTGTAGGCTATGACGGAACAGAGGAAGACGTAGATTTTAATAAAATCAAGGTCTCACTTTTTGATGTCAGCGACCTTAAAAATCCTAAAGAAGTGAGCAATTTTATCATAGAAAATGCTTATACAAATGTCATAGACGACCCGAAAGCTTTCCTTTACTACCCCGAGGAAAATTATATCGGTATCCCCGTAAATCATTATTCTCAAACAAACGGCGGCGGTGATGTTTTAAGCTATAAGCTTTTGAAAATTGAAAACGGTGAAATCAGCTCTCACATAGGCTTTACTCACGGTACAGGTTATTCAAATTATTTCAGAGGCACTTATATAGGCAATATGCTTTACACCATTGACGGCTATACAGTTGCCGAGCATAATATTGACACCGGCGAAAAAGAGCGTGTTTGCACCGTAAGCGAAAAAGATGAGAGCTACTATGACGGTGAAGTTATTTTATATGGCGGCGAAGTTACGGTTTCTCCGGCTTATGACCCCGAAAGCGGTGCGGGCGGCAGTCAAGTTACAACCACTGCCGCAGATGATATTACTGCACAGTCCGGCAGTGTGGTTTCGGAAAATTCGGAATCAACAGAACAAGCATCTTCCACTGATTACGGCACTACAAAACCTTTTTTAGTTTGGGAATAAAACTGAAAACATCTATTTTAAAAGCAGGCTTTTTAGTCTGCTTTTGTTGTATATTCATTGACAAAAGACATAAAATATAATATAATAACATTGTAATATACTGTAAAATATTGTATTACACTTTAAGGAGGTAAATTTATGGCTAAAAAATCAATAAGTGTAACCTTGGAAGAAAAGACCATCAATGCACTTAAAAATATAGCAGATGAAGAAATGCGTTCGGTAAGTAATTTAATTGACTATATTGTGGCACAGTATGCAAAAAGTTTAGCTTTGTCTGTGTCGGGGAAAATAGATAAAGCGGTTGCTTTTGCTTCAAACGTAAATATTGAAAATTATGCTGATACAAACAAGGCTCTTTTAAATAATGTTGTTGTTGACGGAGAGGATGAAGCTTTTATTAAAAAGCTTTTAAACGAATAAAATGAAAATTTATATTTTTGCAGGACCTAACGGAAGTGGGAAAAGCACTATAATAAAAGATTATATAAAGTCATATAATCTTGAAAATATAGAGTATATTTGTCCTGATGTTTATGCTTCGAATTATTTTAGTCATATTGAGGATATTAAACAACGTTATATTACGGCTATGAATTTTGCTGAATATAAAAGAGAAAAATTATTGAAAAATAAACAGTCTTTTATTATGGAGACAGTTTTGTCAAGGAAAGATAAGCTTGGATTTTTGAAAACTGCAAAAGAACAAGGATATGAAATTGTTGGTGTGTTTGTTTGTACTGCATCAGCTGATATCAATGTTCAAAGAGTGAAAAAACGGGCACTTGAAGGCGGTCATGATGTTCCGAAAGAAAAAATTATAGAGCGATATAATCGTTCCGTAAAAAATTTACAAGCTTTTTCACAAATATGTAATGAATTATATATTTACGATAATACTTTATTCCCGAAGCTTGTTTATGCTTTAGTTGATGATGTAAAATTTGAAGCAAAAGATATTCCGTTGTGGGCGGTTATTGAATAATTTTAAAAGCAGGCTTTTTAGTCTGCTTTTGTTGATTTTTTAATAAGTGTGTTATATAATAAAACGCAAATAAACAACACATTTTTAGTCAAATGATAAAAGGAGCACTTATGAAAGCAAAAATTACAGTAGCTGCCGAAATGAAAACAGGCAGTATTGACAGAAGAATGTTCGGCTCATTTATTGAGCATTTAGGCAGAGCAGTTTACGGCGGTATTTACGAGCCGGGTCACGTCTTAGCTGATGAAGATGGCTTTCGTAAAGATGTTATTTCCCTTATAAATGAGCTTGATGTGCCCATAGTCCGTTATCCCGGCGGAAATTTTGTTTCCGGCTACAATTGGGAAGACGGAGTAGGCGATAAAAATAAACGTCCCAAAAAGCTTGACCTTGCCTGGGGTGTTACAGAGCCTAACACTTTCGGCACAAATGAGTTTATGCGTTGGTGTCAAAAGGCTAAAACAAGCCCTATGATGGCAGTCAATCTCGGTACAAGAGGTCCTGATGAGGCCCGTCAATTGGTGGAATACTGCAACCATAAGTCAGGCTCATATTATTCGGATATGAGAATAAGTCACGGCTATAAAGACCCTTGGAATGTTAAGCTGTGGTGCCTTGGCAATGAAATGGACGGAGCCTGGCAAATGGGTGCCAAAACCGCCCGGGAATACGGACTTATTGCAAATGAGAGCGCTAAAATGATGAAATGGGTTGACGGCTCAATAGAAACGGTGCTTTGCGGCTCATCTTCAAGGCAAAGTCCCACATTCGGTGACTGGGAGGCAACGGCACTTGACATTGCTTATAACAACGTTGATTATATTTCACTTCATCAATATTACGGCAATCATGCAAAGGACACACCCTCTTTTCTTGCAAAGAGCATGGAGTTTGATGATTTTATTTACAGTGTAATTTGCACCTGTGATTTTATTAAGGCAAAGAAGCGCTCCAAAAAGAAAATTATGCTTTCCTTTGACGAGTGGAATGTGTGGTATCACTCAAACGGTGCACCTGTTGAAAGGTGGTCCACTGCACCCGAACAGCTTGAGGATATATATAACTTTGAAGATGCCCTTGTAGTGGCCTGTATGCTCATTACACTTCTTCGTCACGCAGACAGAGTTAAAATAGCCTGCCTTGCCCAGCTTGTAAATGTAATTGCACCTATTTTTACAAAAACAGGCGGCGGCTCTTTCCGTCAGACTATTTTCTATCCATTTAAGGAGATGTCAAAGTACGCAAGGGGAGTGGCACTTAATCCCATTATCAATTGTGAAAAATATGACTGTAAGGAGTTTACCGACGTACCTTACATAGAGTCCGTTGTTACCTATGATGAGGAAAATGCCGAGGTTGCGGTTTTTGCCGTCAATCGTTCAATGAATGAAAAAACGGAGCTTGAAATTAACCTTTTAGGCTTTGAGGACTTTAAAGCAATCTCCTTTACCTCAATGGACGGCTATGATGTATACGATGTCAACGGCTTTGACGGTGAAAAGGTAAAAATGCACCTGAATGCCTTACCGAAAGATAAAACCGTAGTGCTGGAGCCTTTATCATTTAATGTGATACGTTTTAAAGGTAAATAATACTTTCCGCCCTAAAACAACAAGGTTGAAGAAACAGGTATTCTTCTGCCTTGTTGTTCTTACTTGGGCTATAACAAAAATTCACAAATATATCTTGAAATACTATTTATTGTATGTTAAAATGTTATTTGGTATATTATATGGTAAATTAAAAGAATTAAAATATAGGAGTGATAATATGAAATGCAGTTACTGCGGTAAAAACTTACCTGAAAACGCTGATTTTTGTCCTCAGTGCGGTATGATAATCAGTATGGCAGATGATATGGGCGACAGTGCAAACAGCGTTAAGCCTGAAGATAATGTTTTTAAAGCTATGGATTTTGATGAGGAAATTTCTCAGCCTGCAATGGAGCTTGAGGCAGACAGCACAGTTGAAACTGCACCCGTCGTTGAAAATATTGCTGAAAATGTTACAGCCGCCGAAAGCCCTGTTTTAAAGCAGGAGCCTGTTTTTGAACCGCCCGAGTATGACGGTGAGCTTATTGATCCCAAAAAGCTTGAAGCCGAAGCCGCCGCAAAGAAAGAGGCTGAAAATCAGGCTAAAATAGACGCCGCACTTCAAGACAGTATTTTTAAAGACGGTGATGACGAAGACGCTTCCGACATAACAGAGGAAATGCCCGCAGCAGAAACCGAAACAGCAAAAGACGCAAAAGCCCATGAAAGTGCCGAGCAAAAAGAAGCTTCAATAAAAGAAGTCTTACCTGTCGAAGCTTCAGCAGAAGAAGCTTTACCGGAAGAAAGCTTGCCTGAAGAAGCCTCTGCCGAAACAGCAATTCAGCCTGAAGGAGCTCCAAAGTCATTATGGGACGAGCAAGATGAAGCTGAAGCTCAACAAGTTGAGCCGGAGGATATGACAATTGTAGTACCTCCCGTTAAGGCAAATTCCACTGAGGAATATCCTGCTTATGACTTAGAGGAAAACGGTGATATACCCGAAAAAACTCCGAAAGAGGATGATAATGATTCACTTATTGCAGCTCTTTTTGATAAGATTTCCGAAAATGACAATAAAAACGATGAAATTGAGGACATAACAGAAAGCCACGACAGTGTTAACATAAATCCTGACGGAAAAAAGGCAAAGGGTGAAAAGAAAAGCTCCGGTTGGATTATCAGTCTCATAGCTTTTCTTGTTGTTATTCTTATAGGCGGTTACCTTGTTGTTGACAAGGTGCTTCCCATTGTTGAAAACGGCGGTATTCCGGTAAACGGCGTTGTTACCGGCGGCAACATCACTGACGGAGATGTTACGGAAAATGACGGCGAAGAAAAAGTGGGCTTTTGGTCTAAGTTTACCGCTTTGTTTAATAAGCAGGAAACTACCGAAGAACCCACAACCACAAAGCCGACAACCACAGTTCCCGTAACTGTTTCTCCGGCAACAACGAATAAAAATTCAACTACCGCAAAGAATTCTACCACCTCAACTGCAAAGGGTACAACATCAACTACAAAGGGCACTACTACAACTACAAAGGGTACTACAACAACTACAAAGAGTACTACTACAACAACTGCTACAACCGCTGCCACAACAACAAAGGCTGCCACAACTCAGGAGACCACCTATGTAAGAAGACCCTCAAGCTACAATGTTGATGACAAAGAAATCTTTGTTCTTGAAGACGGAGTAAACTTCAGATACGGTCCCTCCACTTCTTACGGAAGAATCAGAATGCTTTATGCCGACACAAGGCTTATTGCTTATGCTAAGGAAAACGGTTTCTATTATGTTTACTGTCCTTATTATGACAGCTACGGCTGGATAAGTGCTGACTATGCAGGTGAAAAAGCAGAGGAAACCACAACCAAAGCTACCACAACCACTAAGCCTGCCGAAACTACCACAAAGCCCACAACAACCAATCCTACAACAACAAAACCGGCAGAAACAACCTATGAGCCTTATAATGAAACATATACCGCTTATGTTACTGCGGATATAGGTCTTTACATCAGGTCGGGTCCTGGTACAAGCTACAGCATTATCGGCAGTATTAAGCTTGACGGCCCCGTTAAGGTACTCGGTTACAGTAAAACACAGTCCGGTTGGGTTTATATTGAAGATATAAATTATAAGACAAAGGGTTGGGTATCAGCAGACTATATTGAAAAACGCTAATTTGTTTTCAGGGGAGATAAATATGATGACATTAAAAACACGCTGGGCAGATGAGGCAATGTGTGACTTACCATTGCCGGAATATCCCAGACCTCAGATGGTGAGAGAAAATAATTGGATAAACCTCAACGGCTTTTTCGACTTTGAAATAACCGATGAAAAAACTCAGTGGTGTGAAACCTATACCAAAAAAATCCGTGTACCCTTTGCAGTTGAAAGCTGTCTTTCCGGCGTTTGCAAAAGGGTCAGCGCAAAGGACAGACTTTGGTACAGGAAAAAGTTCACTTTAGACGACGGCTTCTTCGGTAAAAAAATACTTCTTCATTTCGGAGCTGTTGACTGGCAGTGTGAGGTGTTTATAAACGGAAAAAGCGTGGGCACACATACAGGCGGCTATTGTCCCTTTACCCTTGATATTACAAGTGAAGCCGTAAAAGGTGAAAATGAGCTTGTTGTAAGGGTTTATGACCCCACCGATGAAGCTTGGCAAAACAGAGGTAAACAGGCAAGTCACTCTCACGGATTTTGGTACACCTCAACGTCGGGTATTTGGCAGACTGTCTGGCTTGAAGCTGTAAATCATTGCAGTATTGACAGCCTGATAATGACACCCGATATTGACGAAAGTGTTTTAAATTTAAAGGTTAACCATAGCTGTGAGCACGGTTGTAAGCTTTATGCAAAGGTTCTTGACGGAGAAAATGTTGTTTTTGACGCAGAAATTTCTGCCGACTGCAAAATCCCCGTCACCGACGCCAAGCTTTGGAGCCCTGAAAATCCTTTCCTGTACACCCTTGAAATCACCCTTGACTGCGGCGGCGAAAGGGACTTCGTTTCAAGCTATTTCGGTATGAGAAAGTTCTCTATCGGTAAATACGGCGGTTATCAGCGCCTTTTCCTCAACAATGAGCCTTATTTCCAAAAAGGTTTACTTGACCAGGGATATTGGAGTGACGGCGGACTTACTGCGCCCACTGATGAAGCAATGATTTATGACATCCAAAAAATGAAAGACTTAGGCTTTAATATGCTTCGTAAGCATATTAAGGTTGAGCCTGCAAGGTGGTATTACCACTGTGACACAATAGGTATGCTCGTATGGCAGGATATGGTAAGCGGCGGACAAAAGCTCAACACTTTCTATGTAGGTGTTATTCCCAATATTCATTCTTTCCTCAACCCTGTTATTACGCTTAGCAAAAAGGATAATTGCTACAAAACTTTCAGCCGTGAAAAGCTTGAGTGGAGAATTCAGTTTGAAGAAGAATACGAGGAAATGATTGACAGCCTTTATAACTGCACATCTATTTGCTGTTGGGTGCCTTTTAACGAATCATGGGGTCAGTTTGACGCAAAGAGAATAGGTGAGTGGACTAAGAAAAAAGACCCCTCACGTTTTTGCGACCACGCAAGCGGTTGGTATGACCAAAAAGGTCCCGATTTCAGAAGTATTCACAAATACATTATGCCTGTAATTATGCCTAAGTATGACGGCAGACCTATGGTTCTGAGTGAATACGGCGGTTACAGCTGGAATATCAAGGGTCACGTTTGGAATTACAGTAAGAGCTTCGGCTATCAAATGTATAAAGATAAGGACAGCCTTACAAAGGCTTATAAAAATCTTCACGAAAGGCAGATTATACCAAACATTAAAAACGGACTTTCTGCAACGGTTTACACTCAGGTAAGCGATGTTGAGTTTGAGGTTAACGGTATGCTTTCCTATGACCGCGAAATTGTCAAGCTTCACGAAGATGTTGTCAGAGAGCTTAATGCAAAAATGACATATTGATAATAAAAGGGACTGTAAAAGCTAAGCTTCTTGCAGTCCCTGAGCTTTTAACCCTATATTCTAAAATATGTTAAGAATTTGTAAGCGCGGTTGACTTTTTATACTATAAGTAGTATTATATTATTGAATAGTTATATTATAAGAGCTTTATTTTAAGCTTTTTGAAAGGTACGGTAATAATATGAAGAAGAGCTTTAATACTGTTTTAAAAATCTTTGCGGCAGTTATGCTGTTGTGTATTTTATCGGTATTTTCCGTTTCGGCTGGAAATACAGACGATAAGTGGATTACCGCCTGGGGTACGGCTCCTACGGAAATAGGCATTGACGGCTACGAGAACATAACAGCTTTTATCGGCAATGTAACTGCAAGGTCTGTTATTACACCTACTGCAAGCGGTACAAAGCTTCGTATCCGTGTTTCAAACTATTACGGCAACAGTGAAATGACACTTACAAGGGTAACTGTCGGTAAAAGTACAGGCAATGCAAATGTTGATCCCTCTACCGTTAAAATAGTAACCTTTAATGAGGGTCATCAAAACATAAGTGTACCTGCCGGTAAGGAATATTATTCCGACCCTGTTACCTTTGATGTAAAAGCCGGTGAGGACATTGCAATCAGTATTTATGTTAAAGATTTTACCGAAATAAAAACTATGGGTCTTTCCGGCGCGGAAACTTATCTTGCCATCGGTGATGACTATACAAGCAGCGGCACTATGGGCGTAGGTACAATGCTTGACAATAAAGAAATTATCGAATATCTGTTAAAGTATCTGGGTCAGGACATTGATATAAAGCTTGCTTACAGCTTTATTAAGGTTGTTCCCTGCCTTGCAAGTGTTGATGTTCTCTCTGACGAAAACGCTTATTCGGTGGTTGTTGTAGGTGACTCTACCGTTTCAAATGAATTTCCGCTTTACCTTGCACAAGCTCTTCACGAAAAGGGCGTCACAAACGTCGGTATTGTCGGCAAGGGCATTATCGGAAACCGTCTTTTAGGCGAGGGACTCGGTTACGGCTCGCTTATTTTCGGCGAAAGTATGCTTGACAGATTTGAACGTGACGTTCTTTCACAGTCGGGTGTAAAATATGTTATTGTAAAAATCGGTGCAAACGATATTATGCATCCGGTTTGCAGTGACATTGTTGAACAGTATCCCGATATAAAACAACCTACTTGGCAAGAGATTTGCGCAGGTTACCGCAAGGTTTTCCAAATGTGTCACAATGTAGGCATAAAGGTAATCCCCATCGGTATCACTCAGTGGAAAGGAAACACCCGTGACTATCTCGGTACCGGCGGCAAATATATAAGAACACAGGAAGAATTTGAAGCTGATTGGCAGATTGCTTTAGATGTAAACAATTGGCTTGCTACTACTACCGAACATGACGGATACGTTTATTTTAATGATATTTCCGCTAACCCGAAAGACCCCGACGCTTTTTATCCCGAATACACAATTGACGGCGCGCATCCCTCTGCTACGCTTCAGAAAATTTGGGGCGACAGCTTCCCGCAGAGCCTTATAGGCGTCGGCAAGTTTGTTGCAGGCGTGGGTCTTAACAAAACTTCGGCAAAGGCTTACATAGGTACAAAAGGAACTTTAGTAGCTAACGTATATCCCTCTACTGCTGAAAATAAACAGCTCAAATGGACGTCCTCCAATCCTGAAATTGTATCGGTTGACCAAAAAGGTGCAGTTGAGTGTCTTACTGCAGGTACAGCTGTTATTACTTGTGAGACCGTTGACGGCGGTCACAAAGCTTCGTGCGTGATTACGGTTTATTCAAAGCCTACTTCAATCACACTTAATAAAAGTTCCGGCAAAATGTATGCAACTAAGTCAGGCAAGCTTACGGCAACCGTTCTTCCGGCAGATGCTTATGATACAAGGGTTACTTGGTCGTCAAGCAATGAAAAGGTTGCAGTTGTTGATAAAAACGGTGTTGTTACAGCAGTGGGCTCAGGCAACGTTGTTATAACTGCAAAAACCGTTGTAGGCGGTCTTACGGCCTCGTGTAATATCACCGTCCTTAAAAAGACGGAAGTAGTTCAAATCGGTCTTAACAAAACAAGCGGCTCGATGTATAAGGGTGCTACATATCAGCTTAAAGCTGTTGTTATGCCCGAAAATGCGACCTATAAGCAGGTTAAATGGTCAAGCTCCAATTCTTCCGTTGTCAGCGTTGACCAGACAGGTCTTATAAAAGGCCTCAAGGCAGGTAATGCAACAATTTACTGTAAGTCGGTTGATAACCCCGGTGTTACGGCCGCCTGTAACGTAAGGGTTGTTGTTAAAACAACCGGTGTTAAGCTAAGCCACAGCAAGGCTTCCATTTATGCAGGCTACGGCGGTACACTTAAAGCAACGGTTTATCCTGCTGACGCCACCGATAAGAGAATTGTGTGGACCTCAAGTAATACTAAGGTTGCAACTGTCTCATCCTCGGGTTATGTCAAAGGTATATCAAAGGGCACAGCCGTAATTACGGCTAAGACTGTAAACGGCGGTTATACAGCAAGCTGTACAATAAATGTTTACCCCGTAATTAAATCAACATCGGTTAAGCTCAGTGCAACTTCGGGTACCGTTGACCCCGGCACTTACTATCAGTTTAAATATAAGGTATATCCTGAAAATACAACTAATAAAAAGGTTGTTTGGAGCACTTCAAATTCCAATGTTGTAAAGGTAAATCAGTCAGGTGTTATTTATGCTAACAGTCCCGGCACGGCTGTTATTACCTGTAAAACTGCCGATACAGGAAAGACAGCTACCTGTAAGGTTACAGTCAGAACAATTGTTCCCACTTCCGTTACCCTCAACAAAACAAGCGGAAGTATGAATTACGGAAAAAGCTATCAGCTTGTTGCCAAGGTTTTGCCTGAAAATGCCACTGACCGCAGAGTTACGTGGACTTCAAGTAATCCGTCAGCCGTTTCCGTTTCTTCAACGGGTGTAATTAAAGCACTTAAACCTAATTCAAGTGCGGTTATTACCTGTAAAACCGTAAGCGGCGGTAAAACGGCAACTTGTAAGGTTACGGTAAGACCTATAAGTGTCACAAATGTTACCCTTAATAAAACTGCTCTTAATATGACTTACGGTGATATTTACACACTTAAAGCAACAGTTTATCCGTCAAATGCCAGCGTTAAAACAGTTACGTGGGGCTCAACAAACACTGCCGTTGCAACCGTTACTCAAAGCGGTGTTGTCACTGCAAAGGGTAAGGGCGCGGCAACAGTTTACTGCAAAACAAAGGACGGCGGATTCATTGCAAAATGCACTGTTCAGGTAACGGATATTCCCGTACTCGGTGTAATGCTTAACAGGTCGTCTTTTACCGGCTCGGTAGGTGACAGCTTTACTCTTAAAGCCACTGTTTTCCCTGAAAATGCCACTAATCAAAAGGTTACATGGGAAAGCACTGATACGGCAGTTGCAAAAGTAAGCTCAGGTAAGGTAACTCTTGTAGGTAAGGGAACCTGCCAAATTAAGGTTAAAACCGTTGACGGCAATTACGTTGAGGTGTGCAGAGTAGTTGTTTCCTAAGGCTTATATAAACAGTAAAAGGTCAGCTTTTGTGAGGCTGACCTTTTTTGATGAAATTGAATTTATTATCGGCGAACAATCTCGCCTGTTACGGCATTAACAATGTTATTAAACACACCGATATGGGTGTTTGAAATATACTTATCCATGTGAAGCGAGCCAAAATACCAGTGCTTAAACTCACAAATGCGGCTTACGTCTTCAAGGTAGGTGTTTATGGCGGTTATGCTCGCGTCAATACCTGTATTTAAAAGTAAGAAGTCTTTTATTTTTGCAGGAGGCTCATGTGTAATAACAAGGTCAACTTTTGCACCGCATTTTTGCAAATTTTCAACGCCCTCAACAAGCTCGTCTCTTGTGGGGATTTCTTTATCCGACCAAGTTTCCATTTCAAAGCGTATGTCAATATCAGGGCTTTCGCCGCCGCCCATTGTAAAAATACGGGTGTTTTCAATTGTGAAAATCTGTCCGCGCATAAGGTGGAAAATATTGCCGCCTATGTGGTGCACTTTGCCGCCGTTCCATTTTTTTATTTTAAGCTTGTTTAAAAGGTCAAAGTTTTCGTGGGTGCCGTCAACAAAACAAATGTTGTACTTTTTTTTGCTGAGCTTTTTCAGTGTGGCAATTTCTTCTTTTGAGCCGTCCCACAAAAAGCCAAAGTCACCGCAGATTATGAGAGTGTCGCCCTTGCCTAATTTTCTGAGTCTCGGGTCATCAAAGCGTGTGGCAATTCCGTGGGTGTCGCCTGTAACATATATCATAGCTTTTACCTTAACCTAAGAAGGTTATCCTTTCATTTGTGATGAAAAAAAGAAAATTTAAAATTATTTTATTTAAGTATATACTTTTTATTTTAAAGTTGGTATAATTACTTGTATTTAATAATACCATATCTTTTATCATAATGCAAACAAAAACTGCGAAAAAGTATCCGGAGAGTATATATATGAAAAAATTTCTTTCAAATTTAATTTGTTTTATTATAATTGCAGCTGTTTTTACAGTGCCTGTGTCTGCTAAGTTTGACTCCGGTTATGTTACGGAAAACTTACGTTCAGATATTTACTATATGGAAAATCTTGATGAGGGAACTGTTTTTTTTGAAAAAAACAGTACAAAAAAGACTCCTGCCGCCGGTTTTATTAAGCTTATTGCCGCAATTGTTGCCCTTGAAAAGTGGCAGACCCTTGACGGCACAGTCACACTTACTGAAAAGAACCTCAATCTTTTTGACTATGAGTACGGCATGACAACGGCTATTTATAAAGCGGGGGAAAAAGTTACAAGACAGGAGCTTTTTAACTGCCTTGTGGTTTACAGTGCCAACGATGCTTTAAGCGTTATAGCAAGTGAAACGGTTGGCAGTGTAGATGCTTTAATTAAGGAAATGCAGGCTCTCGTTGATAAAATCGGCTGTACCTCAACGGTTATTAAAAATATTCACGGCTTTGACCAGGACGGACAATACACTACCGCTCAGGATGTTGCTAAAATTATAAAGTACGGCCTTTCATATCCTGCCTTTGCGGAAGCTTTTTCAACTGACACGGTTGTGCTTAAAGAGACTGATTTAAACGAGGAAAGAACTTATTATTCCTCAAATCACATGTTAAATCCTGCTGTTGCAGATTACTATCACAGCTCCGTTACAGGCGGTAAGCAGACTTATACCGACCTTGCAGGCGAATGTGTAGCAGTAACCTCAAGTGCTGACGGATACAGCTACTTAACTATTGTAATGCAGGGCTATTTAAGTGATATTGACAGCGACGGCTATGATGAAAACTCCTCTATGACCGACGCACAGCTCATGCTTGACTGGGTATATGAGAACATACGTTACAGAGTTATTGTTTCGCCTGAACAGACCGTAGCAACAGTAAAAGTTAATTCGGGTAAGGACGTGCAGGAGTTAAAGCTTGTGCCCGAAAAGGAGACATCTGCCCTTGTGCCGTCAAAGGCATCACCGGCAACTGTTATGTTTAAGCTTACGGAAAATATTGAAAGCATAACTCCTCCCGTTGAAAAAGGAGAGGTGCTGGGTACGGCAGATGTTTATTATGCAGGTCAGCGCCTTACAACTGTCAATGTTGTTGCGTCAGAAAAGGTTGAGCTTAGTTTTTCTGGTCTTATTATAACGGCAATAAAGAAGATAGTAGGTTCTGTTCCCTTTGCTGTTTTGAGCTTTTTAGCAGCTGTTTGCGGTTGCCTTTATTTTGTTTGGTGCTTAACGGACTTTATTTGTTCAAAGAATGAAGAAAAAAATAAAAAGTGGCAGGAGAAAAAAGCAAAAATTGAAGCTTTATTTAAGAAAACAAAGAAAAGCAAGAAAAGCAAGAAAAAAGCACCGTCAAAAGGTAAGGCAAAACCAAATCAAAAAAAGCTTCAGGCAAAGCCTAATCAAAATCAAAAAGGAAAAACTCAAGCAAAGCCAAATCAAAAAAGCGTACCTCAGGCAAAGTTAAGACCGAACCCTAATAAACCTAAAGCCAAAGACAAGGTGTCTGCTAAGAAACACTGATAAATAAAATATACTTTAGCAGATAAATAAATATCTTATTTTTTAAAATTTATTAAGCTTTTTATTGACTTTATGTACATTTTTTGGTATAAATATATAATGTAATGGACTATCCCGATAATATATAGAAAAGGAAGTATAGGTATGGGTTTTCTAAGAAAAATTATGAGTAACAAAAAAGCCTCAAAGATTATTACAATAGTCCTTGCAGTTGCAATTGGTATTGTTGCTGTAATCGGTATTGTCTCAGCATCACTTCAAGGAAAGAAGTATGATGCTGAAAAGGCAGTTGAGGAATATGTCAGCGCACCTGCTGACACAAGCCAATATTTTACAGGTTTAACTGAGGATGAGCTTAAAGGCAGGCTTAGTTCTGTTGAAAAGCAGATTGTAGGTCTTCTTTCCGATGTTGACATTGAAAAGCTCCTTTATACCGATGAAACTGCATCTGCCGTTGCCAGATTTACGGCAGAATTTACAGGCGAGGACTTTTTAAAGGTTAAGTTCAAGGCTCTTAAAAAGAATTATCCCGATGCTTACTCCTATGTTAAAAGCTTACAGGATCAGGGCAAAACCTGGGCTGATTTAGGCACAATTCCTTTTGGTATTACCCCCGGTGACAAGGATGCCTTCATTAAGGCTTGCGGTGCCGGTGCAGAGCATTTCGGCAACAAGCTCTTTGACGTAATGATGAAAGCTCCCGCAGCTTATGACCAAGCACTTGTTCCGATGCTTGAGTCTCTTCACACAGGCACAATGCCTGAGTTTACAAAGTTCGTTTCAGAAACAGGTCTTTCCGGCAGTAAGAGAATTGAATTTCTTGCTCAGAAGCTTCTTACAATAGTTGAGCCGCTTTCAAAAGCTCCTCTTACATATCTTTGTGACATTCTTCCTGATTTTGCAAGAAGCTTCGGCCAAGCCTCGGAATACCTTAACAGCAAACCCAAGGTAGCTGAAAAAACAGGCTTCAAGGTACCTGAGGTTAACGAGCTTTTAAATCAGGTTTTGGGCGGACTTAATATGTCGGCTCCCGCACTTGATATGAGTTATATTGCAAAGCTTGGTACTGCAAGCGTAGGTGAAAGCGCCGCTAACCGCGGTGAGAGAATTACAATTAACGGTAACAGACAAGCTGTTTTTGCTTACCTTACCGATTACCTTTTTGATGCATTTGTTTACGGTGAAAACTTCTCTGCCTTACAAAAGCTCATTTATCAGGACATGAAAAGCGATGAAATGCAAACGGGCAAGGTTGCTGAAATTATGGCAAGCACCGACGTTAAAAACCTTATTGCCGATGTCGTAGATATTGCAAGTAAGCTCTGCGGCAGAAAAGCTCCCGACGTAGCTGCTCAGGTCAATGCCTATAACAGCGAGACTAAGGACTTCTCAGGCCTTTTCAATGCAGTTATTACCGAGGATGTTGTAAGCGGTACAATTGATGCTCTTGACGTTACTATTGTTGCCGCACTTTCAGATATAAATATTGACGGCTTTGTTTATTCCGATGCCTTTGCAACAACAATTGTAAAGCTCACTGCTGACATTTGCGGCAAGCAGCCTGCTGACCTTGCTTTTGCGGCATTGAAAAAGAGCTTCCCCGAAGCATACAAATATATGTCAGATATTAAGGCGGCCGGTAAAACCTGGGACGATGTTGAGGTTATTCCTTTCGGTATCGTTGAGGGTGACAGAAAGTCATTCATAAAAGCCGTAGGTGCCGGTGCAGAGCATTTCGGTGACACAATGTCGCTTTGTCTGCTTGCTTCTCCCACTTGTTATGAAGAACTTCTTATGCCTTTGTTTGAATCCCTTCATACAGGTCCTATGCCTAAGCTTAAGGATTTCATTGCTTCCGCAGGTCTTGACAGTGCAAAGCGTATGGAAGAAGTTGCAGAAAAGCTGCTTACAGTTATGGAGCCTTTAAAGGTTGCACCTTTAAATTATCTTCTTGAAATGCTTCCCGACTTTATTTCAAGCTACAATAAGGCTCAGGCTTTCTTTGCGGCAGATCCCAATCTTTCAAGCAAGGTAGGACTTAATTTGGTTCCTCTTAAAGATATGCTCGGCGGTCTTGTAGGTGAGCTTGGTATTACACTTCCTGACTTTGATTTTGCAACAATTGAAAAGATGGGTACAGCAAGAGTTGCCGCAAGCGGTGACTATAACGGTGAAAGAATGGAAATTGTAGGCGACAGAGAGGTTGTTCTTATGTCACTTGCCGATTTCATTGTACAAACAGTAAAAGCTGAGGGAAATCTTTCGGCAATTACCGGATTTATCGGCGGTAAACTTGGTATGGATACAAGTATTATTGATACTGTTGTAGGTACAATCAGCGGTCTTGACATCGGCGGCACTCTTTCAGGTGCGGCAGGCGGTGTTACAGATGCACTCGGTGGAATAACCGACGGCTTAGGCGGTTTAGGCGATAGCTTAGGCGGTATAGGTGATACAATCGGCGGCCTTGTCGGCGGTATGGCAGCATAAATAAAAAAGGAGCAGTAAGAACTTAGCTTTTTACTGCTCCTTATTATAGATATCGCAAATCAGAGTTATTTAACGGATAACTTTACACCGCTTAAATTAGGCTGTTGTAAAATATTTAAGCAATCGTAAGTTTAACAACAGATAAGTAAAAGTTAAGAAAGCACATTTATTATTAAAACGCTACAAAAAAGGGGGACACTGCCGTGGCAGACAAAGGCAACAGAAAAATCAAACTCCTCTTAGTAAAAGACTACCTTGAAAAGTACAGTGACGAGGATACAATAGTAAGGGCCGAGGACATTGACGCTATGCTTAAAAATAACGGTATCATCTGTGAAAGAAAGTCAATTTACAGTGATATTGCCGCTTTGAAAGAATACGGTATGGATATCGACTCGGGCAGGAGAGGCTACAAGCTTTTGAGCAGGGATTTTGAGCTTCCCGAGTTAAGACTTCTCATTGATGCTGTTCAGGCTGCAAATTTTATCACTGCAAAAAAGAGCAAGGAGCTTATTGAAAAAATCACCGCACTTTGCAGTAAAAATCAGTCAAAGCAAATAACACGTCAGGTATATATTGACAATCGTCTTAAATGTGTCAATGAGGAAATCTATTATAATATTGACCTTATTAACAAGGCGATTTCCTCAAAGAAAAAGATATTTTTTACTTACATAAAGCGTCGCATTGACCCTGAAACAAAGCAAATCGTTTTTGATGAAAAGGATTTTACCGTTAGTCCTTATGCACTCATTTGGTCAAATGACCATTATTACCTTGTTTCCAACAAGCAAAATTACGATAATCTTATGCACACAAGAATTGACAGAATGAAAAAGGTAAAAATTCTTGATGAAAAAGCGAGAAACTTTAATGAGGTATCAACCTACAAAAACTTTTTTGACTCGGCTGATTACAGCGGTAAGCTTTTCAATATGTTCAGCGGTGAAACTCAGCGTCTTACTATAAGGTGCCATAACAGTATCCTTGAGGAAATTTTTGACCGCTTCGGTGAGGGCAGCAAGCTCAGTGCTGTAAGAGATGACAGTGAGGATACCTTTACCGTCAGTGCAAAATGTGTTTTCAGTGACGGACTTATTTCTTGGCTTATGCAGTTTGGCTCAAAAATTGAGGTAATAAGTCCTGTAAGTCTTAGAGAAAGTTTGATTAAAAAAGCCGAAGAAATCTTAATAATTTATAATAAAAACTGAACATTTCAAAGAAATAATTCTAAAATATTAACACGCTATTAACAAATGTTACCAAAATATGTTATATACTAAGATTAACATAGTGAGAATATATGATATATGGCGGTGATTTTTATGAAGAAAACTGTTTTCTTAACAGGTGCAACAGGCAACATGGGTTTTGCCGGATTTAAAGAGCTTTATAAAAGACGCGATATGTACAATATCGTTGTATTAAATCTTGACAATAAAGACTCCAGGGCAAAGTTTGCACCCTATATGTTTGACCCGTCAGTTACAATTGTTTGGGGTGACCTTACAGTTTATGAAGATGTGCTCAAATGCGTAACGGGTGCTGATTATGTGCTTCACGTAGGCGGACTTGTTTCACCTGCTGCGGACTACTATCCCAAAAAGACTATGTTTACAAACGTAACAGCTATGGAAAATATAGTAAAGGCTGTTAAGGCTCAGGATGACCCTGACAGCATAAAGGTAGTATACATAGGTACTGTTGCTCAAACCGGTGACAGAAATTATCCTACCCATTGGGGCAGAACAGGTGACCCGATTCAAATAAGCGTCTATGACCATTATGCAATCAGCAAAACAATTGCCGAAAGAATCCTTGCCGAATCCGGGCTCAAATATTGGGTATCTTTAAGGCAGACGGGTATTCTTTATTCCGACATACTTAAAAATCTTGACCCGATAATGTTCCACGTGCCCATTAACGGTGTACTTGAATGGGCAACTGTTGAAGATAGCGGACGCCTTTGTGCTAAGGTTTGCAACTCAATGGTACCTGAAAGCTTTTGGAGAAAATTTTACAACATAAGCTCAGGTGCACAGTACAGACTTACAAACTATGAGTTTGAGGATATGCTTCTCCACGCAATAGGTATGAAAGGCAAGGATTTACCCAAAAAGCTTTTTGAGCCTAACTGGTTTATTTTGCAAAACTTCCACGGTCAATGGTTTACCGATGCAGACGAGCTTGAAAATATACTTCATTTCAGGGCAAATGTGCCTGTTGAAGAATATTTCAACCGCCTTTCCAAGAAAGCTCCCTTTGTGTACAAATTTTCGGCTTTGGCACCTTTGGGCTTGCTCAAAAAGAATATGATGAAGCCAATTTCAAACACACCTCTTCACGGTACGCAAGCCTGGATTGACAATGGTATAAAGGACAGAATTACCGCTTATTACGGTTCTATGGAAAAGTACAACAACATCGGCTCTTGGAGAGATTTTGATGTTTTTACTCCTGATAAAAATGATATGCAGTACCTTGACCACGGTTATGACGAAACAAAGGATTTCAACTCTCTTGGCATTTCCGATATGAAAAAGGCTGCTCAGTTCAGGGGCGGTCAGTGTCTTTCAAAGAAGATGGGCAAGGATATGTACACTCCGATTAGATGGAAATGTGCTTGCGGTAATGAGTTTGAAATGAGTCCCAACCTTGTTTTAAGGGGCGGTCACTGGTGCGAAAAGTGTTTGCCTATGCCTTGGCATTATGATGAAATTGCAAAAGTTAACCCGTTT
The DNA here is from genome assembly GCA_051880695.1 of Acutalibacteraceae bacterium. Lineage (GTDB taxonomy): Bacteria > Bacillota > Clostridia > Oscillospirales > Acutalibacteraceae > UBA6857. Next base: position 41,846 of record JBJEOK010000003.1, on the reverse strand, counting down.
TTTGCACAGGTTTGGTATTCTCATCACGATAAAGATGAAAACAATGTTTATGACGACAGCATCTACTACGGTTTCTCTAAAGAATAAACGCAAGGCTAACGTCTAAGATTTTAAAGTTTTTTGAGTGAGTTTTTATAAAGTAAGAGGTCAGCATTCTTCTCTGATGCTGACCTTTGATTTTTATGTATACACATCAAGTGTAATATTGTTTTATACCTCTGAGCTTTTCTTCCAGCTCCCATTTTTCATCATAAAGCACCTTTAAAAGGGTGTTGAGCCGTTTGGTTTCATTAAAACTGTTACGCTTTGTAGCTTCGTTTAAGCGCTGTCGGTTTTTTGCAATAATTTCATTTTGTACCGTTATACACTGCTCGTACTGCTTGCCGAGTTCTTCAATACTAAGCTTCATTGAACCACCTGTTTCTTATTTGAATTATTTCCGAAAAGTATGTAGTCGCTGGAGGTTTTGAAAAACAGAGCAAGCTTTTTCAATTCCTCTGCCGTAACGGTGCCTGTGCCTTGTTCAAGCTGTTTTATACGGCTTATTTCAATGCCGGTAGCCTCAAAGACGTCGCTTTCACTAAAGCTTTGAAGAAGCCTTAAATTTCTAAGTCTATGTGAAATTTCAAGGTCATCACCGGGAAAACAAACAGGCACTTTTTCTTTTATAATGATAGCGGTATCGTTTAAAAAGCTTGTCCCGAAACGGTATTCAATGGCATATTTCAGCTTGTCATAAATGATTTCGTTTATTTTTTGCACTTTGCGGTAAACGGTAGCACGGCTTATGTTCATCATATCGGCAACCTCACCTAAGGGAATCTCCTCATACCAGTGCAGACGTACAATTTCCTGCTGAGTTTTGTCAAGCTCATTTTTTATTACAAGGCGAACAAGCTTATATAATTCGGCTTTTCTTTTTCTCAATTCGTATTCACTTTCACTTTGATGTGTTTTTGCTTGCCAAGAGGTAAAATCCTTTTTATCTTGCATTATATTGCTGTTTTCGTTGTAAAGCATCTGTTATCCTCCTCTATATTTCTTTGTGCGAAATTCCCAAACGCAACAAGCGAACATTTGTTCGACAATTATTATTTTAGATGAGAAAAAATGACTTGTCAATATATTTCTAAAAAAAACTTTTTTGCTCCCGAAAAAAGTACAATAAAGCTTTTTAAGTTATAATTTAATTTTTTCTGTTATATTTCCTTTAATAACTGATTTATACTTGCTTTTTTTTATAAAATGGTATACAATTAGTAAGATATTGTGACCCTAAGGAGAATTATTAGGGTTAAAAAAATAACAGAAAAGGATGAAACCCAATGGCAAATAAGGAAAAAACATCTGCTGAGCTTTACCGCGAGGAAAGAAAAAAGCGCCTTGCAAAAGCGGCAAAAAGAAATGCAAAAGGCTCCATGAGTGAAAAAACTCAAAAGACAATTGTCTACACAATCACCGTTTTAATTTTTATTGGAATTATCGGTGCTATTACAGGCGGACTTGTAAAAAACACAGGTCTTCTTGAAAGAAACAAAACCGTTATGACAATCGGTGATACTGAAATTGATAAGTATGAGTACATTTATTTTTACTCAAACTTACTGCAGCAGGTAGCAAGTCAGTCAGCAAGCTATGATATGTACTACGGCACAGGCGCCGGAGCAATGTATACAGGTTACGATTACAGCAAAACTCCTGCCGAGCAGTCATATACTCTCGGTGAGGTTGAGGGTGTTGAAAACCCCACTTACGATGATTTCTTTAAGATGTATGCTATTGACCAGCTTAAATACACAAAGGCTTGCCTTGACTATGCAAAGGAAAACGGTATTGAGCTTACACAAGAGGAAATTGACGAAAAAGTTGACGGTGTAATCAATGAGATTAAAGCCAACATTCAGGAAAGCGTTGACCAAGCAAAAGAGCAAGGTCAGGCTGCTACAAAAATGTCACTTGCAACATATCTTCGCTCCTCATACGGCTCAGGTATGACAGTTAAGCTTTTCCGCCGTATTCTCACGGAAAATGCAATTGTTCAGAAGATACAGGAAGTTAAAACAGAGGAGCTTGCCGCTTCTTACGAAATGAGCAAAATTGAGGAAACTTTCCTTGATGAAATTGATACTTACGGTGTAGTTACACTTCGTAACTACGTAATCAATGCCGAAACAGGTGAAGCTGACGAGGAGGGCAATGTTCCCGCTCCTACTGAAGAAGCACTTGCACAAGCAAAAGCCAAGGCAGAAGCTTTCGCCGCTAAGGTTACTGATGAAGCTTCTTTCAAACAGGCAGCAGCTGATATGGAAAAAGAAGCAGGCAACGATGAGGCCGACGATTTACTTACCGATGACAGCATTACTTTAATTGAAAACGAGAAGCTTTCCGAGTTTGCAGATGATGAAGACCTCAGCAATTGGGTAAGCAGTGCCGATACAAAGGCAGGTGCAACTTATATTCTTGAAAAAGACACCGGCTACACAGTTTACCTTATGGTTGACCCCGTTCACAAGGCTCCCGAAGCCGCAGAAAGCTATGATGTTAGGCATATCCTTATTAAGTTCCCCGAGGACGACGCTGAAAAGGCAACAGACGGTGACGCCAAGGAAACAGAAGTAAAGGAAATTGACTTTAGCAAGTATGACGTAACAGTGGAAAACAATGTTGAAGCTGAAATCACTGACGTTGAGTGCTATAATGAGGCTCTTTCAATTCTTGAAAGCTACCTTGAGGGCGACAAGACAGAGGACGCTTTTGCTGAGCTTGCAAAAGAACATTCTGCAGATGGCAACGCAGCAGAGGGCGGTATCTATGAGGATACTCCTCTCGGACAAATGGTAGCTCCTTTTGAAAATTGGGCAACGGACCTTTCAAGAAAGAAAGGTGACGTAGGTATTGTTGAAACAACTTACGGCTATCACATTATGTACTTTATCGGTGCAGAGGTCAGCGATTGGGAAAGCTCGATAAGAGATGACCTTGCAGCAGCTGATTTTACCACCTTTGCCGAAGAGCTCAGAGACAACGAAGCATACAATGAAACTGTTGTCGAAGACGAATTTGCAAATGCTGATGCAAAAATTGTGGAGCTTGCAAAAAATCTTGCCGATAATTATGCAAGACAAATGAACCAAAGCTATTCATTCTAAGTAAGATAAAATATAAAACAAAATCAGCTTTACACTTCAAAATGTGTAAAGCTGATTGCTGTTATTATAAGGTTTTCAAAAAAATTACCGTTTAACTTTAGCATAAAAGTTGCCCTCCCAGGCAGGCACATAAGGGTGCTGACAAAAGTAAATTTTGTAGTCTGGGCAAAGCTCTTTGATTTTAAGGGGCAGGGCAAAATAGTCCTCGTTTCGGTGATAGGCACAAACATAAAGCTTAGGCTTACAGCGTCTTATTGTCTCTTTAGCACCGTCTAAGGCTTTGAGCTCTGCACCCTCAATATCCATTTTTAAAAGGGTAATATCCTCTTTTATAACATTGTCAACACTGTTAAAGCTGACAGGTATTCCGTCAGGGGAGAGGTGGGAATTTCTTCCCTTTTGCTTTTTGAAAAAAAGTGTTTCCTCTTTGTCCCACGCACCGAGGTTATGAAGCTCAATATTATTCATCTGTTCGGTTTTTGCCTTTAGCTTACGGAAGTTTTTTTCGTCAGGCTCAAAGGCGAATATTTTTTTGTACTTGTTCTTTGTAGCAGAGAGGAACTCCCTTACGGTGTCGCCGTCATAAGCGCCCAGGTCAACTATTACCTCATTTTCATCAAGGGATAAAATTTCGCTGTAAACCTTTTCTTTAGGAAAATAGCTTTCAAAAAGGTAACTCAGCTTACCGCTGATTTTAAATTTCAGCACATTTAAAAAGTCATTTTTTGAACGCTCGTCAGCTAAAAGACCAAAGGCTTTGTCAAATTCGCTGTCATGCTCTTTTATAAAGTCAAATGTAAAAAGACCGTTTCCTGCAAGGGGTACGGTAGGGGAGTAAAGCTCGTATTTTGCGTTCATTTCCTTTATCATATCAAGGCTTTTTTCATCGTGCAAACCAAAGGTCATAAGTATAATAAAGTCGCTGTATTTTTCTTTCGCTTCCGAAAAAGAAAGTACTTTTTTTCCGTGAAAAATTTGACCGCGTACAAAGCCGTCGCTTGCAAAGGTGTCGGCATAAGTTATGCCTAAAGAAGAAAGCACCTCAATAATCATATCGGCACCGTTGCCCATACCGTAAAGCAGAATAGGCTTTTGCTGTGTTTTTAAGTAATCCCACAAGGGCATTTCATTGATTTTTTCCGTCATAATAATCACCTATATTTATATAGAATTATATAATTTTAGCATAACAAAAAAACAAATTCAACTGTTAAAAAAGTTTGTTTATTTTGCCATTGATTTTAAAGGCGAATAGGGTTATACTTGTTTAAATTAAGTCAAAAGGTGGAAAAGAAATGGAAGAAACCTTAAAAAAGCTTATTGCCGTTGATAAAGCGGCTCGAAAAAAAGTTGAAGAAGCCGAGCTGAAACGTGATAGCTTTGCCTCACAGGCAAGTCAAAAGAAAAATGAAATGCTCAAAAATGCAAGGGAGGACTTTTCCCGTAAGCTGAACGAAAAAAAGCAACAGCTTGAAAGTGACCTTGAAAAAGAAAATTCATCTGAAAAAATTTCAGCACAAACCGTTGAAGCTAAAGAAGAAATGGACCTTTTATTCAGTGAAAACAAGGATAAATGGGTAGATGAGCTTTTTAACAGAGTTATAAGCTAAAACAGCTTTTGTGCAGAAAGGAGGAAGTGATGAACAAAGCAGATAATGCAGTTCTTGCCCTTTCAAGAAGTATGTACGGCAAGCATATAACAAAAAAGCAGTATGAGGAGCTTTCACAGCTTAAAAGCTCCGGTGAGATTGCCGACTATTTGAAAGCCAACACTCCATACAGTGTTATTATTGATGAGCGTTCACAGTGGAATGACAGAACATTAGGCGAAGCTGTTGAAAGGTATTATTTTGCCTGTTTCAGTAAAATCTGCCGTTTTCAGATTGCGGCGGGACAGAATATGTACAAGTTTTTTCTTTGTAAAAACGAAGTTGACCAGATACTTGAATGTACTTCCTTTATTTTAGGCGGCAAAAAAGACGGCTACTTGCGTGAATTCAGCAGTTTTCTTGACAAACACCTTAACATTGACCTGTTTTCAATGGCAAAGGCCGACAATTTGCAGGAGCTTTGTGATGCCCTTGATAAAACTCCCTATAAGGCAATATTTAATATTTGCATGAATACGCCTGATTTTACTTATCTTACTTTTGAAAGAGAGTTTTACAGTTATCTTCATAGGTTTCAAAAAAAGCTTATTGATGAAAACTTTCACGGCAAAAATAAAAATGAGGTTTTTGAAACAATTTCATATCAATACGATATTAAATTTATTGAAAATCTTACAAGAATAATTTCATATTACGGCGGCGATAAGGATATTCGCAGGGAGATCTCACCGTCGCAGGTGACGAATTTTACAGCAAAGCAGATTAAAAGCCTTTTTTCCTGTGAAAGCTTAACTCAGCTTGACGCTGTGCTTTCAAAAACTGCATATAAGGCGCTTTCACACCTTAGTGCGGTTGAAAGCATCACTGACGAAACCGACCGTTTTCTTTTCGGTTATTATAAAAAGCAAATAAGATTTTCTCAGGCTCCCTGTGTGGTAATGTTCAGTTTTTTGAACTTGCTTAAAACAGAAAAAAACAACCTGATAAAAATTATCGAGGGAAATAAATATAACATACCTCGTGAAGAAATATTAAAAAGTTTATGTATGTCATAGATGCGTAAATTTTATCCCGTAAATAAGGAGGGGATATTTTGGCAATAAAAAAGATGAAGCTTGTAAGAGCAAGCTGTTCATACGCTAAGCTTGATAAGCTTATTAACGTCTGCTGCGGCGGAGGCTACTTTCAAGCTGAAGCGGCAAACAAGTATATTTCAAGCTCGATGGGTTATGAGCCCTTGAGTGAAGAAAGTCCTTACCTTAAAACCCTGCAAAGCTTAAAGGAGTTTTCTTCGCGGGCAGGCTTTAGCTTAACGGACGAAACAATTAAAACAAACACCGTGCCTGAAACCGATACTCAGCAATACCTTGAAAAGCTCACCGAGAAGCTGGGCGTTTTAAACGAAGAAAGTAAAAGCCTTGAGGAGCAGTTAAATGAGTGTACGTCGGCACTGCAAAAGTACAGTCATTTTAAAGGCCTTGACGTCAACCTTGAGGAAATTTTAGAATGTAGGTTCATCACAATTCGTTTCGGTTTTTTACCTAAAGAGGGCTACTTAAAATTAACTAAAGGCTATCAGGATAATCCCTACATATTTTTCCACTCCTGTTCACAGGAGGAAAAAGGTTACTGGGGAATTTACTTTACACCCAGTGATAAGGCCCTTGAGATTGACAGAATTTTTGCTTCCCTTAATTTTGAAATGCTTTATATACCCGGTGCGGCCGGCAGGGTAGACGAGATAATAGAAAATCTCAAAGAAAATATGGTAATTATCCGCAGTGAGCAAAATGCGCTAAAAGGGCAGATTGACAAAATTCTTGAAGTTGAGGGTGACAAAATAAGAAGCCTTTATAAAAAGCTGGAAGCATTACAGTCGGTTTTTGAGGTGAGAAAGTTTGCAGTTAAAAACGGTGACACCTGTTTCCTTGTGGGCTTTATTCCCGCTGACAAGGAAAAGGCGCTCAAAGAAAAGCTCAGCCGTTGTCCTGAGATTATTGCTGAAATTGAAACACCGCCCCGTGACGGCAGTATACAGCCGCCGGTTATGCTCAAAAACCTCAGAATAGCAAGGCCTTTTTCGTTTTTTGTTGAAATGTACGGCTTGCCCTCTTATAAGGACATTGACATCACCTCCTTTGTTGCTGTTACCTATACCGTACTTTTCGGCATGATGTTCGGCGACTTAGGTCAGGGCATAGTCCTTTTAATAGCAGGACTTATCGCCTGGAAAAAAATGGGCATGGCACTTGGCAAAATCCTTGTCCCCTGCGGTATTTCCTCGGCATTTTTCGGGCTTATATTCGGCTCGGTGTTTGGCTTTGAGGAGGCTCTCGATCCGCTTTATCACATGGTAGGAATGAAGCATAAGCCTATTGAGGTAATGGACTCGATTAACACAGTGCTTCTTTTTGCAATAGCAATAGGTGTTGTTCTTGTAATTGCCGCAATGGTAATAAATGTTATAACTCAGTTAAAACGCGGTAAAATCGGCAGTGCGCTGTTTACTCAAAACGGCGTAACAGGTATAGCCGTATATATAGGCGGTGCCAACCTTGCTTACGGTTTTATGGCTAAGGAGCCTATATTCTCTTCAAAGGTGAGCGTGATAATGCTTATCGTCGGTATGCTGATACTTTTCAACCAAGAGATTTTATGCTCTTTAGTCGATGACAAAAAGCTTCACAAGCCTGAAAGTATTATAGACTACATTTTACAAAATTTCTTTGAATGTATAGAATACGTGCTTTCATATTTCAGTAACACGGTATCCTTTTTACGTGTAGGTGCCTTTGTTATAGTTCACGCAAGTATGATGATGGTTGTTTTCACTCTTGCAGGCGACACAAAATCAATCGGAGGAATAATTGTTGTAATCTTAGGCAATATCCTTGTAATTGCCCTTGAGGGACTTCTTACAGGTATACAGGGCTTGCGACTTGAGTTTTACGAAATGTTCAGCCGCTTCTATGAGGGCGAGGGCAAGGCCTTTGAACCCGTCACATTAAAACAGTAAATTTACGGAGGAAAGAAAAATGAATACTTTTATTACAGCATTACTTATTATCGTTCCCGCAGTTGTACTTTTTGTATCGGCTGCAATGACCTTTAAAAGAAAGCTTGAGGGCAGAAGCTCAGGCAAGGCTATGCGTGTTAACCTTGCAACCTTCCTTGTGCTTATACTTATGGTAGGTGTGTTCACCTTTGCCGTTTCCGCAACAAATGCTGACGTTGATGCACCTGAAGCTGTTACAACTGCCGAAGTTCAGGCTGAAGAGAAAACGGAGCAAGCTTCCGATTCAGGCAAGGGCTTAGGCTTACTTGCGGCTGGCCTTGTAACAGGTCTTGCAGGTATCGGCGGCGGTATTGCCGTTGCAGCGGGTGCTCCTGCCGCTATTGCCGCAACAAGTGAAGACCCCAAGGCTTTCGGTAAAAGCCTTATCTTCGTGGCTCTCGGTGAATCAATTGCCCTTTACGGTGTTGTTATTTCAATTCTCATCTTAAATAAGGTGTAATTATGAAGATGTTTCTTCTTTCAGATGACGAGGATACCCTTACAGGGCTTCGTCTTGCAGGAATAAAAGGTGCTCTTGTTGAAAGCGAGCAGGAATTTGACCGCCTTTGCGATGAAAAGCAAGAGGACGGGGAAACAGGGATTTTGCTTATTACAAGAAGCCTTGCAAAGCGCTGCGGTGAAAAAATTCTTAACCTGAAAAAGTCAGGAAAAATCCTTGTTGCCGAAGTTCCCGACGTCTATTCCCGCGGCAGCGGCAGTGAGAGTATTACACGTTATATACAGGAAAGTGTAGGCATTAAAATATAAGTAGGTGAAACCATGCTCAACCAAAAGGACAAGCTTGATCTTTTTGCAGATGTTATAAACAAAACGGCTGCACAACAGGTCAGGGTAATTGAAAAGCAAATAGAAGTCCTCGGCAAAAAACAGCTTGAGGAAATAGAAAAGCTCACTGAAAAAGAGTTCTCTGAAATTGAGAATTACGAAATGCAAAAGCTCTATACTAAAGCGAAAAGCGAGGCTTCGTGTTTGAGCCTTGAGGGTAAAAAAGAGCGTGCTGCATATAGGCAAAGCCTTGAAAATAAAGTTTTCGACCTTGTAAAAGAAAGACTTTCTGCTTTTAGCGAAACCGTCTCTTACACTTCATTTTTAGAAAAAAGCCTTGATGAAATTCTCTCTTTTACAAAAAATGAGCCTTTAAAGCTTTTTGTCAGGGAAAAAGACGAAGCTGTTATTAAAGAGCTTCTTTCCAAAAAAGGTATAAAGGCACAAGTTGTTACCGACAGCAGTAACAGCCTTGGCGGAATAAAAGCTGAAAGCACAGCCTTTACAGTTGACGACAGCCTTGACGCAAGGCTTCAAGGTCAGCGTGAATGGTTCAGACAAGTGAGTGGGCTTAGGGTGTAATCGTTCCGATAAAAACTCAGTTCGAATTATTTTTCTCACCCAAAGTATAATAAGCTTACAAAAAAGCAGGTGAATTATGAACACAATTTATTCAATAAACGGTCCCGTTGTAACAGTCAAGGGCAAAACAGACCTTTCTATGATGGAAATGGTCTATGTAGGCAACAGCCGTCTTGTAGGCGAGGTTATTTCCCTTGACAAGTATAAAACCACTATACAGGTTTATGAGGAAACAGTTTCCCTTAAAGCAGGCGAGCCTGTATATTCCACAGGCAGCAGACTTTCCGTAACCTTAGGTCCGGGCGTTATGAGCAGTATTTTTGACGGTATAGAGCGTCCGTTAAACGTGCTGAAAAAGGCAAGCGGAAGCTTTATAGGCAGGGGATTTTCCTGTTCACCCATTGACGAAGAAAAACGGTGGGACATTAAAATAAAAATTAAAGAGGGTGACAGACTGGAGGGCGGTCAGGTTTATGCCGAAACTCAGGAAACCGATGCAATAATACATAAAATTATGCTCTCACCCCTTTTAAGCGGTACTGTCACTGAAATTTTACCTGACGGACAGTACAGAGTAAACGATACTATCGGTGTGCTTGTTACCGATAAAGGGGAAAAGGTGCCCCTTACCCTTTGTCAAAGGTGGCCTATAAGAATACCCCGACCCGTAAAAGAGAGACTTGCCGTTTCAAGACCCCTCATAACAGGTCAGCGTATACTTGACACACTTTTCCCTGTAGCAAAGGGCGGTGCCGCCGCAGTCCCGGGAGGCTTTGGTACAGGCAAAACTATGACACAGCACCAGATAGCAAAGTGGTGTGATGCCGATATAATCATATATGTAGGCTGCGGTGAGCGCGGCAATGAAATGACGCAAGCTCTCACGGAGTTTTCTTCCCTCACCGACCCTAAAACAGGCAAATCGCTCATTGACAGAACAGTGCTTATTGCAAACACCTCAAATATGCCTGTTGCCGCAAGAGAAGCTTCCATTTACACCGGCATTACCCTTGCAGAGTACTACCGTGATATGGGTTATCACACGGCTATTATGGCAGATTCCACTTCACGCTGGGCAGAGGCCTTGAGGGAAATTTCAGGCAGACTTGAAGAAATGCCTGCTGATGAGGGCTTTCCTGCATATCTGCCGTCAAGACTTTCGGAGTTTTATGAAAGGGCAGGCTATATGGAAACTCTCAGCGGTAAAGAGGGCTCAATTACAATAATAGGTGCCGTATCACCTCAGGGCTCCGATTTTTCCGAGCCTGTTACTCAAAATACAAAGCGTTTTACCCGCACATTCTGGGCGCTTGATAAGGCCCTTGCTTACAGCAGACATTATCCTGCCGTAAACTGGACAAACAGCTACAGCGAGTATCTTTCCTCACTTGAAGGCTGGTACAGGGAAAATGTCGGCGAGGACTTTATAAGGCTCCGTGAAGAAATGTGCCGGATACTTTCCAAAGAAAACAGCCTTATGGAAATAGTAAAGCTAATCGGTGCCGATGTTTTACCCGATGACCAGAAGCTTACCCTCGAAATTGCAAGGGTTATTCGTGAGGGCTTTCTTCAGCAAAACGCTTTCCATAAGGAGGACACCTTTGTGCCTATGGAAAAGCAGCTTAAAATGATGCGTATTATCTCTTATCTTAACACGGCCTCAAAAAAAGTAATTGCAACACAGGTGCCTATTTCCGAAATTAAAAAGACAGGTATATTTGAAAAGGTCATCAAAATTAAGTATGACGTACCAAACGACAATTTGGCACTTCTTGACAGCTTCATTTCCGAAATAGACACGGTATTTTCAAAATTTATAAGATAAGGGGGACGTAAAATGATAGTTGAATACGGCAGTATCAGTGAAATTAACGGCTCCCTGCTGGTTCTTGAGGGAGTTGAAAATGCCTCTTACGAGGAGCTTGCAATTTTTGAGCTGAGTGACGGCTCAAAGCGTGCAGGCAAGGTTGTTGAAATTTGCGGAGATAAGGTTGTTTTGCAGGTTTTTGAAGGTACGGCAGGCATTTCTATGGTTAATACTAAGGCTGTTTTTACAGGCAAGCCCCTTGAATTGAAGCTTTCTGAGGAAATGTTAGGCAGATGCTTTGACGGCTTAGGCAGACCCTGTGACGGCTTAGGTGAAATCTTTCCCGAAAAAACCGCCGACATAAACGGAGTGCCCATAAATCCCGTTTCGAGAGTATATCCCCGTAACTGTATCTGTACAGGCATTTCCTCGATTGACTGCTTAACCACACTTATCAGAGGTCAAAAGCTGCCTGTTTTCAGCGGCTCAGGTATGAAGCATAATGAGCTTGCGGTGCAAATTGCAAAAAGCGCTTCCGTAGGTGAAGATGAGGAGTTTGCCATTGTTTTTGCCGCCATGGGTGTTAAAAATGACGTTGCCCAATATTTCCGTGACGAATTTGAAAAAGCAAATGTAACAGACAGGGTTGTTATGTTCTTAAACCGTTCAAACGACCCAGTAATTGAGCGTATTTCCACACCGAGATGTGCCCTTACTGCGGCAGAATACCTTGCTTATGAAAAGGGTATGCACATACTTGTCATTATGACGGATATGACATCTTACTGTGAGGCGCTTCGTGAGTTTTCTTCCTCAAAGGGTGAAATTCCCGGCAGAAAAGGTTACCCCGGTTACCTTTATTCTGACCTTGCAACCCTTTATGAAAGGGCGGGTATAATTGAGGGCTCAAAAGGCTCCGTTACACAAATTCCAATACTTACAATGCCCAACGATGACATAACTCACCCCATAGCCGACCTTACAGGTTACATCACCGAGGGTCAGATTGTTCTTTCAAGGGAGCTTGACACCAAGGGTATTTATCCACCCGTGGATGTACTTCCCTCACTTTCAAGGCTTATGAAAGATGGCATAGGTGAGGGTTATACAAGAGAGGACCACAACGCACTTTCAAATCAGCTTTTTGCCTGTTATGCCAAGGTACAAGACGCAAGAGCACTTGCAGGCGTCATAGGTGAAGATGAGCTTTCACCCGGCGATAAAAAGCTTCTCACTTTCGGTGAGGAATTTGAAAGCAAATTCTTAAATCAAGGCGAAAAGGCAGAGCGTACTATGGAGGAAACTCTTGACCTCGGTTGGGAGCTCCTTTCCTTGCTTGATAAAGAGGAGCTTGACAGAGTTGACCCGATTTATCTTGAAAAGTATTATAAGGCACATTAACAGGGCACGTAATATTATTTAAAGGAGGTGTAATACCCGTGAGCCAAGTGTTTCCCACAAAAGCAAATCTTATAGCGCAAAAAAAATCCCTTGAACTTGCAAAAACAGGTTATGACCTGATGGACAGAAAGCATAATATTCTTGTAAGGGAAATGATGGATATGCTTGAAAGTGCAAAGGAAATTCAAAAAAGCATTGACGAAGCTTATCTCAAAGCCTATGCGGCAATGAAAAAGGCATCTTTTAACTTGGGCGACCTCAGCCGTTTTGCAGACCTTGTCCCTGAGGAAACGGGTATTGACATAAGCCTTCGCAGTGTTATGGGTGTTGAGCTTCCTGTTGTCAGTATAGCAAAAAAGGATATTGACGCAAGGTTTTTCGGCTTTTTGAAAACAGATAGCAGCTTTGATGAGGCGTGTATATACTTTAACCGCGTTAAAGAGCTTACAATAAAGCTTGCCGAAACGGAAAATATTATTTACCGCCTTGCAGACGCAGTTAAGAAAACTCAAAAAAGAAGCAACGCCTTAAATAATATTCTCATACCGCGTTTTGAGGAAAATGTTAAAAATATTACAGATGTTCTTGATGAAAAGGAAAGAGAAGAATTTTCCCGACTTAAAGTTACAAAGAAAAATAAGTCATAAAAATTTTTGGAATTTACTATACAAACGTAAAATTATGTGATATAATGTATAAAAAGATGATATGGAGGTCACGATTATGAAAAATGTAAAAAGAGTTTTGGCTGTTGTTCTTACAGCACTTGTAATTTTAACCTGCTTTGCCGCTTGCGGTGCAAAACCTGAAAAGCTTATTATCGGCGAATGGAGAGATTCAACAGGTGTATCAGGTTATAATTTCAGAGAAGACGGCTCTTGTACAATCACTTTCCTTGATGTTAATGTGCCCTTACTCGGCTCAAGCTTCACAGGTGATGCAGTAGGTACTTACACATTAACTGAGGTTGCCGACGATGTATGGAATGTTAAAATTATCTACACAATTTACAGTAAGAGCATTACAAAAGAGTTTAAAGTTGACGTAACAGAAAGCTCACTTACACTTACAAACATTGAAACAGGCGAGGCAACGGTTTACTTGCCTTACACTGCTCCTGAAACCACAGCTTCAACAACAGCCGCTTAAAAAATAAGAAAAGGGGAGCATAAGGCTTCCCTTTTTTAGTTGAGGTAGAATTATGAATAAAAACAAAAAAATAATTATTATCGTGGTGTCGGTTTTTGCGGCAATTGCAATTTTAATCGGCGGCCTGACTGCCATATTTAAGCATAAAGCCGATAAAAATGAAGCTTCTACTTTCCCGAATGAGGCTGTAACCTCCGCCGCTGACGGCACTGCCGTAAACGAAGGTACCACAGCTGCACTTACAACAACCGGCGGCGAAAGCACTTCAACCGACCCTTTACAAAATGGTGACTTAAAAAATGCAATTTTAGGCAAATGGAGTGACAGCGCGGGTATGTCGGGTTATGAGTTTTTTGCTGACGGCTCTGTTGAGGTAACCTATGTAAATCTCACTGTACCCGTAGTAAATCTTCCCGTAAACGGCACTTCAAAAGGTGTTTACACTGTTGAGGGCGATGTTATTACCACAACCTTTTCCATTTATTCGGCTTCAATCAAGCACAGCTATAAGGCCACGGTTGACGGTAACAGCCTTACGATGTATGACCTTGAAGAAAGGGAGACGGCAACCTATTCCAAGCAAGCTTCCTATGCAGAGACAACCTCCTCGGCAAATTCATCTACGCAAGCCGCTTATTCCGACTCAATTGTCGGCTCGTGGAAAAGCAGTGACGGTAACAAAAGCTATAATTTTAAAAGTGACAGTACCGTAACTGTTACAGTAAACGGTGAAAGTGCCGTAAACGGTGTTTACCTTGAGGATAAAGGCTCCGTTATAATTCAGTACACTGTTTCCGGAGAAAAAATCACCGAAAAGTACCTCTATTTTGTAAACGGAAATACCCTTTCTTTCACTGACGAAAACGGCGAAATTCACCTTTTTGTACGCGATACGGGGGCATCTTCAAATCAAAATTCAGCTTCAATTATCGGTACATGGCGTGACGGCGCCGATATGAGCGGTTATGAATTTAAAGAGGGTGGCAGAGTAAACGTCACTTACGTTAATTTTACCGTTCCTGTGATAAATATGCCCATTAACGGTACCTATGAGGGCTCATATTCTGTTAACGGAAACGAAATAACAATAAGCTTTTCCATTTACGGCAAGGGTATTGTTGACACATATACCTATGAGCTTAATGAAAACAGCCTTATTATGACTAATGTTGAAAGCGGAGACACCGCAACTTATGTGAGGAGATAACAATGAAAGAGGACGTATTCAAAGCACTTGATGAGCTTAATATTGACTATAAGGTCATTACACATCAGCCTGTTCACACCATTGAGGAAATGGACGCCTTAGGTATTTTTACCGACGGTGAGGTTTGCAAAAATTTGTTTTTACGCAACGCAAACGGTAAAACTCATTACGTTGTATCAATGCTCAAGGATAAGCATCCCGACATTCAAAATGAAATAAGGGCACAGCTTGGCTGTTCAAGGCTTTCTTTCGGCTCCGATGAGCGACTTATGAAGCATTTGGGACTTACTCCCGGTGCGGTTTCACCCTTTGGTATTATCAACGACCCTGACTGTGAGGTAAACGTTGTCCTTGATGCGGACTTAAAAAATGTAAAGGGATATATAGGTTTTCATCCCAACGATAACAGTGCCTTTTTATGGCTCACATTTGATGACCTTATGAAGTTTTTGAAGTCGCAGGGAAATGACGTATACTTTATTAAGGTTTAATTTAAAAGAATAAGCATTAAAGGTCAGCTTTACGGCAATGTAAGGCTGACCTTTTAGCGTTATTAAAAAGTGTTATCTGTAATTCAAATCCGTCCAATTTTCAAGCACCTTGCACATGGCTTCTGCCTCCGCTTTGGCACCGGCAAGGTTGTGGTCGCGGTAGTTACCGCACTCAACTGCCGAAACACCGGGAATTTCTCCCTCAAAGTCAGCACAGAATTTTAAAGCTTGCCTTGTAA
This sequence comes from Acutalibacteraceae bacterium, assembly GCA_051880695.1. Lineage (GTDB taxonomy): Bacteria > Bacillota > Clostridia > Oscillospirales > Acutalibacteraceae > UBA6857. The sequence continues at coordinate 26,370 of JBJEOK010000003.1, read as the reverse complement.
GCTCAATGGCATCTTCGCCGCTTAAGCTGTCAAGGGTGATGAAGTAAAAGCCTGTGCGGCAACCCATAGGGCCGAAATAAACGATTTTATCCTTGTGGGGACTGTTTCTTACAAAGGTTGCAAAAAGATGCTCAAGGGTGTGAATTGCACCGTTTTCCATCACTTCTTCAACATTGGGACGCCTTGTACGGATGTCATAGGTGACAGTGTTTGCATCAGTCCTTGAAAGATACATACCCTTTTGTAAAATTGTGTGGTCAACTGTAAATGAAGCTATTTTTTCCATAAGTTTACCTCTCTTATACTCTGTTTATCATTTCCTCAACTTCCTTAGCTAAGGCGGGATTACTTTTAAGCTGAGGGTCATTTTTTATAATTTCATTTGCCGCCTGACGGCTTTGCCTCAGCGTGTCCATATCACTGCTCAAATCTGCAATTTTCAGCTTCGGCAAGCCGTGCTGGCGTGAGCCGAAAAAGTCACCGGGACCTCGGATTTCAAGGTCTTTGTCGGCAATTTTAAAGCCGTCTCTTGTTTTACACATGATGTCAAGACGTTCACGGGCAGTATCATTTTTTGCGTCGCTGATTAAAATGCAGTAGGACTTTTCGCTTCCTCTGCCCACTCTGCCCCGAAGCTGGTGAAGCTGTGAAAGGCCGTAACGCTCGGCATTTTCAATAACCATAATAACACTTTCGGGTACGTCAATACCCACTTCAATCACAACGGTAGAAACTAAAAGCTGCAGCTTACCGCTTACAAAGTCAGCCATAATTCTTTCTTTTTCCTTTGGCTTCATTTTGCCGTGAAGAAGTCCTACACTGTAATTTGAAAAAGTGTCTTCCTGCAGTTTTTTCATATATTCGACAGCCGAAACAAGGTCACTTTCGCTTTCTTCAACAAGGGGACAGACTATGTAAGCACGAAGTCCCATGTCGAGATGCTTTTTAATAAAAGCGCAAATTCTCGCCCTGTAAGAGGTGTCAACGGCGTATGTTGATATTTTCTGCCGACCTTTTGGAAGCTCGTCAATTACCGTTAAATCAAGGTCACCGTAAATAATCAGTGAAATAGTCCTCGGAATAGGTGTTGCACTCATAACAAGGGTGTGAACACCTTCTCCTTTTTGTGAAAGGGTTTTACGTTGAGTAACACCGAAACGGTGTTGCTCGTCGGTGATGACAAGGGCTAACTTAGAAAACTCCACATCACTTGTAATAAGCGCGTGAGTACCGACAATAACCTGTATTTCACCTGAAAGAAGCTTCTCTTTTATTTCTCGCTTTTGTTTAGGCGTCCTTGAGCCTGTAAGCAGGTCAATTTTAATGTCGGTGCCTTTGAAAAGCTTAGTGAGGGACTCTGCGTGCTGACGTGCTAAGATGTCCGTCGGTGCCATAAAAGCACACTGAAAGCCGTTTTTACAGCAAGTATAAATGCAAGCGGCGGCAACTGCCGTTTTACCGCTGCCGACGTCGCCTTGAATGAGCCTGTTCATAGGTGTAAGACCTGCCAAGTCGGTTATGCACTCCTTTACGGCTCTTTTTTGTGCCCCTGTCATCTCAAAAGGCAAAAGGGTCATAAACTCTTCGGAGCAGTCCTTTAAAATTCTACAGCTTGCTTTGCTTCTGCTGTTGCTTTTAAGCTTCATCATAGCAAGCTGTAAGGTGAGAAATTCGTCAAAGACAAGGCGCTTTTTCGCTTTGTCAAGGTCTTCGTTGCTTTGAGGAAAGTGAATACTTTGCAAGGCAAAGTCTTTAAGGCAAAGTGAAAATTCTTCTCTTATTTTTGATGGGAGAGTTTCTTTTATAAGACTGTTTTTTCTGCAATAATCAAGGGCGTTTGCAATTATTTTAGTAAGGGTGTTACTTGTAAGTCCTGCCGTAAGCGGATAAACCGCTTTTAAGGGAAACTCATTTTCCACGCTTTCCACAAGGGGATTTGAAATTTCAAGACCGCCCATATTAGCTGTAACCTTGCCGTAAAAAAGATACTCTTTGCCTTCCTGCAGGCTTTTAGCAATGTAGCCGTTATTGAAAATACTGAGCCTTACACCGTTTGTCCCGTCGGTTAAAAGGGTTTTGTAAATTGTCATACCTCTGCGGATTTCGTTTGTTTCAACGTCATAGCCTACGTAAGCCTTGAAACAGCAAACAGTGTCGGGGACAATTTTGTTAATAGGTACGGGCGAGGAAAGGTCAATATAGTCCCGTGGATAGTAATTTACCGCGTCAAGTACTGTTTCAATGCCAAGCTTTTTAAGTAAAGCGGCACGTTTTTCACCCACACCTTTAACATATTGTATGGGGATAAGCTTATTATTCATTGTCATTGCTCCAGGAATAAATGTGTCCGAAAGGCTCATATTCGTTGCCTGTTCCCTCAAATGTAATGTCCTTTGCATAGTAGGTTGTTCCACCCCTGAAACAAATGGGGATAAAAGGCTTGTTGCCGTCAAAAACTTCAATAAAGGTGGGTGCATCAATACTGCCTGTTTTAAAATCGTTGTATGCCTTTGCGGTGGTGGAGCTTGAAGAAATACCGTAAGAGGCCGCGCCGCCTGTTGTGAAAAAGGCTGATAAATCCATATTCGGCGAAAGCTTAACCTCACCTACATAAAGGTCAAAGTCACCGCTGTTAAGTGCAGAGACATATTCACTGTATGAAAGTGCTTGTGTTGTAACACCTATACCAACTGCTCCGAGCTGTTTTGCAATAAGGTTTGCAAGGGTCACTCTGCCGCTGTTTTCCTTGTTTACAACAAGAGTTAAGTTAAGGTAGCCACCGTCACTGCTTAAGCGGTATTTTTCGGCAGTGCCCGAAAAGTTGTAACCGCAATAGCTCAAAAGCTCACCTGCTTTTATTATGTTGTGCTCGTAATCGGGCAAAGTGATGCCTTGAAGCACATACCAATTGGGATTAAAGGGTACATAGCAGGTGTCACATATATTGTCAAAGACGGTGTCTGCAATTGTGCTTTTATCAATGGCATAGCAAATGGCATTTTTAACATCTTCGTCGGAAAAAAAGCTGTTATTACTGTTTAAGCCCAAATAAATAAGGCTGTTTGTTGAAACGGAAACCGTATTTGCGTTGATATTTACAACCTTACCCAAGCTCATATCGTCATAGTAGTAGCTAAGCTCACCTGTTTGAATAAGGTAAACCTGATTTTCTTCCGAATTTATGGGTGAAAGGGTGAGCTGCTTTGTAAGGAGTGTTTCACCCCTTGTAGACTTTTCATTTGCAGTTAAAACGTAACTGCCCTCATTGTTTATAAGTATATATCTTCCGCTGCCGATAGGCACAGCCGCTTTACCTGTACTGTTTTGAACAATAGGGAAAGTCAGGCAGTTTTGTACATAGGCATCAGGTGTTTTTAAGGTGAATATTACTTTGTTTGACTCTGCCGCGGCAGACACAAAATTTGAAAGACGTCCTTTAAAAAAGACTGATTTTTTGGCAAGCTCAAAAGAGTAAACAACATCATAGGCCGAAAGGGAAGCACCGTTTGAGAAAACAGCGTCATCAATAATTTTTACCGTAACCTGCTTGCCGTCGTTTTCAAAGTCCGAAACAAGAAGCTTTTTAGCTGACCAATCGTCATTTATAATAAAAAGGCTGTCATAAAGAAGCGTTGAAATTTTGAGATTTGTCGGACTGTTTGTTGTGTATGGGTTAAAGGCTTTATTTTTGTAGTAGGGCAGTGAAATTGTTCGGGGTGAGGTTTCCATAGCTAAGGTTGTGGGCTGAGAGCTGATGCTTGTATCAACCGGAGGGTTTAGCTGTAAAAATACAATTGCACCGCAAATTACAACAGTGAGGGCAACAATTGCGATTATTATTTTTTTCATGGTTTGTACCTTCTTTTTAATGAATAATTGGCTGATTAAAAGGCAACTGCCTTACATAGGAGGCATTTGCCGCTTACACTGTCAACGGTGAAAATACAGCCGGTAGCTTTGTGCTGACCTTCGGGGGCAGTAAAGCGCCGGGGCATATTATAGCGAAGCTTATTTATAATAACTTCTTTGTCAATGCCCAGAACACTTTCAGTAGCACCGCACATACCTAAGTCGGTGATATAGCCGGTGCCTTGACTTAAAATTTGTGCGTCGGCGGTCTGTACGTGAGTGTGTGTGCCGAAAACAGCGCTTACCTTGCCGTCAAGGTAGTAGCCTAAAGCTTTTTTTTCACTTGTGGCTTCAGCGTGAATATCAACAAAAATAAGCTTTGTTTTGTTTTTCATTTTTTCAAGCTCCCTGTCAACGGCATCAAAAGGGCAAAGGAGGTTTTCCATATAAACATTTCCCATAAGGTTTATAATACCGATGCTGTAAAATCCGCAGTCGATTATTTTTGAACCCTCACCGGGGTTGGCGGTTTTAAAGTTACAGGGTCTTATAATAAATTCGCTTTCGTCAAGCAGGGGATAAATTTCACTTCTTTTATAAACGTGATTGCCGGTAGTGATAAAATCAACACCTGCACAAAAAAGGCTTTCTGCCGAAAGGGGAGTGATGCCGTTGCCGTCGGCGGAGTTTTCACCGTTACAGATGCAAAAATCTATTTTATTTTCACGTTTAAATGCACCGAGATTTTTTTGCAGGTAATCGCAGGCACCGGAGCCGACTGCGTCACCGATAGCTAATATATTGAGGTTCATTTTTGTCTCCGCCTTTTAATTTGTTATATTAAATATACTCGCTTATGTCAAAATCGTCTTCGGGATAATAGTCCCAGCCGTCATAGTAATTTCCCTCTTGTTCTTCGGAGCCGTCGAGGGGGATTTGCTTTACAGCTTCAAGCTTTTGCCCGCTCATCCACAAAAAGTGTGAAAGTGAAAGGGTGTAACCGCAGCCTGAGGGAGTAAGCCAATCGGTAACGGGGGCTTCGGGCAGTGCAAAATGTGAAAGTACGGTGCCTATAACACCGCCGTGAGTGATAATTACAACGTTGTCGGTGCCGGCTTTAATTATGCCGTCACATATTTTTATAAAGCTTTCGCAAACTCTTTTTGTGAATTCCTCGTTGCTTTCACCAAAGGGAGGCTTACTGTCCTTTTTACCTACAAGCCAAGCGCCGAACATATCGAATTTTTTACTCAGCTCCTCGGCGGTATAGCCTTCAAATGCACCGAAGTTATATTCCGTAAGACCGGCAACCTCAACGGCTTTTTTCTCGGGGTAAAGAATTTCAGCCGTCTGTTTGCATCTTTCAAGAGGAGATGTGAAAATAAATTCAGCTTCGGGGTAAATATATTTTTCTTTCATTTCAACAAGCTGCGCTCTGCCTTCGTCAGAAAGGGGAGTTGTGTTTCTGCCGGAGTAAACGCCTTTAATGTTATCTTCCGTAAGTCCGTGACGGATAAGATGTATTTTATAAGTTTTCATAAGTTATCATCCTTAAAATTTATATACTTCATAAGTATACTATATATAGGGCGAAATTTCAACAGCGAAAAGAAGTTTTTTCTGATTGAAAAATCCACTGTAACAGTGTATAATGTAGAAAGTATTTATTAAGGCTTCAGTGAATATAAAATCAACTCAGAGGAGAAACGAATGTTAAATTTCATTTTAGGTAAAAAAGGCAGCGGCAAAACAACAACCGCCCACCGTATTGCAGGAGAAAAAGTGAAACAGGGTAAAAAGGTAACCCTTATTGTACCTAAGCAGTTTACCTTTCAAAGTGACAAGGGCATACTTGAGCTTTTAGGTCCAAAGGATGCCTGTGAGGTAGAGGTGCTGTCTTTTTCGCGTCTTGCTTGTCTTGTGCTCAATGAATACGGCGGCATAACCAAGCCCAAGGCGGGTGACGGTGCAAAAAGCATACTTATGTGCCTTACCTTAACAGCTTTGAGTGAAAAGCTTAAAGTATTCTCACGTCACAAAAATGAAATTGCCCTGACTTCAAAGCTTCTTGAATCCCTTGATGAAATGAAAAAAGAGGGCGTTACACCCGGTGACCTTGAAAATATCGCAAAGGAAACCGCCGACAGTCTTTTAAAAGAAAAGCTCAACGAAACCGCCCTTATTATACGTACTTTTGACACCTTTGTCAGCGAAAAATATTTTGATGACGGAAGCTTATTAAGCTTTGTTGCCGACACCTTAAAGGGCAAGGACTTTTTCAAGGGGCAGACGGTTATTCTTGACGGCTTTTCCGCTTTTACAAAACCCGAAAGGGATATTATTTTAAACGCTTGCCTCAATGCGGAAAATGTTTACGTCACCCTTTGCTGTGATGAAATAATGAACACCGACTTGCTTTCACCCTTTGCCCTTTGCCGTGATACAGGCAGAAAGCTTTTGCTCCTTGCAGGAAATAACGGCATAGAAACAGGTGAAACCGTCATTTGCAAAAGGGACAATAAACTTTACGCACCTGAGCTTTTTCACCTTGAAAATGAGATTTATAAACCCACTGCCAAGGCCTTTGACAAGTCTTGCGATAACGTGACGGTGATTACAGCTCCGTCAATTTTGCACGAATGTGACACTGTTGCAAGAACAATAAAACGGCTCATTCGTGAGGGAAAATACCGTTGCCGTGATATAACCGTAATTTACCGCAGCGGTGAAAAGTATGAAAAGCACATGAAAAATGCCTTGAAACGCTATGAAGTACCTCTTTTTGAGGATAAAAGGCAAAATATTGAAAATCAACCTCTTGTCAGCTTCGTGTCATCGCTTCTGCTTATTTGCTCAGGCGGCTTTAATTCCGACTATATTTTCCGTTTGCTTAAAACAGGGCTTTTCTCCCTTAGCTTTGATGAAATATCCGCAGTGGAAAATTACTGCTTTATGTGGGATATAAAGGGTAAAATGTGGCAAAGTGTGTGGACAGAAAACCCCGACGGTTTAGGTGAAAGCTTCACTGACGAAAGAAAAGAAGCCTTAGAAAGTCTTAACAAACTGCGTGAACGCATAATTTCACCGCTAAGCTTACTGCGTGAGCAAATAAAGGACAAAAGCGGCAGTGAAGCGGTAAGGCTTTTATATAATTTTCTTCGTGAAAACGGGATTGACCGAAACCTTAAAAATTATGCAATTTCCCTTGAAGAAAGCGGTCTTATTGAACTTGCTCTTGAACAGGAGCAGGTGTGGGATATCCTTATGGAAAGCTTTGACGAGCTAGGCACCGTTTTAGGTGAAAGTGTTGTTTCCGTTTCCCGATTACAGGAGCTTTTCACCGTTTTAATCAAAACAAAATCCTTAGGTAAGCTCCCTGACGGCTTTGACGAGGTTATGCTTTCTACTGCCGACAGAGCAACTACCGTAAATTCACCCGTTGCCTTTGTAATGGGTCTTAACAGCGGAGTTTTCCCTGCGTCGGCTTCTTTTAAGGGCATTTTCTCCGCAAGAGAAAAAGACAGCCTGAATAAAGGCGGCATAACCTTGGGTGACAGCTTACAAACTGCACTTAAAAGGGAAAGATACCTTTTATATAACGCCTTGAGCTGCTGTAAAAATGAGCTTTACCTCTCTTACAGCACATCGGGTTCAGGCGGTGAAAAGCTTACAAAAAGTGAGGGCATAGACCTCGTTGAAGCAATACTGCCCTCACATAAAAAGCTTACAACCCAAGATGATATTGACCTTATTGAGAGCGAGCAGTCCGCCTTTGAATACCTGAGTGCACATTACGGTGAAAAGAAAAGTCTTGTGCTTTCCTTAAATGAATACTTTAAGGATAAAGAGGAATATACGGGTCGCCTTGAAGCCATTGAAAGGGCTGTAAACAAAAGGGACTTTGCTTTTAAAGACAGCAGTAATGCTGTGGCGCTTTTCGGTGAGGATATGTACTTTTCGGCCTCAAAGCTTGAGGATTACGGACGGTGCCCCTTTTTGTTCTTCTGCCGATACGGACTTAAAGCAAAAAAGCGTACACAGGCAAAGCTCAATGCCGCCCAAAGCGGTACTGTTATCCATTATGTGCTTGAGCAAATTTTAAAAAAATACAGGGGAGAGGAGCTTTTAAATCTTACCGACGAAAAGCTCCAAATTGAAATTTTCGCTCTTTTAAAGGCATATATGGATGAAAGCATGGGCAGTGATGAAACCAAAACCGAAAGGTTTAACTACCTTTATTACAGAACTGCAAAAATTCTTGATTTTTTGGTGCTCAGATTAAAGCTTGAATTTGCCGAAAGCGATTTTTCGCCTTGTGCTTTCGAGTTTAAAATAGGCAAGGGTTCTGATGTTGAGCCAATGGTTACAAAGCTCAATAAGGGTACAGCACAGCTTACGGGCTATATTGACCGTGTTGACGTTTTTGAAAACGAAAAGGGACGCTATATAAGAATAGTTGACTATAAATCCGGTGAAAAAAAGTTCCGCCTTTGTGATGTGCTCGGCGGTATGAATATGCAAATGCTGCTTTACCTTATAAGTATTCGCCGCCAAGGTAAAGGCTTTTATGAAAACATTATACCTGCCGGTGTGCTTTACTTCCCTGCAAGGCTCTCACCCTTTGAGGGTCAACGCGGTGACAGCAGTGAAGCGCGTCTTTCAAAGCGGTTGTCCACGGGAAAAATGAGCGGTATGCTCGTCAGCGACGGCGATGTTATTTCTCACATGGAAAAGGGACTTAAAGGTGTGTTTATCCCTGCAAAGCTTGATGAAAAAAAGGGTGTTTTAAAAGGTGACTTCATCACCCTCGAACAACTCGACAGGCTCAGCGAAAAGATGGACGATATCATCCGTGAAATGGGCAACAGCTTACACGAGGGACTTGTGCCCGCAAGACCTGTTTGCGGCGGCAGTTACACCGACGTTTGCTCTTACTGCGATTACGGTGATATTTGCCTTAGTGAAAACCCTGAAAAACGCTACATTATAACAAAAACTCACGATGAAAGCATAAGAGAGCTTATGGGAGGTGAAAAAAGTGGCACGTAATTGGACTTTACCGCAAAAAAATGCAATTGAAGCCACGGGCGGCAATATACTCGTCTCTGCCGCCGCCGGCTCGGGTAAAACTGCCGTACTTGTTGAACGCGTGATAAGAAAAATTACGGACAGAGAAAATCCCGTTGCCGCCGACCGCTTTTTGATTGTCACTTTCACAAGGGCCGCCGCAGGTGAAATGCGTGAAAGAATAGACGCCGCTTTAAATTCACTGATTGCACAAAGCGGAGGTGACAGCTTTCTCACTGAGCAGAAAATGCTCCTTTCGGGTGCTGAAATCTGCACGATAGACAGCTTTTGTTCCTCACTTGTAAGGGAAAACTTTAATCTGCTTGACATTGCTCCCGACTTTAAAACTGCCGATGAGGGCGAATTGAGAGCGCTTTGTCAAAAGGCCGTAGATGAAACTATGGAGGAAATGTATCAAAGCAAGGATCCTGATTTTCGCCGCTTAACAGAGCTTCTTTTTACAGGCCGTGATGACAGCAGTCTCAGTCAAACCGTAATATCTCTTTATGAAAAGTCACAGTCATTTCCTTTTCCCGAAAGGTGGCTTCAAAGCCTTTGCGACGAGTTTGAAAGCGGCAGTGACATAAAAGACAGTCCTTACGGTGAGCTGCTTTTATCCCGCGCCGAGGAGATGGCAGATTACAGCCTTTGTATTGCCTGTAACTGCCTTAAAGAAATTGCCGGCGATGAGGAATTTGAAAATCTCCTTTATGACACATTTTCCGCCGATAAAGCGCAGTATGAATATATTCTTGAGCTTATCAAAAGCAAAAAATGGGATGAAGCTAAGAAAACAGCTGAAAATTTTTCACCCGTAAGAAGAAAAAATACCCCGTCTCATTTGAAAGAAGACCCCATAATGCAAAGCCTTGTTTTAAAACGCAAGGCGGCAACCGATAATATGAAAAATCTTGCAAGTGTCTTTCCTTGCTGTGAGGCTGATTATAAAGAAGATATGGAGTTTTTCAGGCCCCTTGTAAAAAGCCTTGTAAAAACGGTAATGCTTTTTTCACAAAAGTTCAAATCAGAGAAAAGAGAAAAGAAGCTTCTTGATTTTAACGATATTACCCACGCGGCACTGTCCCTTTTAGTAGAGGAAACGGAAAGCGGTTACAAAAAAACCGACCTTGCAAAAAGCTTAGGTGATTTTTACAGTGAAATTTTAATTGACGAATATCAGGACACAAACAAGGCGCAGGATATGCTTTTCACTGCCCTTTCAAAGGACAATCTGTTCAGGGTAGGCGACGTCAAGCAAAGTATTTACGGCTTCAGGCAGGCTATGCCTCAAATCTTTCTTGAGCTTAAAAATCAGTTTAAGCTTTTTGATGAAAAAAACATCAGCTTTCCTGCAAAAATTCTTTTAGGCAATAACTTCCGTTCGCGTAAGGGTGTTACCGATATAATCAACTTTATTTTTGAGGGGATTATGAGCGAGCGAAGCGGTGACATAGAATACGGAGATGAGGAAAGACTTGAGCCATCTGCTAAATACAGTGAGAGCAAAGGAGCCGAAACGGAGCTTCATTTGCTTGATATAACCGAATTTGACGGCGAGGAAAACAGCGACGAATTACAGGCCTCCTACATTGCCGACAGAATAAATGAGCTTATAAACGGGGGACTTACCGTAAAAGACGGTGAGGGCGAAAGAAAAGCCGCTTACGGAGATTTTGCAGTGCTTTTGAGGTCTGTTTCAAAGGGCAGAGCGCAGACCTATGCAGAGGTTTTCCGCAAAAAGAATATACCTGCCTTTACGGAGACAGGCGGCAGCTTTCTTTCCTCAAAAGAAATAAGCCTTGCCTTAAACTTTTTAAGAGTAATTGATAACCCAAAGCAGGACGTTGCACTTTTAAGTGTGATGATGTCACCTGTTTTCGGCTTCAGCGTTGATGATGTAAGCCGTATCCGTCAAGGTAAAAAAGGAGATTTTTACTCCTGCATACTCTCAGAAAGTGAAAAGGGCAACAAAAAGGTTAAAGACTTCCTTTCAAAAATTGCTTATTACAGAAGTATAGCCGTCTGTTTGCCCGCAAGCGAGCTTATTACGGAAATCTATAACAGTACAGGGCTTACTTGCTTATTTGACGCTTGCGATAAAACGGGACTTAAAAAGGCGAACCTTATGCTTCTTTACGACTATGCCTGTACTTACGAGGCATCGGGTTACAGCGGACTTTCATCTTTTATCCGCTTTATCGACCGCCTTGTGAATGAAAAGCAGGACTTGACAGGTGCATTAGGTGAGGTGCAGGGTGCAGATGTTGTAAAAATTATGACAATTCACAAGTCAAAGGGTCTTGAGTTTCCCGTGTGTATAATAAGTGACCTTGCAAAAAAGTTTAACCGTACGGACGAAACAAAAAACCTTATTGTAAACCTAAAGCAGGGCTTGGGTATTTTACGCCGTGATGAAAAAACCTTTGAGCAGTATCGCACCGCCTGTCACAGTGCCGTAAAATTGTCGATGCAAAAAGACAGTATCAGCGAAGAATTGAGGGTGCTTTATGTGGCACTTACAAGAGCCAAAGAGAGACTTATTCTGGTAGGCTGTGACAAAAAAATAAATGAAAAAGCCTTGAAATACAGCATTGACATTGACATAAGCAGTGAAAAAATCATACCGTATGCCGTAGGCACAAGCACAAATTATCTTAAATGGATTATGACTGCCCTTTTAAGGCACCCCGACAGCTTTGCTTTAAGAAATGAAAGCGGTGTCAGTGACAAGGTTGTCCGCCGTTGTGAGTCGCCCTTAAAGGTGGTTGTAAAAAATGTTGATAGGTGCCTTGACGAAAAAGAAGCTTTTGACCCTGGTGAAGTGTATGATGACAGCTTAACCGAAAAAATAAAGGAAAAGCTTTCTGCACGGTATAAGTATGAGGCCCTTTCGGGGATAATTACAAAACGTGCCGCTTCCGAGGTTGACAGAAACTATATTGACAGGGATTACTTTGCTTCATCGGCACCGTCATTTATGCTTGACGGGGGCCTGACAGGTGCACAGCGAGGTATTGCAACACACACCTTTGTACAGTTTTGTGACTTCACTAAGGCAAAGGAAAACCTTGAAAGTGAAATTGAAAGGCTCACAGCAAAGGGTATACTTACCTTAAAACAGGCTGACGGAATAAACCGCAGGGCACTTATGCGCTTTTTTGAAAGCGACCTTTATAACCGCATTGTTAAAAGTGAAAATGTTATGCGTGAAAAGAAATTTACCTTGCAGGTGCCTGTAAACGAGGTTTACGAAGGTCTTGACGAATACAGCGATGAGCTTATGATGATACAAGGTATAGCCGACTGCGTTTTTCTTGAAAAGGGCAAGCTTGTGGTTGTGGACTACAAAACAGATGCCTTAAATAATGAAGATGACTTCAGAATTAAGTATTCCTCACAGGTGCTTTTATACAAAAAAGCTCTTTATGAGTGTACGGGAATTGAAGTAAAAAGTGCGCTTCTTTACTCATTCCACTTAGGAAAAACTATTGAAGTGTAAAATTAAAGGGAAAAAGTAAAATATTTTTAAAAATATGTTGATTTTTTCTTTCGGTTGTGGTAGAATACTATCCGTTAATGTATAAATATCGCTTGAAAGAGGTGACATATAATGAAAAACGGTATCCATCCCAATTACGAAACAACAGAAGTTAAGTGTGCTTGCGGTAACGTAATCACAACAGGCTCAACAAAAAAAGACCTTCGTGTTGATATTTGCTCAAACTGCCATCCCTACTTCACCGGTAAGCAGAAGCTCGTTGACACAGGCGGACGCGTTGACAGATTCAATAAGCGTTTCAACCTTGCAAAGAACAAATAAGTTTATTAAAAAGAGCTGTGACAAATTTGTCGCAGCTTTTTTAATAAAGCGGGGAGGCTGAATTTATGTATAAAACAGTCAAAAACGAAAATTGTGACGAGTTTATTGAAAAAAAGTCACGCTTTATCGGCTATGTTAAACCTGTTAAAACAGCCGAGCAGGCCCTTGAATTTATTTCGCAGATTAAAACAAAGCATTGGGATGCCACCCACAATGTTTATGCCTATGTTTTGCGTGAGGGTATGGTGCGCCGCTTTTCCGATGACGGTGAACCTCAGGGCACTGCCGGTATACCATGCCTTGACGTGCTTTTAAAAGAGGATGTCACCGACGTCTGCGTTGTTGTAACACGTTATTTCGGCGGTATAATGCTCGGTGCAGGCGGACTTGTCAGAGCATACTCACACGGGGCGAAAATCGCCCTTGACAGCGGCAAGATTATCACCATGTCCCTTTGCAAAATAGTCAGGGTTACGTGTGATTATAATTTTTACGGTAAAATTCAAGGCCTCATTTGTGAGCAGGGCGGTGTTGTTGAAGACACTGAATTTGCCGACAATGTAACCGTAATTTTCCGTATTCCCGAGGAAAAATTACCTTTTTTTGAAGCAAAGCTTATTGATAGCTCTTGCGGTAGATTTAAAAGTGAGGCAATTGATGAAAAATATTGTGAATTTTAAAGTTTTTTCAATTTTTTAGGGGGATTTTTTTCTTTTTTACGTATATAATTACGAAAGGCGGTGTTATAAGTGGATATTAGAAACAGAACGCTCGAAAATGAAAGAAAAATCATTTCGCCCTACGGCACTCTTTGTATAAATACAAGGGGTCGGGACCGCTATGAGCCGGAATGTCCTGTAAGAACAGCCTTTCAGCGGGACAGGGACAGAATAATCCACTGTACGGCATTTCGCAGACTGAAGCATAAAACTCAGGTTTTCCTGTCGCCTGACAGTGACCATTACAGGACAAGACTTACCCATACCCTTGAGGTTTCACAAATTGCAAGAACAATTGCAATGGCGCTTTCTTTAAACGAAAACCTTACCGAAGCCATCGCCTTAGGTCACGATTTAGGTCACACACCTTTCGGACATGCAGGGGAGCGAGCTTTAAATGAGGTCTTCCCCGAGGGCTTCAAGCATTATGAACAGAGCCTCAGGGTAGTTGAAAAAATAGAAAATAAGGGCAAGGGTCTAAACTTAACCTATGAGGTTAAAAACGGTATAGTCTGCCATACAAAGGGTGAGGAGGCCTCAACCTTAGAGGGCAGAATAGTAAAGCTTGCCGACAGAATTGCTTACATCAACCACGATATTGACGACGCTATAAGGGGCGGAGTTATCACCGAGGGAAACATTCCCCTGGAAGCAAGAAAAATTTTAGGTGAAACAAAAAGTCAGAGAATTAACACCCTTGTGCTTTCGGCTGTCAATAATACAGATGATGAATTAAGGCTTGACAGCAGTGTACAAAGTGCCTTTGACAATCTTCACGAATTTATGTTTGACAGAGTTTATACAAACCCTGTTTGTAAAAGTGAGGAGGGCAAGGCAATTAAAATGATACAGCAGCTTTACAGCTTTTTTGTGTCCCACCCTGAGGAATTGCCCGGTGACTATATGGAAATCGCTTACAGTGACGGTACTGAAAGGGCGGTTTGCGACTACATAGCCGGTATGACCGACAGCTTTGCGTTAAAAGTTTTCTCACGTTACTTTATACCCACGGGTTGGAGTGATTGATAAAAATATAAACGAAAAGGAGGAAAAAACATGCAGCGTTTCAGTGATGAATTTTTAAATGAAATCAGGCTTCGTGCCGATATTGAGCAGGTTATTTCCTCCTATGTCAATCTTAAAAGGCGAGGCAGAAACCTTGTGGGTTTGTGCCCCTTTCATAATGAAAAAACGCCGTCATTTACCGTTTACCCTGAAAGTCAAAGCTATTTTTGTTTCGGCTGCGGTGCAGGCGGTGAGGTAATAAATTTTATCCGCCGTGCGGAAAACCTTGATTTTACCGAGGCGGTGAAATACCTTTGTGATAAAGTGGGTCTTACAATGCCCGTTGACGGCTATGACGATTCAATGGCTCAAAAGCGCCGCAAGATGTATGAAATAAACAAGGAAGCCGCAAGGTTTTTTAATTCTACTCTCTTTACCGACGAGGGCAAAGCAGGGCTTGATTATTACAAGATGCGCGGCTATAAAAAGGCAACTATTACAAAGTTCGGCTTAGGCTATGCACCTGACAGCTGGGATGCTCTTTTAAAGTATATGAGGGCGAAAGGCTATTCTTATGAGGAGCTTCACGAAGCTAACCTTGCAAACAAAAGCGAAAAAGACGGCAAGGTTCGTTTTTATGACAGCTTCCGAAACCGCGTAATGGTGCCTATTATTGATGCAAGGGGCAATGTGGTTGCCTTTGGCGGACGTGTGCTTGATGACAGTAAGCCTAAATATATAAACACCTCCGATACCCTTGTTTATAAAAAAAGCTTGGGCGTTTTCGGACTTAACTTTGCTAAAAATTCCAAAGAAGACTCTCTTATTATAGTTGAGGGCTATATGGACGCAATCTCCTTGCATCAGGCAGGCTTTGACAATGTAATTGCTTGCTTAGGCACAGCTTTAACAAGTGAAATGGCACATTTGCTCTCGCGTTACTGTGAACAGGTGATTTTGTCTTACGATGCCGATGAGGCAGGTCAAAAGGCAACCGCCCGAGCCATAAATATTTTCAATTCAATAGGTATGAAGCTTAAAGTTGTGCATTTAAGCGGCGGAAAAGACCCCGACGAAATTTTACGTAATTACGGTCCCGAAAGGTACAGAAGTCTTATTGAGGGTTCTGCAAATGATGTTGAGTTTTCGCTTTTAAATTTAAGGGGCGGCTATGATTTAACCACACCCGACGGCAAAATGAAATACCTTGAAAAAGCGGCAGAGGTGCTTGCAAATACAAGAAGCAATATAGCTCAGGATATCTATGCTTCACGTTTGAGTGAGGAGCTTTCTGTAAGTAAGGAGTCCATTCTTGTAAGAATATCTCAGCTTAAAAAGAAAACTCAAAAGAGTCAGGAAAAAAAGCAGTACCGGGAAATTCAGCAGACAGCCATGAGAGAAAGCCTTAAAGAGGCCGTTGACAACGGTACCAACTTAAAAAGTATTAAGGCGGAAGAAATGCTTATAGCCGCACTTATGAAAAGTCCCGAGCATTACGAATCAATGAAAGGCGAGCTGAAAAAAGAGGATTTCACCGTAAAAATGTACGGCAGAATATTTGAAAGCATTGTGCAAAAAATAGATGAAAAGCGCAGTTTGGAATTTACCTTTTTCGCTTCGGAGCTTCTGCCTGAGGAAATGAGTAAGCTTGTAAGTATTTGCAAAAGGCACGAAGGCTTAACCTTCAGCTTAAAGCTTTGTGCCGATTGCCTTAGAATTATGCGGCAAACTAAGGTGGAAATGAACAGTAAACCCGACACCTCCAATATGAGTGACGAGGATTTTATGAGTGCGTTTAATAATATTACTAAAAAGTAATTTGATATTTAATTTTAAAGAAAGGCAAGGATGTACACTATGGAAAAAAATGACAAAAACGCAATGCTGAAAGCTCTTGTTGAAAAAGGCAGCTCAACAGGTAAGCTTACAACAACCGAAATTGACACCGTTGTTATTGAAGCTGATATTGACATGGAGGAAATGGAAAAGATTTACACAAAGCTTGAGGCCTTAGGTGTTGAAATCATTGATGACCTCAGCGAGGAAAATTTTGACTCCATATCCGTCAATATTGACTTACCCAAGGATTACGACAATATGCTCGGCGACCCCAAAAGCGTAATTGACGACCCTGTAAAGGTTTACTTAAAGGATATCGGCAGAGTGGAGCTTCTTTCTTCCGAGGAGGAAATTGAGCTTGCAATACGTATTTCTAACGGTGACACTGCCGCAAAGGAAAAGCTTACAAAGGCTAACTTACGTCTTGTTGTTTCAATTGCAAAGCGTTACGTCGGCAGGGGAATGATGTTCCTTGACCTTATTCAGGAGGGTAACTTAGGTCTTATTAAAGCTGTTGATAAGTTTGACTATACAAAGGGCTTTAAGTTTTCAACCTACGCTACCTGGTGGATCAGGCAAGCTATTACAAGAGCTATTGCCGACCAGGGACGTACTATCCGTATTCCCGTTCATATGGTTGAAACCATAAACAAGGTAAAAAAGACAAGCAATATGCTTTTACACGAAAAAGGCAAGGACCCCTCACCCGAGGATATTGCAGAAGCACTTAAAATGCCTATTGATAAGGTTCGCGACATTTTGCGTATATCACAAGAGCCTGTTTCCCTTGAAACCCCTATCGGTGAGGAGGAGGACAGCCATCTAGGTGACTTTATTCCCGATGAAGACGCTCTTTCACCGGCAGACGCCGCTGCAATGACCTTCCTGCGCACAAAGGTTAATGAGGTTCTCGAAACCCTTACCGCAAGGGAGGCAGAGGTGCTTCGTCTTCGTTTCGGTCTTCGTGACGGCACACCTCACACCCTTGAGGATGTAGGTAAGGAATTTAATGTCACAAGGGAACGTATCAGACAAATTGAAGCAAAGGCCTTGAGAAAGCTTCGCCATCCCAGCAGAAGCAAGCACCTTAAAGACCTTTAATATTAAACTGACATATAAAAGAAAGGACGGTATAAGAATGAAAAGATTAACGGCACTTTCACTTTGTGTCTTAATGCTCCTTAGTGTGTTTTCCTTTTGTGCTTCTGCTGCCCCTGATTTAGGCAAACCTCAAAATCTTACTGCCAAGGTTGTTGACGGCGGTACAGTTGTGCTCAATTGGTCAGCGGTTACAAACGCTGCGGGATACCGTATCTACCAAAAAACTTCAAGCGGTTGGAAAGCTATAAAAAATACCACCGCAACAACATTTAAAATTACAAATCTCAGGTCGCTCAATACTTACACTTTTGCCGTAAGAGTAGGAGCTGTTGTTAACGACAAAGTAATTTTCAGTCAAACCTATTCTACGGTAACGGTAAAAACAAGTGCCTTAAAAGCAGCAACTTTAAATGGAACACCCGGCCTCGGAAGAGTAACCCTTTCGTGGAATTATATTCCCGGTACTGAGGGCTACTGTGTTTATCAGCATATAGGCGGCAAATGGAAGCGTGTTCTTGTTATTGAAAAAGCAACCAAGACAAGCTGTGTTATCAAAGAGCTTGAGGCTAAAAAAAATCATTATTTTGCTGTACGTGCTTACTGTTATGTTTCAGGTAAGGTAAATTACGGCCCTGTATCAAACTATTTGAAAATTGTCACCCTTGACCCTAATAAGGTTACCGCAAAATGTACGGCTGTAAGTGAAAACGCGGCAAAAATACAGTGGACCAAGGCTCCTGATGCCACCGGCTACGGTGTTTACGTTTATTTAGACGGTGCATGGAAGCTTGTTAAAAATATCACTTCTCAAAAAACATTGTCCTATGTTGTAAAGGGACTTAAAAGTGACAGTGTATATTATTTTTGTGTGCTGGCTTATAAAAAGACCGGTTCAAGTATAACAAAATTTACTCCAAGTGATAAATGTAAAGCTGTAACAAACCCCTCAATAGTTGACCTTTCCAAAAATTACACCGATACCCTCAAAGCTTTTTTCCAAAGCGAAAGCTACACTTTTTCTTACAAAACATACGATGCAAATTACGGTTATATTCCCGTGACGGTTAAAAAAAGCGGTGAAGACTATATTTTAATTTCATCTGTCAATGAGATGAAATACCGCCTTGTAAATACTGACGAAGGACTGTTTATAGTCCTTGATGAAAAGGAAGCTTATGTTAAGGTGCCCGATGTGTTAGCTCCTTTTATGAGCATTGAAAAAACAATGGAGGATTTTATCCCCGATGACAGCTGGAAAAAATCCGCATCAATTGAAGCTTTCGGCTCCTCGATGTCGGTATGTGAGGTTTACACAAGTCCCATTACAGGTCAAATGCTGAAATTTTACTATAAAGCAGGCACTCTTATAGGTATTGACGACCTCAACAGAAAAGGCGAGGGCGAAAGGGCTTATATAACTCAAATCAGCACAAGCTGTGACGGTGACGGCTTTACAATTCCGAGTGATTATACAAGAATTTTCTCTACTTTTGCAATTGACGAGCTTCTTGAATTTTTTAAATAAGGTGGTGCTTTTATGCGCGTGATTTCAGGCACTGCAAGGGGCAGAAAACTGCTTGCGCCTGAGGGTTTTGACACAAGACCTGTTACGGATATGATCAAAGAAGCTCTTTTCAGCTCATGGCAGTTTATTGTTCCCGGCGCTCGTTTTCTTGACATTTTTTCCGGCAGCGGCAGTATGGGGATTGAAGCTTTAAGCAGAGGTGCTTCAAAGGTAGTCTTTGTTGAAAAAGAAAAAAAGGCAGTTGAAATTATAAAAAAGAACCTTGCTAACTGTAAGTTTACCGAAGATTTCACTGTTTATCAGGAGGACGCTTTCAGAGTAATTGACCGCTTAAAGTTAAAAGGTGAGGTTTATGATATTATTTACCTTGACCCGCCTTTTACCGTTGATGAAATTTTTGTCCCTGTTTTAGAGACTCTTTCCGACGGAAAGCTCCTTGAAGAAAACGGCATAATAGCCATTCGCACAAGAAGACAAAAGGAAATGCCCGAGGAAATAGGCACACTTAAAAGGACTAAGCTTAAATTTTACGGCGTTTCGGCAGTGCATTTTTATTGCGGAAAAGAAGAATAATATATATAAGCAGTTGCAGTTATGCGGCTGCTTTTGCTTTAGGGCAAAAATCAAGGTCAGTATTCATTTTTAGCAAAGTGAATGCTGACCTTACAGTTTATTTTTTATTTTATCATTTCAGAAAATTCTTCCTCGCTTATTACTCTAATTCCCAAATCGTTGGCTTTTTGCAGCTTACTGCCTGCATCTTCACCTGCTAAAACATAGTCGGTCTTTTTTGATACGCTTGAAGAAGTCTTACCGCCGAGGCTTTCTATAATCTTACTTGCCTCGCTTCTCTTATAGGTTGAAAGTGTGCCTGTTAAAACGAAAATTTTACCCTCAAATCGGTTTTCTTTAACGGTTTTTTCACCCTGCATATTGACACCTAAGGCTTTGAGATTTTCTATAAGCTCAAGGCTCTCATTATGGCTGAAAAATTCAGTTACACTTTCTGCCATAATTAAACCGAAGCCGTCAATAGCGGCAATTTCTTCAGTGGATGCCTTTATAAGAGAATCCATATTTCCAAAGTGATTGCTTAAAAGCTGTGCCGCCTTTTGACCGATATGACGTATACCTAAAGCAAAAATCAATTTTGATAAATCGTTCTTTTTAGCTTTTTCAGCGGCGTCAATAAGGTTTTGTGCACTTTTTTCACCCATACGTTCAATTTTTGCAATTTCATCTTTCGGTAAAGTGAAAATATCTGCGGCAGTTTTGATTATGCCCTTGTCAACTAAAACTTCAAGCACTGCCGTGCCTAAGCCCTCAATATCCATAGCGTCACGGGAGCAAAAATGAATAAGGTTGCGAAGCAGCTGACTTGGGCAGTCGGGGTTACAGCAGCGAAGCGCGGCTTCACCGTCTTCTCTTACGGTTTTGCCGCCACAGGAGGGACAAGTGTCGGGCAGAGAATAAATCTCCTTACCCTCTTGATGATAGGTGACAGTAAGTACTTCCGGAATAATGTCACCGGCCTTTCGTACAAGTATTTTGTCGCCGATTGAAATGCCTTTTTCGCTGATGAAATCCTGATTGTGAAGTGTTGCACGGCTTACGGTAGTGCCTGCAAGTGAAATCGGCTCAAAAACTGCGGTAGGAGTTAAAACACCTGTTCTTCCCACACCGATTTCAATGTCTAAAAGTGTAGTTTCTTTTTCTTCGGGAGGGTATTTAAAAGCAAGCGCCCACTTAGGGAATTTTGACGTTGAGCCTAAAGCTTCTCTTTGTGAAAAATTGTCAACCTTAATAACGGCACCGTCAATGTCAAAGGGCAAAGCGCCTCTTTTTTCACCTATTTTTTCAATTTCGGCAATAGCTTGTTCTATGTTGGTGCATTCGTTATAAAAAGGCACTGTGTTAAAGCCGAGTGACTTTATAAAATCAAGGGACTGCTTATGCGATGTAAGCTCTTTGCCTGAAATTTGCTGAATGTTAAAGACGAAAATGTCAAGCTTACGTTTTGCGGTGATTTTAGGATTTTTCTGCCTTAAAGAACCTGCCGCCGCATTACGGGGATTTTTAAAAGGCTTTTCGCCGTTTAATTCCTGTTCTTCCGTAAGCTTTATAAAAACCTCACGGGGCATATAAACCTCACCTCTCACCTCTAAAAAGGGCAGGTCTGTGTCAATTTTAAGGGGGATGTTTTTAACGGTACGAAGATTGGCAGTAACATCTTCACCTACACGTCCGTCACCTCTTGTGGAGCCCCTTGTGAAAAGTCCCTGCGTATATTCAAGTGAAACGGAAAGGCCGTCTATTTTAGGCTCAACAATATATTTCGGTGAAGTGATTACAGCTCTCACTCTTTGGTCAAAGGCTCTCACATCGTCAAAGCTGAAGCCGTCTTGCAGGCTTTCCATAATGACAGTGTGCTCAACGGGGGTGAATTGTCCGTCAGCCTTACCGCCTACTCTGTGAGTAGGGGAGTCGGGTGTGACTAATTCGGGATAAGCTTCTTCAAGGTCAGTGAGCTCTTTGAGAAGCCTGTCATATTCAAAGTCTTCTATTTCCGGGGCGTCATTTTCGTAGTATTTTTTGTTATGGTAGTTAATTATATCTTTCAGTTCTTTAATTCGTGCTGCTGCCGTAGTCATAGTTTCACCTCTTGGGTTTGATTATTAAAGTTTATCAGTCAATTTTACCCCGTTCAAGTGTGCCGTTAATAAAGGCTTCTTTAAACCACACATCATCTATTTTAAACTCTCTGCCGTTTAAATATTCAAGCTCGCCGGCATCGGTGGTAAAATTAAAAATCAGCTTATAGGAGCAAAGGCACTGCTTTTTATAGCCTATCTTTTTATTCTGCTCATTCTTGCCGTATTTTCCGTCGCCTAAAAGGGGGTGACCTATTGAAGCTAAGTGAGCCCTTATTTGATGTGTTCTGCCTGTGAGCAGGTCAACTTCAACAAGACTCAGGCCGTTTTTACTGTCTAAAACCGTATATTTCGTTTTGATATATTTCCCGTCAGGCGTTTGCTTCTTTGAAACAAAAACCTTATTTTTCTTTTCATCTTTCGTAAGGTACCCCTCAAGTACGGCGCTTTTCTTTTCGGGTATGCCGTGAACAATGCAAAGGTATATTTTTGTAAGCTCTCTGTCTTTGATCTTTTGGTTCAGCACACGCAGCGCCTCGGCAGTTTTGGCACAAATAACAATACCGCTTGTGTTTCTGTCAATTCTGTTTGCCAGGGCAGGGCAGAAGCTGTTTTCCTCGTCGGGGTGCCACTGACCCTTTTCAAAAAGGTAACGCTTTACACGGGTTATGAGCGTATCAACATACTCACCCTCGTCAGGGTGTGAAAGCAAGCCGACTTTTTTATTTAAAAGTATGATATTATCATCTTCGTAAACTATATCCAAATTTTTTGAAGCCGACATAAAGTCATAAACGGCTTCTTTTTTTTCAAAAAACTCATCGTTTATGTAAAGGTCAACCTTGTCGCCTACGTTAAGCCTTGTTGAGATTTCGGCACGCTTTCCGTTTACTTTTATGCGCTTTATTCTTATATATTTATACATCAATGCTTTTGGCAGCTTAGGGCAAGCCTTAGTAAGAAACTTGTCAAGACGCTGACCGCTGTCATTTTTCAAAATTTCAAAGCTTTTCAAGACGAAACCTCTTTTCATAAGTCTTGCATATAATTATACATTAGTTAAGGTTGAATTTCAAGATAAATAATTAAGTAAAAGTATATCAAATTTACCATGGGGATTTACCATAGGAAAAATAATACTTGACTTGTATCTTATAAGGTGGTAAAATAAGTAAGTATTTTTATTGGGAAATCCCGATATTGATTACCGATTTTATTTATAAGGGGTAAGTTTAATATGGAAAGAAAAGTAGGTACTGTTTCAAGAGGTATCCGTTGTCCAATTATCCGTCAGGGCGATGACCTTGCTCAAATTGTCTGTGACAGCGTGGTGGAGGCTGCTGAAAGCGAGGGCTTCTCATTTCACGACAGGGACGTTGTTGCAGTGACAGAATCAATTCTTGCAAGAAGTCAGGGTAACTACGCTTCTGTTGAGGCTATTGCAAAGGACATTAGAGCAAAATTCGGCGGTGAAACCGTAGGCGTAATTTTCCCGATTTTATCACGTAACCGTTTTGCAATTTGTCTTCGCGGTATTGCAATGGGCTGTAAAAAGGTTGTGCTTATGCTCAGCTACCCAAGTGATGAGGTTGGCAACCATCTTCTCACTTATGATCAGCTTGATGAGGCAGGTGTAAATCCTTACAGTGATGTGCTTTCACTCAGCAAGTACCGTGAGCTTTTCGGCGAAAATAAGCACGAGTTTACAGGTGTTGACTATGTGGCTTATTATGCTGACCTTATTAAGTCCTGCGGTGCCGAGGTAGAAGTTGTTTTTGCTAACCAGGCAAAGGCTATACTTGACTACACCGATTGCGTACTTACCTGTGATATTCATACAAGAAAAAGAACAAAAAGACTTTTAAAGGCTGCCGGTGCAAAGGTAGTTTACGGTCTTGACGATATTCTTACAGAAGAAATTGACGGCAGCGGCTTCAATGCTGATTTCGGACTTTTAGGCTCAAACAAGTCCACCGAAGACACAGTTAAGCTTTTCCCGAAGAACTGCTATGAATTTGTTAACAGGACACAACAGCTTCTTATTGAAAAAACAGGCAAGAAGATTGAAGTTATGGTTTACGGTGACGGTGCTTTCAAAGACCCTCAGGGAAAAATTTGGGAGCTTGCCGACCCCTGCGTTTCACCGGGTTACACCGACGGTCTCAAGGGTACACCTAATGAGTTAAAGCTCAAATATCTTGCCGACAACGACTTCAAGGGACTTTCAGGTGACGAGCTTAAAAAGGCTATTTCACAGCGTATCGCAGAAAAGGGTGACGAAAGTCTTGTGGGCAATATGGCTTCACAGGGCACAACACCCCGTCAGTTTACCGATCTTATCGGTTCACTTTGCGACCTTACAAGCGGTTCAGGTGACAAGGGTACTCCTGTTGTACTTGTACAGGGCTATTTTGACAACTACACTAACTAAGCAATATTTTATAATTTAATATAATTTTCGGGAGGATGATTACAATGGATTCAAACAAAAGACCTGAGACAATGGAAAGAATTACCACTAAAGCTCTTGCAGAAAAGTTCATTGATGAGCAGATTAAAGCTGTCAGAGAGCAAGTAGGTGACAAAAAGGTGCTTTTAGCGCTTTCCGGCGGTGTTGACTCATCAGTTGTTGCGGCACTTCTTATTAAGGCAATCGGCAAGCAGCTTTACTGTGTGCACGTCAATCACGGACTTATGCGTAAAGGTGAAAGTGAGCAAGTTATTGAGGTTTTCCGCAATCAGCTGGGTGCAAACCTCACCTATGTTGACGCATCAGAACGTTTTTTAAGTCTTCTTGCAGGTCAAGCAGATCCCGAAAAGAAAAGAAAAATTATCGGTGCCGAATTTATTAAGGTTTTCGATGAAGAAGCTGCTAAGCTCGGTGCAATTCCTTTCCTTGCACAAGGCACAATTTATCCCGACATTCTTGAAAGCCTCAACAAGGGCAAGGTTGTTAAGTCACACCACAATGTAGGCGGACTTCCCGAGGAAATGGCTATGGAGCTTGTTGAACCGGTCAAGCTTCTTTTCAAAGACGAGGTACGTGTTGTAGGTGAAGCCTTAGGACTTCCTCATTCAATGGTATACCGTCAGCCCTTCCCCGGCCCCGGTCTCGGTGTACGTTGCCTGGGTGCCATTACAAAGGACAGACTTCACGCACTCAGAGAAGCTGACGCTATTTTAAGAGAAGAGTTTGACAAAAACGGTCTTGCTGAAAAAGTATGGCAGTACTTTATTGCAATCCCCGACATCAAGAGCGTCGGCGTTAAAGATGAAGACCGTTACGAGGGTTGGCCTGCAATTATTCGTGCAGTAAATACTGTTGATGCTATGACAGCCACCGTTGCGGAAATTCCTTTCTCGGTACTTCAGCACATTACTGCAAGAATCACAGCAGAAGTTGAGGGAATCAACAGAGTGCTGTTCGACCTCACTCCCAAGCCGGTCGGTACAATTGAGTGGGAATAATTTCACACCTGTGAAAAAGCCCGTAAATAAAGGCTTTTCGCCGTTTGAAAGCCCTCTGTGGCAACAAAATGGCAACATTATTTGAATTATTGTAAAAGTAAAGAGCTATCAGATTTTTTGAAAGTCTGATAGCTCTTTTTCTTATGTCTGAATTTAGTCGTTTTTCAATTTGTCTTTGAAAGCTTCAAGCATAGCTTCGTTTACTTCTTGTAACGGTACTTTTACATAGCCGGAAGTTTCATCATATTTCGGGTAGTTATAACGCCACTTATCATAATCGTCACGGTTAATATCGCCGTTATGATATTTTTCGGATTGTTCCGCCCACGCATTTAACATTTCCGAAAGCTCTGCTGCATCCGTTCCCTTTTTAGGGTCTGCATAAATTGAAACACCGTTTTCCGTCTTTTCTATTGTCAATCCGTATCTGTCCTCTAATGTAAACAGCGTGTGCATTAAACCAAGATAGCTGTCAATGTCAGGTACAGACAGCGCCAGAGGTGACACACCAAGCACGCCGGCAAGACTTTCTGTTAAATCAGCTTTCGGCGTTCTTGAGCCTGATTCATATTGCGCCATACGGATGTCAGCGGTCTTTTCGGGAAAGCCGACTACCGTTCCTAAATACTTTTGTGTCATTCCCCGCAGATTGCGGAAGAAACGAATTCTTTCACCGATTGCCATAGCAATTACGCTCCTTGTTTATGTAATATGCAATAAGTATATCATATATGTTTAGTGTGTGTCAAGATAACCAAAGCAAAAAAAGTAAATATTTTCTCAAAAACCACTTGACTTTACGGAATTTGTTTAGTATAATAGTTAAGCAAATAGCGTTAAGTTGTTTGCTTAACAACAGAATATACGTCATATGTCACGGTAATGGCATATCCGCTCGGGCAAATCGGAATGCGGTCAGAAAGTTCTCCGACGCTAAATAATTGAATTATCAAAAAACAAGTAAGGGGGTGATTAAATGGAGAGTACAAGCTTTATGCGAGTTGATGAGGTAGCTCAGGAACTGGGTATCTCAAAATCTTACGCTTACAAAATCGTCCAAAAGCTAAATGCCGAGCTGAAAGAAAAAGGGTTTATGACAATTTCAGGGCGAGTAAATAAGCAATATTTTATGGAACGCACCTGCTACGGTGCAACTAAGAAAGAGAGGGATTAAACAATGGCAGTATATAAAGAAGAAAAAACAAACACTTGGCGAGTGCTTTACCGTTACACCGATTGGAACGGTGAACGCAAGCAGTCGCAGAAACGAGGGTTCAAAACAAAGCGTGAAGCGCAGGCTTGGGAGCGAGAACAGCTTAACAAGCT
>JBJEOK010000002.1:0-4297 GCA_051880695.1 Acutalibacteraceae bacterium | reverse complement strand
TTTTCACGCTTTTAAAGCAGGAGCACGGCATAGAGCCGACGGAAAAGTGGCTTTGTGACTGGCTTGTGTCCTCGTGCGAGTTGATTGACAAGTATCAGCCGTCATCACTTTTCTTTGACTGGTGGACATCGTATAAGGCTTTTCGCCCGTATATGAAAAAATTTCTTGCTTATTACTATAACCGTTCACTCGAATGGGGCAAGGAAGTCTGCGTCTACTATAAATCCGATGCCATTATGTATAACTGCGCAATTTTTGACCACGAAAGAGGTCAGCTTGAAAACATCAGTCCGTATATCTGGCAGGGCGAAACCTCCACTGCCTATAACTCATGGAGCTACTGCACAACGAACCGCTTCAAGACGCCGGAAACCATCGCCTGCAATCTGCTTGATGTTATTTCAAAAAACGGCTGTTTTGTTCTGAATATCGGCCCGAAAGCCGACGGCTCAATTTGTGAAGAGGAAAAGCATATATTAAGCGAACTCGGCAAGTGGACAAAAACCAACGCTGAGGCAATCTGGGACACACAGCCCTACAAGGTTTTCGGCGAGGGCAAGAAGCAAAAAGGCGGCTCGTTTAACGAAAAATTCAGCTATACAAGTCGGGACTTCCGCTTCACCTGCAAAACGGGCGTTGTTTACGCTTTTGCGCTCAAGCCCGAGGGCAAAAATGTATTTAAAATCAGATCTCTTGCCGACAGCATGGATTTGTTCCACTGCATCATTAAAAATATTACCCTGCTCGGAAGTGATGAGAGCGTCACTTTTTCGCAGGATAAAAAATCTCTTACAATCAAAACTCGCAGTAAGGTCATTTCAAAAATGCCTGTATGCTTTAAAATTAATGTGGATTAAAATGAACGGAGGAAGAAGGATGAATATAATCCGATATAAAAAGCCGGCAAAAACTTGGCGGGAGGCGCTACCTCTCGGCAACGGCTATACGGGCGTTATGGTATACGGCTCGTTGAAAAAAGAAAAGCTCTGTTTTAACGACGGAACGCTTTGGTCGGGTTATCCTAAGAATTACGATAGCACGGAAAGCCTTGAAAATTTGGAACAAGTGCGCAAGCTGATTTTTCAGGGTAAGAACAGCGAAGCGGACGCCCTTTGCGAAGAAAAACTGACAGGCTTTTACAGCGAGGCATTTATGCCGCTCGGTGAGATTACTCTCTCTTTCAAAGGCTTGAATCAGGTGGATTACGAGAGATGTCTTGACCTTTCAAACGGAATCCATTATGTCAAGGCAAGAGACTGTGCTGTCGAAGCGTTTTCTTCCAATCCCGATAAAATTTCCGTTTTCAGGATAAAATCGAATAAGCCGTTTTCCGTTACGGTTAAGGCAAAAAGCAAGCTGAAGCATGAAATTTGCACGGAAGAATACAGCCTTTATCTTCTCGGAAATGCCCCCGATTATGCAGCCCCAAATTATCTGAGAAAAGAGCTTCATCCAATTCGTTACAACGAGAAAAAAGGGATGGCTTTCTGCCTTCAAGTGCAGGTGATGACAGACGGAAGGATACGGTGCGGCAAAGGCTCAGTAAAAGTAAATAACGCAACCGAACTGACTCTTTATTTTGCAACGGCAACGGGATTTAACGGCTTTGACAAAATGCCTGAAACAAGCAGAAAAGCCGTAATGCAAAAATGCAGAGCGGGAACGGGAGCGGTTAACAAGGATTTTGAAACATTGAAATCACGGCATATAAAAGACTATTCCGCTTTATTCAATGCCCAAAGCGTATCTTTTAATTGCATCAACGAAATGACCGCCGATGAAATATTAAAATCCGTCAAAAAAGGCGGCGATGAAAAGGCTCTTTGCGAGCTGCTCTATAATTACGGCAAATATATGATGATTTCAGGTAGTAGAAAAGGCGGTCAGGCACTCAATCTTCAAGGAATCTGGAACAATTCGGTTCGTCCGCCGTGGAGCTGTAACTACACGGTGAATATCAACACCGAAATGAACTATTGGGGGGCTTCCCGTTCGGGACTGTCAGAATGTATTGAGCCGCTCATTCAGATGGTGTACGAAACCATGCAGAACGGTAGAAAAACCGCAGCCATCAATTACGGCTGTAAGGGATTCGCTTGCAACCACAATGTTGATTTGTGGCGCAAAACACCACCCGTTAAAGGCGATTCCAACTATATGTTCGCTCCGCTATGCGGCGTGTGGCTCTCAAATGAAATATACACGCATTATAAAAACGGCAATCTCAAAGAATATGAGGATAAAATCAAAGAAATTGTCACAGAGTCGGCGCGCTTTGCCTGCGATTTTCTTGTTTTGCATGAGGGAATGTATGTCGTTTGCCCGTCGCCGTCTCCTGAAAATGTTTTTTCTAATAACGGAACAAACTGCAAGCTTGATTACGCTTCGGCGTTCGATATGGGACTTGTCAGGCAGGCTTTCCGGAATGCTCTTGAGCTTTCGCAAGATGAAAAGCTGAAAACCGAAATCAAAGAAAAAACGCCGCTTCTTTATCCTTTCAAAGAGGGCAAAAACGGCATTTGCGAATGGCATAAGGATTATGAAACGCCTGAAAAAGGACACCGCCATTTTTCTCCGCTGTATGCGTTTTACCCCGGAAATATTATCGGTTTTTACGAAAACGCAGAGCAGACGGAATGGGTTCGGAAACTGTTTCATTACCGCACGGATAACTCAACTCAGTACATCGGCTGGTCAGCGGCATGGGCAATTTGCCTTTCGGCAAGACTGCGTGAAGCGAAAACTGCACAGAAGGTTATCCGCAGTATGCTGACACACTCGGTGTTCAGAAACCTTTTCTGTGTTCATCCGCCGTTCTACTTCCAGATTGACGGCAATATGGGATTCGTTGCGGGAATCAACGAAATGCTGATAACCGAGGAAAACGGTTTTATTGAACTTATCCCTGCGTTGCCTGACAGCTTCGGCGATTTGGGTGAGGTTAAGAATATGGTTGTCAACGGTGCAAAAATCAGCTTTAAATGGCAAAACGGTCTTGTTACCGAGATTCGCAGCGATAAGCCCATTGCTGTTGTGAATAATCATATGAGCCAAACGGTTGAAACGGATAATAATGTTTCTGTAAGGGAGGATAGCTGATATGAAAAAAAGAACAAAAGTATTTTTAAGTATTTTGCTTGTGCTTGCCCTCATAGGGGGGACAGCAACGCTGACGGTAACCTTTTACGGCAAAAAATATGTCAGAGCCGAAGATACGGCTTTTTCTGTATTGCAGATAACCGATGTGCATATTCTCAATAACGAGGAAAAGGATGCTAAAGCCTTTAAAACAATAACCGCTATGGTTGAAACAACAAAACCGGATATGATCGTTGTAACAGGCGATGTAACAAGTGAAAAGGAAAACTATACCGCATTTAAGACTTTCTGTACATTTATGGAGGAATTTCAGATTCCTTGGGCATTTACATACGGTAATCACGAAGGACTTGATATTCAGTACGAACCGAACGAAGTTATTGATCCTGACAAAATTGCTGATAAGCAGACATTGAACAATTACCTTGAATCGCTTGAATACTGCATTTATGAGCGTGGCGACGAAAATGTTGATGGTATTGGCAATTACTACTATACAGTCCGTGATAACAGCAATAACGCCTTAATGTCTCTGATTTTTATGGATTCTAATAGCTACGACGAGGCGAACGACGGATATGATCATTTTCACGAGAACCAGATTCAGTGGTATGAGAACACTGTAAAACAAATCGCAAAAGAAGAAAACGGAGATGAAAGCAAAGTTGTGCCGTCACTGGCTTTTTTCCACATACCGATGCAGGAATTTGCGACAGGCTATGAAAACGGAGAAAAAGTGCATGGGATGCGTTTTGAAAAAGGCGGTTATCCGGTTGTTGATGATGAAATGTTTGAAACAATGGTTCGCCTTGGCTCAACAAAGGGTTGCTTTGCCGGGCACGACCATATGAATAATTATTCGGTCAATTATCAGGGAATCCGCCTGACTTATGGACTTTCCTGTGACCACAATATTTATGTTGTACCATTCAGAGGCGGTACGCTTATCAATATTAAAAATGACGGCTCATTTACGACACAATCACTGATCCGTCACAGAGGACAAAGTACCGTCACTATTTGTAAGGAAAAATAACAGTTTAATTGTTTGCTGAGGTTATTATGGAAAATCCAAACAAATTCAGACCGCTATACATTTTGAAGATATTAGAGCGGTACACCGATGAGAATCATCAGCTGACAACAAATGAGATTGTTGAATTGTTAAAGGAAAACTATGATATAACAACGCACAGAA
>JBJEOK010000001.1:0-4356 GCA_051880695.1 Acutalibacteraceae bacterium | reverse complement strand
ACAGTCCTTGGAGAGGGACTTTAATAACTACTACTTTATTATACGAGGAATGATTATTATGAAATACGTTGAATTTGACCAGAGCAAGCCCCTTGATGTTATCCCTATCGGCAGAGTTGCAATTGACTTTAACCCCACCGATATGAACAGACCTCTTGCAGAAAGCTGTAACTTTAACAAATACGTCGGCGGCTCTCCTGCAAACATCGCGGTAGGCCTTGCAAGATTAGGCAAAAAGGTGGGCTTTATCGGTAAGGTTTCCGATGACCAGCACGGCGACTTTGTTGTGGACTACTTTAACAAAGACGGTATTGACACCTCAAATATTTTCCGTGCTAAAAACGGAGAAAAGTTAGGTCTTACTTTCACTGAAATCAAAAGCCCCTCGGAAAGCTCAATTCTTATGTACCGTGACAGCATTGCCGACCTTATGCTCGAGCCGGAAGAAGTCAGCGAGGAATATATCGCCTCTGCAAAGGCCATTGTTATTTCAGGTACCGCCCTTGCAAAAAGCCCCTCAAGAGACGCAGTTTTAAAAGCTATGTACCTTGCTAAAAAGAACAATGTTGTTGTAATTTTTGACATTGACTACCGCGCCTACACATGGCAGAACTTTGACGAAATTTCGGTTTACTACCAGACCGTCGCCCGCAATGCCGACATTATTTTAGGCTCAAGAGAGGAATATGACCTTACGGAAGCTATTACGGGTGTTTGCCCCTGTGACGAAGAAACCGCAAAATTATGGCAGTCATACGGTGCAAAAATCGTTATCATAAAGCACGGTAAAGAGGGCTCCACCGCTTACACCAACGACGGTAAGAGCTATTCAATCAAGCCTTTCCCCGTAAATGCACTCAAGGGCTTTGGCGGCGGTGACGGCTATGCAAGCGCTTTCATTTACAGCCTCCTCGAGGGCAAGGATATGTTTGACGCTCTCGAGTTCGGTTCAGCTTCAGCTTCAATGCTCGTTTCGGCTCACAGCTGTTCTGCTGCAATGCCCTCTGTTGAAGCCATTGAAAAGTTCATTAAAGAGGAAAAAGAGCTTTACGGCGAAATGGTAGCAAGAGCATAATGCTCAAAATATAAGATGAAAAATTATAAATTATACCCAAATTTCCAAATTTTTATTGAAAAATAAAAAAATTCAAGCTATAATTATTGCACTATAACTTTCGTAAAGGAGAATCATTATGCCCGCATTTCTTGTAAAAATAGTAAGTGTTTTACTCAGCATCATCTCATCAATTTCATTGGCTTTTTCCGGTATTACGGAAAAGATCATCGATGAAAATTATGACTATGCTAAGTCATTCGACCAGGTTCAGTATGAAAATCAGCTTGTTCCCACCCTCGACGAGGACGGATACTGGACATTCAACACAGACAGAGACCTTAAGGTTGTACAAATCACCGACGTACATATCGGCGGCGGCTCAATGAGCAAGGACAATGACAAGCGTGCCATGAACGCAGTTGCCGCACTTCTCACTTATGAAAAGCCGGACCTTGTTGTTTTTACCGGTGACATGGTTTACCCCGTACCTTTCCAGGCCGGAACCTTTAACAACAGCCTTTCAACAAGAATGTTAATTGACCTGCTCGAAACCTTAGGTGTTTATTACACAGTTTGCTTCGGCAACCACGACTCTGAGGCTTATGCAACCCACACAAGAAAGCAAATTTCCGATATGTGGGCAGACCCCGAGCTT
This sequence comes from Acutalibacteraceae bacterium, assembly GCA_051880695.1. Taxonomy (GTDB): domain Bacteria; phylum Bacillota; class Clostridia; order Oscillospirales; family Acutalibacteraceae; genus UBA6857. Next base: position 2,644 of record JBJEOK010000001.1, on the reverse strand, counting down.
AAATACTGCCTTTATCAAGAGGGTCCCGAGGACGTTTACGGCTACGGCAACCACGTAATTAAGGTTAAAAACAGCCGCGGTATCGTTACAAACGCTTTCTTTATGCTTGACTCCAACGAATATGTTGACGGCGATATTTTAGGTATTCAGTGGAAATATGACAGCATCCACCAGGATCAGATTGATTGGTATAAAGAGAATGTTCTCGCCATTGACGCAGCAAACAAAGCTATTGACAGCTCATATCCCATGTTTAAATCCTTAGCTTTCTTCCACATTCCTCTTGAAGAATTCGGCGTTGCCTGGAACGAATACAGAGACAACGGTTATCAGGACACCGAGGACGTTAAGGTTGTTGACGGCTACTTCCACGAAAAAGGCGAGAAGTCATATCCCGGTATATACGGCTGCAATATGTTTGAGACTATGCAGGAATTAGGCTCAACTCAAGGCGTTTTCTGCGGTCACGACCACGTTAACAATGCTATCATCAACTACAAGGGCATCAACCTTGTTTACGGTATGAGCATTGACTACCTCGCTTACGCTGAGCTTTTTGAAGAAGGCGCACAGAGAGGCTGTACAGTTATCACAGTACCTCAGGACGGCGACATAAGCATTTCACTTGAAAACTACTATCAGGATAAGTATGTTTCCAAGTATGAGAAAGAGCCCTTTGTTGATCAGTGGGCATAACTCTTAAAAAATTATCTTAGGTTATAATTCAAGTCAGCTTGGCACTTTGGTGTCAGGCTGATTTTTTTCGGTCAAGTAATAAATCCGGGGCTTACTTTTTTTGTTAGCCCCGGATTTTATTTTAACTTTTTTATAGCCCTATTATTCTGTTATAGCGTTTTCCTCACCGAAATCAACGATAACCGATAGCTTTTGATTGCTGTATTCAGCTGATATTTTTCCGCCCATCCGCTGTGCAAGGCTTCTTGCAATTGAAAGACCCAGCCCCGTTGAAGTACGTGCATTTTCAACGGTGTAAAACCTGTCAAAAATCTTCCCTACCTGAATTTCATCAAGACCCTTTGCAGTATTTGTGAAAATAATTTTTCCGCTGTTGTTCAGAACAATCTCAAGGTCACTGTCGCTGTATTTCAGGGCATTACTCAAGATATTTGCAAAAATTCTCAAAAGGGCGGTTTTATCAAGGCTTTTTATGATTTTATGTTCGGTTATGCTGATTTTCGGCTCAATTCCTTTTTCCTTAAAGGCTCCGTAAAAAGCCGCCACGCTTTCTTCAAGGGCACCGCCTAAAGAAATCTCCTCAAATTTAAGCTTTTCTTCTTCAAAGTCAACAAGGGAATATTTGAAAAGCTCCTCAGTCAGTTGTTTCAGTGCCTCGGTGCGGTTTTCAATAATTCCAAGGCATCGGTCAACCTCGTCCGATTTTTTCTCGCCTTTCAATAGGTCAAGGTATCCGCAGATTGCCGTAAGCGGAGTTCTCAAATCGTGAGAAATATTGGTGATTGCGGTTCTCAGTTCGTCATTTTTTGATTTAAGCTGAAGCTCTGTTTTTCTCAGCTGTCTGATTTTTTCATTGAGGGTCAATACCATTTTTTTAACAGACTTGTCCCTTGTTGAAACAGTTATCAAGGCATTGGTGTCACCTTTTAATATTTCATCAAGCTGAAAGCTTATGTTTTGTAATTCCTTTTTTAGTGCTGTCTGCCTTAAAATCAAAGCAGCAATGACTAAAACCAAAATAACCGCAACCGCATATTTCATATAATCACCTAAATAATATCTTTTTTCCTGAACATAATCATTCCTATTGCAGTTGATATTATTATTAAACCGCAGGAATAAAGGGGAAATTCTTTTTTACATACCGAACCGTCATTATCAATTGCACCCGAAAGCTGAATAGACTGTCCTGACGGATTTGCATCATTGATAATTTCAAATACTTTTCTTTTTGTGCCCCTTAAATAATTGGGATTTGGCATTTCTTCTTCTCTTACAAGCTCACCGGTTTCTGTATCCATATACACCGCTTCCGGATAAAACTCCGGCTCGGCAAGCTTTGAGATAGTCATAACAGCCGTAAAGAACATAACTATGGTGGCAACAAGAGCTATAACTGCCGAAGCGGATTTTTTTCCGCAGTTCATTGCAACTGCCAAAAACAAGGCAACATAAGAAAATGATGCAAGGCAAAGCACAAGACCGGTTATAATCAGCACCGAAGCTTTTGATATGATTTCTTTACAAAGGACAAAGCCGAAAATCAATGAGCCGGCATAATAAAAAGCAAAAAACAAAACCATTGCAACACAGCAAACAATATATTTTGAAAAATAAATTGATATTCTTGATTTTCCGTTTATTATTTTATTTCTTATTGTGCCGTCCGAATATTCCGTACCTACAAACAGGCTGACAAAAATTGCGGCAACAAATCCGATAACCATTCCCACGGCAAATAATCCCATATCTATATTCGGGTCAATATCCGAAATCTTTGAGCCGAAGTAAACATAAACCTGAATGAGCGCTCCGAATACAAACGATAAAACCGAGAGAAACCAGAACAGTTTATTTTTGAAAATCCTTAAAAATTCAGCAGATAATAAATTTTTCATCATTTTTCGCCTCCCACAAGATTGATAAAGTAGCTTTCCAAACTTTCGTC